>CAIMTB010000040.1 GCA_903844265.1 uncultured Verrucomicrobiota bacterium
CGTGGAACTTACGGCGCGTGTTTCGCGCAGCCTTCCGGCAGCAAGACCTCGTCGCCAACAGGGTGGATGCTGGCGCCTATTGCCACGGAACCGATTTCGAGCTGATTCAAGTCCGACAGGCTGCTAGTCTCCGCCGCTGCCGCCTTCTTTGCTCACGTCGCCCACGCCTTCAATCAACTTGATCAGGGGCAGGAACAGCGCGATGACGATGCTGCCGACGATCACGGCGAGGAACACGATCATGATCGGCTCGAGCAGCGAGGTCATGGCGGACACCGCGTTGTCGACCTCATCGTCGAAGGTATCCGCGATCTTCATGAGCATCTCAGGGAGGGCGCCGGTCTGCTCACCGACGTCGACCATCGAGATGACCATGGGCGGGAAAACGTTCGCGGCCTCGAGTGGTTGGGTGATCGTCTCACCTTCCTTGACGCTCTCGTGGATCTTGGAGACGGCATTCCCGACGATCACGTTGCCCGAAGTCTCCCGCACGATGGTGAGGGCCTGAAGAATGGGGACGCCGGAGCTGACGAGGGTGCCGAGTGTGCGCGCGAAGCGCGAGATGGCCACCTTGGTGAAGACGGGACCGAGGACCGGCATCCGGAGCTTCAGCTTGTCCAGGATCTTTGTCCCGAACTTCGTCTTGGCAAAGAACTTGAAGCCGATGGCTGCAGCCACGAGACCCCACAGGACAGGCCCTGGCAACGGGAAGCCCCCGGCGAATTCCGGAAACACGATCGTGTAGGTCTTGATCGCTTCGCTGATGTCGAGGACGAAGGCGGTAAAGCCGGGCAACTGGGCGCCGTCCATCATGTCGCCGAAGATCTGCTTGAACTTCGGGACGACGAAGATCATGAGGACCGCGAGGATGATCACGGCGACGGTCATGACCGCGACGGGATAGAACATCGCCGCGATGACCTTGCCCTTGATCTTCTGGGCCTTCTCCATGAACTCGGCGAGTCGGTTGAGCACCACTTCGAGAACACCACCGAGCTCACCCGCCTTGACCATGGAGACGAAGAGGCGGTTGAAAATCTTGGGGTGCTGGGCGAGTGACTCGGAGAACGTGCTGCCGCCCTCGATCGACAGGGCGAGTTCGCCGAGCGTGGACTTGAGGAGCGGATTCTTCTCCTGCTTCTGGAGCACGCGCAGGCCGCGGAGGAGCGGGAGGCCGGCGTCGACGAGCGTTGCGAGCTGACGGGTGAACGTCGTGAGCTGCTTGGTCTTCACGCCGCCCATGCCGGGGATCGTGAAGTTTCTGGACTTCTTGGCGCCTCCCTTGGGCGGGGCCTTGACTGTCTTCTTGGGTTGGCTGGCCGCCTTCTCGGCAGCCACCACCTTGGTGGGGAAATACCCCATCTCCTTGAGACGGCTGATGGCCTCGTTCTGGCTCCCCACGTCGAGGCTCCCCTTGGTCTCCTTGCCACGGGAATCCATGGCAACGTAATTGAACTTGGGCATGGGTGAACCTTCGGTCAGGTGTACTTCAGCACTTCTTCGATGGTGGTGGACCCGTCAAAAATACCGCGCAGGCCATCCTCCCGCAAGGATACCATTCCAAGCTCCGCGGCCTTCTGGCGCACCACGACGGTGGGGGCGCGCTCGATGATCAACTGACGGATCGCTTCGTTGACCATCAGAAGCTCGAAGATTCCTTTCCGGCCCTTGTAGCCGGTGTCATTGCAGGCCCCGCAACCGCGACCGTAGTAGAACACCTTGTCGCCCAGGTCGTGCGGCGAAAGGTTCAGCATCGACAGTTGGGTTTCCGTGGGCTCGAACGAGGTCTTGCACGCCTTGCAGACCTTGCGGACAAGACGCTGGGCAAGCACGCACTGCAGGGTCGAAGCCACCAGGAACGGCTCAACCCCCATGTCGATGAGCCGCGTCACCGCGCCCGGGGCGTCGTTCGTGTGCAGGGTGGTGAGCACCAGATGACCGGTCAGCGACGCCTGGATCGCAATCTGCGAAGTCTCAAGGTCGCGCATTTCACCGACCATGATCACGTCGGGGTCCTGTCGCAGAAACGAACGCAGGGCCTTGCCAAAGGTCATCCCGACCCCTTCGTTGATCGCCACCTGCATGATCCCCTCGATGTCGTACTCGACCGGGTCCTCGGCCGTCAGCAACTTGGAATCGATGGTGTTGATCCGGCGCAGACAGGAATAGAGCGTGGTGGTCTTCCCGGAACCGGTGGGTCCCGTGGCGATCACGATGCCGTTCGGCTGCTGGATGACCTCCACCATGAAATTGAAGATATCCGCCGGCAGGCCGAGCACCTCGAGCTCAAGCTTCGTGGCCTCGCGGTCGAGCACGCGAAGCACCACCGACTCCCCGAACTGCGTCGGCAACGTCGAGATACGAAGGTCGATCTGGCGCCCGACGATGTGCATCGAGATGCGTCCATCCTGGGGAAGACGCCGCTCCGAAATGTCGAGGTTCGCCATGACCTTGAGTCGCGAAGTCACCGGCAACGCCAGATGCTTCGGCGGCGGCGCCATCTCGTACAGCGCACCGTCCACGCGGTAGCGGATCTTGAACTCGGTCTCGAACGGCTCGAAATGAATGTCCGACGCGCGGTCCTGGATGGCCTGCGCAAGGACGAGGTTCACGAACTTGACGATGGGAACCTCGTTGGCGAGATCACTGAGATCCCCCGCTCCAAGCACCGCATCCGCCGCTTCCCTCTCGATTTCAGCATCGGCGCCCAGCTCCTTGAGGAGCGCAGCCATGGTGTCCGATTCACCACCCACCCCGGCCCCGTAATGCTTCTCAATGGCCTTCGCCACCGCCTTGGGGTCCGCCACCACCGGGACGATCTCGAAACTGATCGAGAACCCAAGCTCGTCGAGAATGGCCGGATTCAGCGGATCCCCAAGCGCCAACTGCAGGGTCGTGCCGTGCAGGGCGTACGGGAAGCACTGGTACGACTTCGCCGTCGCCGCCGGTACCGCCTTCAACGTTTCCGCGTCGGGAGTGACGGACCCGAGATCCACCACCTCCGTCCCCAGATGCTCGGCGATGATCTGGAGCTGCGAGTCGGGATCGAGGAACCCGAAGTCCGCGAGGACCTCGGACACCGATTTGCCGCTGCGCTGGACTTCCTGCGAGACCTCCTCGAATTGCAGATCGTCGAGAAGACCGCGGTCACGGACCAGCGAGAGGAGAGGATGGGAGACGGGATCGGACATAGGCCATTAGCGGGAGACTGCGGCAGCCGCGTGGGCGGCCTCGAGTTCCTGGAGCTTCTGGAGGATGGTGGTCGGGTCCTGCGCCTTGGTGATGACTTCCTCGCGCGAGATCATTCCCTGCTGGTATTTATCAATCAGGAAACCGTCGAGCGTCACCATGCCGTACTTGGCGCCGGTCTGGATGTCGGACTGGATTCGGAACGTCTTGTTGTCGCGGATCAGTGCGGCGACCGACGGGGTGTTCACCATGATCTCGAAAATCGCCACGCGCCCGGGCTTGTCGGCACGTGGCAGGAGCAACTGCGAGATCACCGCCTGCAGCACCGTCGACAGCTGGATGCGGATCATTTCCTGCTGGTTCGTCGGAAATGCGTTCGTGATACGATCGATGGTCTTGGCCGCGCCCGTCGTGTGCAGCGTGGCAAACACCAAGTGACCCGTCTCAGCCGCGGTGATGGCCGCTTCCATCGTCTCCAGGTCGCGCATTTCCCCCACCAGAATCACGTCCGGATCCTGCCGCAGCGCGCGCCGGATGGCCTCGGCGAAACTCGGCACGTCCACGTTCACCTCACGCTGGGTGACGACGGCCTTCTTGTGCTTGTGATAGTACTCGATCGGATCCTCGATCGTGATCAGGTGCGCGTCGTCACGCTCCTCATTGATGATGTTGATCATCGACGCCAGCGAGGTCGTCTTGCCGGAACCCGTGGGCCCGGTCACGAGGACCAGTCCGCGAGGCTTGTACAGAAGCTCACGGACTGACGGCGGGATGCCAATCTGCTCGAGGGTGAGCAGCTTCGTCGGGATCTGCCGGAGCACCATCCCGAAGTTGCCCTTCTCCTTGAACACACTGACACGGAATCGCGCCAGCTCGCCGAAGGCGAAACCGAAGTCGGCACCCCCACGCTCGCGTACACTGCGGATCTGATCCTCGGAAGTGATGGAGCGCATCAGCTCCTCGGTATCCTCCGACCGGAGCATCGGGCCCTCCACACGGTGAAGGATGCCATGAACCCGGAGGACCGGCGAGGTTCCCACGCGCAGGTGCAGGTCGGCGGCCCCCTCGGACACCACCAACTGCAGCAGATCGGACATCGAGTAAGCCATGATCGGAAAACGGGAGGATCAGTCGGACGTTGGTTTTTCGGACGCGCTGGGTCGGGTTCAGCAGGGTTCAGTCCATGTCACCCACGGTCGCGCGGATGACCTCTTCGGCGGTGGTCAGGCCGGCAATCGCCTTGCGGCGACCGTCTTCGCGGAGAGTGCGCATACCCGCCTCCCGGGCTCGGGCCCGGAGGACCGTCGAGCTGACCTTCTCGTAGA
>CAIMTB010000041.1 GCA_903844265.1 uncultured Verrucomicrobiota bacterium
CGAAGTTCTTCCAATATCGAATCGAGCCAGGCATCTCTAACTCGGACAGTCGCTCCATTCGCGCGTCTGTTCCCGGCCTACGTCCGTCTCACTGGAATGAACTGCGAGCGACCCGGAATCCCAAGAAGTAGAGCCCGTTCGCCGGGTTAATCCCGTATCGATTCGCCGCACGACAGCCCCCAGCGTCGACGAACCAACTGCCGCCGCGGGACACCCTAGACGAGCTTGCCGTGGGCCCCTCAGGGTCTCTCTGTGAGTTGGCATTGTAATCGCTATACCCGTCCCAGCACCACTCCCAGACGTTGCCGTGCATGTCGTACAGGCTCCAGGCGTTCGGGGCATACGACCCCACCCGGGTGGTGGATCCCAGAGAAGGGCCCTGGGCGGCTCCGGCATACGGTTGGTCCCCCGAGAAGTTTGCCTGGGTTGATCCGAGGCTGGTCCCCATGGCGACGGGGGTGGTTGTGCCTGCGCGGCAGGCGTATTCCCACTCAGCCTCCGTCGGCAGTCGATAGGCGTAACCGGCCGGCAGGCGTCCGGCAGACCGCTCCCGCAACGTCAGTTCCGCGCAATAACGGGTGGCATCTTCCCAGGTGACACTCTCAACCGGCCGGTTGGCAATTCCCTTGAAGCTGCCTGGGTTGACGCCCATGACAGATTCGTATTCTTCCTGGGTTGTCTCGTATTTGCTGATCCAAAAGCCGGCGCTGAGGGTCACCTGCGTCTGGGGCGTTTCGTCGGCTTTCCGCTCGGCTTCCGTGTTTGGACTGCCCCTTGTGAAGGTGCCTGGATTGATCCAAACGAGGCGCTCGGACTCGGGATCCACCGGGACGTCAACGGTCAGCGCCGCCGTCTGGCTGTCGACGCTCCCTTCCATGTTTCTTATGACCACGCTGTAATTGCCTGCATGGGCCCTCTGGACATTGCTGATCCGGTAGTTCCCGTTGGTGGCCGCGAGGATATCGACGCCGTTGAGTCGCCATTGGTAGAACAAGTATGACCCGCTCGCCAGCAGGCCGAATGTCACGGTTCCGCCCGCCTTGACCGTCTGGGTTTGTGGTTCACGAAGGATGACGGGTGTGGCAAGGCCTTCCAGTCGGCCCTGGGCCAGGACCGGCCTGAACCCCAGGGAGGTGGTCCAGGTCCCGGGGCCGGCGCAGTCCCGGGACGCCGAGCGGCAACTTTCGCCCCAGTCGTACCACGCGCCTCCACGATAGACGCGCCACAACCCTGTGATCGGGCCGCTCGGATCGGTGACGCTTCCGCCGGGATAATCGCCATACCAGTCGGAGCACCATTCCCAGACGTTTCCGTGCATGTCGTGCAAGCCCCAGGCGTTTGGGGTGTAGGAGCCCACTGGGGCGGTGGTTTGCAGAAAGGGTCCCTTAGCCGCACCGCCATACGGATAGTCTCCCCAGAAATTCGCCTGAACGGAGCTGAGGCCATCCCCAAAGGCGGTGGCTGTGGTCGTGCCTGCGCGGCAGGCGTATTCCCACTCAGCCTCCGTTGGCAGCCGGTAGACATATCCGGCCGGCAATCGGCCGAGCAGCCAGTCCCGGACTGTCAACAGCGTGCAATAATCGGTGGCATCATTCCATGTGACCTGCTCGACCGGGCGCTTCAGGTCTCCGGAGAAGGCCGATGGGTTTCGCCCGGTGACGGTCAGGTAGTCCTCCTGGGTTGTCTCGACCCTGCTCATCCAGAAGCCTCGGCTGAGAGTGACCGTGGTCTGGGGTCCGTCGACCACTTGACTCCCCGGGGTGCCCATCGCGAACGTTCCCGGTCTGATCCACGCGAAGAGCTGCGGATCGGGACTCGCCGGGATCGCGGCGGTGCTCGTGGCGCGATAGTACCGCCGCGGCGCATGGGCGGTTGTTGCGTCGATAAAGAACGACGGGTTGTTGGAGGCCGGCAGGAGGGTCAGCGGCGACCAGGCCGTGCCCAGGCCCAGGTCCGTCGTGCATTCGATCCAAACCGGTCCAGTGGCCCCTTTGACCCAGATCTGGGGCATCGTCTGGGTCATTTGGATCCTCAGTTCCAGGGGTTGACCACCGCCTGCGCCCGCGTCTGCGTCCGCGTCTGCGTCGGCAAATGGGCCGCATAGAGTGATGCCCAGGAGAGTCATCCATCCTGCCGCGAGTCGAATGTCATTCATGCCGTTTCCAATCGCTTTGCTGATACGATCTTGAGCCGCCGACCTGACGCCGCCGGCCCCTGTGGAAGGACCGTCCTGGGGCGGGACCCAGTCGTTGCCTGCCGCCGGAAGCGGGTTGGCGGGATGTCGATTGCATCGATCGGGCCCGTCGGCCGGGCCTACGTCGTTGAGTCCGCATTGTCAAGGCTGCGCTTCGGGTGGAGGCCGTGAAGGCATCTGAGCCCTCGATAGAGCTGTTCTTGATTCCTGAATTTCGTGCAGAGTGACCCTCCGGTCGCGATTTGGCGGCCGCTGATCCTTCCTATATCATGCTGGCAATTCGAGATCTCAAGATGGTGCTGGGCGGTCGGACGTTGTTCGAGAACGCCTCGCTGCAGGTCAATAGTGGTGAGCGCGTTGCGCTTGTCGGCCCCAACGGGGCTGGCAAGACCACCCTGTTTTCGATCATCCTGAAGGCATCGGAGCCTGAGTCTGGGGCGGTTGAGCGGGATCCGTGGACGATGATTGGTTATCTGCCGCAGGAAGGGGAAGCGGTGGGGGCCGAGACCGTGCTGGAGGTCGCGACTGGGCGCGCGAGCGAGTTGCCGGCGCTGGAGCGGCGTCTGCGCGAGTTGGAGGAGGCGGGGGACGTGTCAGGTGCGGAGTACATGGAGGCGCATGCCAAGCACGACGCGCTGAACGATCCGCAGGTTGAGTCCAAGGCACGAAAGCTCATGGCCGGCCTGGGTTTTCGGGAGACGGATTTCGACCGGCCTGCGCGGGAGATGAGTGGTGGCTGGATCATGCGGGCGCATCTTGCCCGGCTGCTTGTGATCGAGCCGGACCTTCTTCTGCTCGACGAGCCCACCAACCATCTCGATTTGCTTTCGCTGATCTGGCTTCAGAACCACCTGAAGAACTACGCCGGGGCGCTTCTGATGATTTCGCATGACCGGCAGTTCATGGACGAAGTCGTCGACCAGGTCCACGAGATCGCGGAGCGCCGGCTTGTGGCCTACACCGGGAATTACACGGATTTCCTGCGCCAACGGGAGGAGCGGTACGAGCAGCAGCTGGCGGCGCACAAGAACCAGCAGAAGGAGATCCAGTCGTTGCGGGAGTTTGCCGACCGCTTCCGGGCCGTGCCGTCGAAGGCGTCGCAGGCGATGGCCAAGCTCAAGCAGATCGAGCGCATGGAGATCATTGCGAAGCCGATGGCGCCACGGAAGCCGGTCCGCATCCAGATCCCGGTGCCGCCGCGGGGCGGCCAGCGGGCGGTCGCGCTCGAGAACATCCACCTCGCGTACGGCGACAACAAGGTGTACGCGGGGCTGGACCTGATCATCGAGCGTGGGGAGCGGACGGTGCTTGTGGGGCCGAACGGCTCGGGGAAATCGACGTTGCTGAAGATTCTGGCGGGGGTGGTTGAATTCCAGCAGGGCGAGCGGAAGCTCGGCCATAACGCCAAGATCGGTTATTTCAGCCAGCATCGAGCGGGCACGCTGGATCCGATGAAGACGGTGTTCGAGGAGGTCATGACCAGTTCTGCGGTCCTGAAGGAAGAGGACGCCCGTGCGCTGCTGGGTTCGTTCCTGTTCACCAAGGACGACATCCACAAGCGGACCTCGGTGTTGAGCGGTGGCGAGAAGAGCCGGTTGAACCTCATCAAGTTCCTCGTCGACCCGCCCAATCTGCTCCTGATGGACGAGCCGACGACGCACCTCGACATCCAGACCGTTGAGTCGCTGACCCTCGCGCTCGAGCGGTACGAGGGCACGCTGGTGTTCATTTCCCACGACGTGCATTTCATCCGGCGGTTGGCCACGAAGGTGCTCCACGTCCGCAACGGCAAAGTCACGACATACGCCGGCGGCTACCAATACTTCCTGGAAAAGACCGGGGCCGTGGGGAACGCGCGTGCGGCTGTGACGGCGGGGTGAGCGGAGGGGACCCGTCCGTCGCGGCGGGGGGCAGTGCTGGGTACTCGGTGGTAGGGCGGGCAGTCCCTTGCCCGCCGCCCGTTCGCCGACACCCGACGGCGCGCAGCGGAGTGCGCGCCCCACCGTCTGTGGAGGTGCCGACGCGTGTTTGACGGTGGGCGGTCGGTGGCCGCAGCCTTGGGCATCGTGACCCCGAGCAGGACCAGAGGGCGGGCGATCAGTGGCGCCGTGGCTGGGGTATTGGACGCCGTTTCGTATCTGGGTGTCCGGCCCTTTCGTGCGACGGCGCGGACGACGCGTCGGTTGATGGCCTTTGGGTTGATCGTGCTGGCGACGACGCTGACCAAGTTTGCGCGATCGCGGGCGGTGGTGCATCCGCTGATATGGGGGCAGATCCGGCGAGCCGGGGTGGGTTTGTTGCCGTTTGTGGGCGTGCTGTCGGTGATGACGGGGTTTGTGTTGATCGGTCAGACGGCGGCGTTGTTGGGGCAGGTGGGGGCGGCGAAGTTGCTTGGGCCGGTGTTGGTGGTGGGGCTTTTCCGGGAACTGGCTCCCTTGGCGACGGCGCTTCTGGTCCTGATGCGGATCGGGACGGCCACGGTGGTGGAACTGGCGACGATGCGGGCGACGGGCGAGGTGGAGGCGTTGGAGGCGTTGAACATCGACCCGATCCATTTCCTGGTGATGCCACGGGTTCTGGGGCTCGCCTTGTCCGTATTCTGCCTGACCGTGTATTTTCTGATCGGCTCGTTGTTGAGTGGTTATTTCTTTTGCTTCGTCCAGCAGTTGCCGCTGACCCCGACGGAGTATCTCGACCAGATTGCGCAGGCGCTGGAGTGGCAGGACCTGCTCTTGTTGGTGCTGAAGACCATTGGGTTCGGGGCGGCGATGGCGGTGATCACCTGCTACCAGGGGTTGGCGCGACCGCTGGGATTGGAACAGGTTCCCGAGGCGACGACGCGTGCCGTGACGCACACGGTGATGGCATGCGTGGTCCTCGATATGTCGTTCCTGGCACTCTACCTTCTGCTGTGAACATCGCCTGGGCCGAGTCAGTCGAGTCACGGGCCTGGATGATTCTGATTTCCACTGATTGACGTGAAGACGCGGTCCCTGAACCCAACGCCTGGAGCCCTGGAGGGTGCGCCGTCGGTGCTTGGCCTGCAGGATGTGGATGTGTCGTCGCAGCACGATCCGGCGACCATTTTGATCCGGAACGTGAGCTGGGAGGTCCGGGTAGGGGAACGTTGGCTGGTGACGGGGGATCCTGGTTCAGGGAAATCGACGATCCTGCAGGTGGCGGCGGGGCTGGTTCGGCCGGTGAATGGTCGGCATTCGTTATTTGGGAGGGATGCTGCGGAGTTGGGGGAGGAGGAGTTGCTGGAGCGTCGGTCGAGGCTGGGTGTGGTATTCAGCGGGGGCGGGCGATTGTTCCATCATCTGACGGTGGCGGAGAATCTCGCCTTGCCGCTGCTGTATCACGCGCGTCGGCCGGGGGATGCGTGTCTGGAGCGGGTGGGGCCGATGCTGGAAGCTCTTGGGCTTGGGGAGTATGCCCATAGTCTGCCGAGGGATCTGCCGCGACGCATAGCGCCTCGGGCGGCGTTGGCGCGGGCGCTGGTCCTGATGCCCGAGGTGCTGTTGCTGGATGATCCGGTGGCGGGGCAGGTGGCGGAGGAGACGGTGTGGTGGTGTGAATTCCTGGCGGACTGGGCGGTGGGGAAAACTCCGGCGGGCACAGGGCGGGGGACGTGGGTGATTGCGACCCAGGACACGCGTCATTGGGGCGGGTTGGCGAACCGATGTGCGCGGGTCGTGGGCGGCCGTTGGCAGCCGACGGAATCGCCGGGGGATGGCGGCCTGGTGTTGCGTCCGACAGCGGGAGGTTGATGCTGGGGCCATGGCGCTGCAGGACCTCACGCCCCAACTCCGAACCCGGATGAGCCGTGTCGAGAGGCTCGTGGGGTTGTTCGTGGCCATGGCGGCGCTGCTGATGGTTGTCGGGTTCGCCTACCCCGTCATCCACGCCGGAAAGAAGCGAGGCTGGTTCGTCCACAAGGTGCCGTATTTCTGCTTCACCCGCGATGCCACCGGGCTGAAGCGTGGGGACCCGGTCTACATCCTGGGCCGTGTTGTCGGCAGGATCATGGAGGTCGAGACCAACCCGCTTGATCCCTGGGCCGTCGACAACAACTGGAACGTCACCGTGCGCTTCGAGGTGTGGGAGCCGCACTTCGGTTATGTCCTGACGGATTCGACGGTCCATGTGGTGTCCGCTGATTTTTTTGGCGCGCGTTATCTCGACATCACACCGGGCAACCCGGATGCGGGGTTGGTGACGGTGATTCCGGGCAACAAGGTCTGGGGCGAAACGCTGATCCGGAGCCACCCGAACACGAACGACATGGTTCGGCTGGGGAAGGTGGACGGTGTCTGGCTGCAGCGCGTCCAGGAAGCTCCGGCCCTTGCGGTGCGGGTGGAGAGCATCGTCCGCAACCTCGCGGAGTCGCTGCCACAACTGACGGCCCAGGTTTCGCAGGTGCTCGCGCGGGCATCGGACGCCACGTCCAATGCCAACCTCAGCATCGTGCAGCTTCAGCCGGTGCTCACGAATTTGGAGGGGATGACGGCGCGCCTGCGTTCCGAGGAAGGCGTGATCGGCCGGATGCTGCTGACGTCGAATCTTCAGGGCCAGGTGGAGATGGATCTTGCGAGCATGGGTGCGACGCTGACCAACACCACCGCGCTGATCCGCACCAGCGAGGCGCAGCTTCAGGATCTGACCCGGCGCATCGCGATGACCCTCGACAGCGTCTCGCTCGTGACCAGCAACCTCAGCGTGCAGGTGAATGCCAATGGGTTGTTCCTGGGAGAGGTTTCGTCCCTGGTGGTGGGCGCCGACTCGATGGTCCAGGGCCTGAAGAGTCATTGGCTGCTGCGCTCGGCGTTTCAGGGGCAGACCAACGCGCCCCTCCAGAGCGTGGTGCAGCCGAGCCTTGATGGACCTTCCCGATGATCTCGTTCACTCGCCTCGTGGTTGATCGACTCCCTCTGTGGGCCACGCTGTGTGGCCTGGCGTTTCTTGCCGTCGCGGGCGCGGGGTGCGCCGGTCGGCCTGTGCCTGCGCCGCCTCGGGCGGTGGCGGAGGCGGAGCGTCTCGTGGCGCAGGCCTCGAAACTGCAGGCCGAGGAGAACTGGCCTGGCGCGGCCGACTGGTGGCGTCGGGCCGGGCAACAATACCAGCTTCTCAATCGCCGGGGGGATGTCGCTCTCGCCCGCCACAACGAGGGTATCTGCCGTCGCGCGATGGGGCAGCTTGGCGTGTCGCATGCCCTGCTTGAGGAGGCGTCCGCGGCCAACCGTGACCTGGGCCGGACCAATGCCTGGTGGCGGAACCAGATCGCCCTGCTCCAGCTCGAGAACGAGTCAGACCTCGGTCGGGCCTCGGCGCGCCTCGAGTCTCTCGAGCCCCGCCTCGCCGGGATCGCCGAGCCCTCGCTGGTGGCGCTGTTGCGACATGAAGAGGCCCGGACCCGGGCGGGGCAGGGTCGGCTTCCGGAGGCGTTGTCGGCGTCCGCGCGGGCGGCGGCGGCTTTCCAGGCGCTGGGTGAAGCGGGCGGGAGTGCCGCGGTTCTTCTGACGCGCGCCAGGATTTTCCAGATGCGGGGCGATTCGGTCGAGGCTGTCGCGGCGTGGAGGGAGGCGCTGGCCGCCTTTGAACGGATGGGGCATCCGCGCGGGGTGGCCATGAGTCTCTCGGGGTTGGGCGTGAGCCTGGCGAGGGGTGGAGGAACGAGGGAGGAAGCGGAGTCGATTTTGCGTCGGGCCTTGGAGAACCTTGCGGCTCTCAAGATGGAAGCGGAGTCCCGCGTGGTGCAGGATGAACTCGGGAAGCTCCAGACGCCGCCGGGCAACGCGGTCCGGTGAGATCGGCGGTTACGGCCGGGGGCGATCCTCGAGGGTGGCCTCGAAGCACGATGGGCGGACGCCTTGCGGCGCCCGCCCATGCCCGACAACAACAACTGCCGTGAATGTGCCCGCGGGCCAGGCAGCGAATCCTGCCCACGGGCGAACCCAGACAACTCCGCAGGTTGTGACGCCGGGGGAGGATGTTTGTTCAATATTATTTTCGCAGTGCCCACGAACGTAAGCCAAGCTCGGGGGAGTCCGCCGCCTGCGGACCATTGCCTATGAGAATTGCCAATCTGAACCCCGCCCACGATGTCGGCGCCAGCGCGTGGCTGGTCGATTTCGAGAGCCACCGCATCCTCCTCGACGCTGGAGTCCACCCCAAGCGCGAAGGTCGAGACTCCATGCCGCTCTACGAGAAGGCTGGGGATGGGGATGTGGATGCCATTGTGATCAGCCATTGTCATCACGATCACGTGGGGTCGCTGCCCGTCGCCGTCAGGCGTTTTCCAGGGGCCCACGTGCTCATGACCGAGCTGAGTTATTTTCTCGTCAATCGTGTCCTGCACAACTCGGTCAACGTGATGGCCCGGCAGCATGACGAGCTTGGGATCAAGGAGTACCCGCTCTACACGCACGACGAGGTCGATGAGATCGAGGCCAGTTTCCAGGGGTTCAGGTACAACCGACAGATCGAGTGGGCGGCGTTTGCGAGGAATCGGGCGGGTTGGCAGTCGCCGACGCTGGAGTTC
>CAIMTB010000042.1 GCA_903844265.1 uncultured Verrucomicrobiota bacterium
ATACGCCACCGGCAATGCCTACGTCGACATCCCCGAGGTGCGAACGCCCCACGGCGACATGCGGAGGCTCCGCATCTCCATCCGCTCGATGTCCGACCCGGCCAGCGCCACCAATGCCCTCACATCCGCCATCACCATCGAACTCGCGGATCTCCAAACCCGTGACGGCGGCATCAACGATGTCTCCGGCCGGCTCGAACTTCGCGGCCTGCCACGCCCCTCGCTCCCCACTCTCGCCGAGTGGCAACTCAATGCAGACCACCTCTCTCTCCACGGGCTCCGTGCCCGGAAAATCTCGCTCCACGGCAGCAGCGAGCTCCTCGCCCAACCCACGGGCATGAGTCGCGCCGACCTCGAAAACCTGCCGCTGAACACACGCCTGACCGCCAACGCCGACCAACTCGAAATCACCAGCAACCCGCGCAACCCGTTCAACACCACTGGAATCGCCCTCACCCTCAACCTCCGGCATCCGCTCGTACCGCATCTCAACATCCGTAACACACCCGGGAACCCGAGCACCACCGACCCCGTCAGCCCACCGTTGTCCGGCACCCTCGCCCTCAACATCGCCACCGTGTCCGGTCAACCCGGAACGTCCGGACCCGTCCGCATCCAGGGCTCGTTCTCCTCCTCGACCCAGTCCACAACCCCGCCCCCCGACATCGCGGCCTGGTCCACGTTCTGGCCTTTCACCGCCTCCCTCGACGCCTCCATCCAAGCCGTCCAATCCCCAGGACTGAACGTCGACCAGGTCGACCTCGGCGTGGACTGGAATCCTCCCCTCGCCACAATCCGCAACCTCTCCGCGGCCCTCTTCAGGGGCAAACTCAACGCCCACGGTGACCTCGATGTCGTCCGCCGGCTCGCCCGCCTCCACGCCACCTCGACCTTCGACGTCCACGGCATCGACGCCCTGCTCGGCCCGAAAAGCCGCGAGAACTTCGTCCGCTACCAATGGGTCCGCCCCCCCTGGTTCGAAGGCGATGCGAGCGTCGTCCTGCCGGCCTGGTCCGATCCCAAGCCCGACTGGAACGGCGCGGTCAAGGCCTCCCTCCGCGTCGACGGCCGCTTCAAGGTCGGCCACGGCGGCTTCAAGGGCGTCCCCTTCGATTCCGCCGAATCCTCGATTTCCTTCGATGGCAACAATGTCCGACTTCCCGACCTCCACACCACCCGCCCCGAGGGAAGCCAGCAAATCATCGTCGATTACAGCGACAAGACCCACGAGTACCGCGTCGACGCCCGCGGCATCGTGGATCCCCCGGTCCTGCGGCCGCTCCTCGGCGACAAGAGCGCCGAGGTCCTGGATCTCTTCCAATTCAAGGCCCCGGTCGACGCACACGTGTCCGTCTGGGGCCCTTGGACCGAGGGCAACAAGCAATCCATCGTCGGAACCGCGCGGGTACCCGGCCTCGTGTTCAGGGGCCATCGCTTCGACCTCCTCGAGGCCTCCGTCACCTACACCAACCAGCGGATCGCCGCCGGCCCCGTCCGGCTCACCCGCGGCGCCGGGGAACTCTCCGTCGACCAGGTCAGCTATGATTTGGCCACCGACCTTCTCTCCATCGGGCACGCGACCAATACCATCGACCCGCTGGTCGTCACGGCCGCCATCAACCCGGAGTTTCCCGAGAAACTGAAGTACTACCAATTCGACTCATTCCCCAGGGTGCGAGTCGAGGGCACCATCCACCCACGACAAGCCGGCACGGCCCTGTTGAATTTTGACGTCGAAGGCGGGCCCTTCCATTTCTGGCGGTTCAGCGCCGACAAAATTGCCACCCGGCTGATGTGGCACGGACAGAATCTGACCCTCACCAACATAGCCGCTTCCTTTTACCGCGGCTCATTCACCGGCAACGCGCAATTCGACCTCGCCGAGTCGGCGGAGGGAAAATACCGCTTTCTCGCCGAGATCCGGGACTCGCACCTCGATGACTTGCTCAAGGAGGTGACCGACGGGCACACCAACGTCGCCCAGGGTTCCTTTGATCTGAATCTGGATATCGACTCCGCGCGCACCTCGGATATCCGAACGTGGAACGGCACCGGCATTGCCGCGTTGCGCGATGGACTCATCTGGGACACGCCACTCTTCGGATTCATGAGCCCGGTGCTGAACGCGCTCATCCCCGGCCTGGGCAACAACCGCGCCAAGCGCGCGGATGCCACCTTCGTGGTCAGCAACGGCGTCTTCCACACCAAGGACCTCAGCATCGCCTGCCCGCCGGCAAAGCTCCTCTACCGCGGCAGCGTGGACCTTGACCAACGCATCAACGCCAAGGTGGAAGCCCAGGTCCTCGGCGACATACTCGGCTTCGGCCCCATCTTCGGACTGGTCCTCAAACCCCTCACCAAGCTCTTCGAGTACCGAGTCACCGGAACACTGACCAAGTTCGACGCCGAACCCCTCTACGCCCTGCCCAAGGTCATCCTTCTTCCGCTCCAACCGCTGCGCGTCATCAAGGGAATCTTCACCCCGGCCCCGGCCCCGGCCCCGACGCCCAGACCGGAACCCGCAACCAACGCCCCCCCCGACTCACCGCCTCCCTTGTCAGAGGGACGAACTCCCGTGAGCCCAACACAGTGACGCCAGCTCCAGAGCCGGGCGGATTCCCGCGAATCCACCCGACAAAGGCTCCAGCGCCACTCCGGCCCCCGACGGCGCCCGCCAGATTGCCTCTCCGATAATCCCCGACCGAACTCTCAAAGTCCGTACTCACCCGGGATAAACTTACTCCGGTCCAGGAATCCCATCATTTCCCCGATGAAGGCCGACTCGTTGTCCGGCAGGGCTTCGAGGGTCCGTTGCATGCGATCGAGCCACGGCAATTCCTTGGGCACTATTTTGAGGCGCCCGGCGGCGTGGGCCTCGCGAAGGATCCGGATCGCCGTGAGTGCGGCATTTTTTCCAGCCAGGTAGGGGTGATCCGACGCCACGATGACCCGGGCGATCTCCATCACGCTCTCGGGCCTGAGGATCCACGCCTGCGGATCGAGCGCCGCGTCCGATTCAACCATCCACTTGCGGTAGAGCAGGGAAGCCTCTGGACCGCTGGCGATCGCCTGGTTCATGAGCCGGCAGTCATAGATGAGCTGCTCCAGGGAACACACCGGAGCCATCCCGCCGAGCAATCTTATGTTCTGCACCGACTCATTGCTCCACGTGTCACACGTCGCTGCCGTGATGTTGCCCAGCGGGCTTTGATGCGCGCAGGACGAAACCTTGCCCTCCATGGCCATCGGGAACCCCGTGATCGCCTTCAGGATGGGATTCTCGTACCCGCAATCCTTCCCCGGCCCGACGGCTCCCGCCTCGTAACACACCAGCGTGCGCACCGCCGAGATCGCCCGCACGACCGCCGCAAAAACCCGCGGAATCATCTTCTGCTCCGCCAGAACCATCGCCGTGTTCCCAAACCCGCACGCCGTGTCCCCCGCGCACCGGGCCCCGTGCCGCCCAGCCACCGTCGCAAACTCAGACCACAGGAATCGCATGTCGCGCACCCCAAGGACGCACAACCCGAACAACACGCCCCGGATATCCCCCACCATCAGGGCCTCGTCGTGCACCTCCTTTCCACCCACGGACTCGATGCTCAGCAACTCCGCCCCCGCCGCGGCACAGCCTTCCATCGTGACCATCATCGCCTCGTAATGCGGACCGCTCCGCATCCGCGACGGACGCTCCATGTCCCGCAAATCATTGGGCGTGATGCGAAGCACACTGCGCAACCCGCGCCGATCACGAGCCTCCGCCATTCCGTCGAGGAGAATGCGCGTCAGCTCAATCCCCCACTCGGGATGTTCCGTCATCGGCGGAAGGGTCTCGAACTCAACCACCAACCCCGGCGCCTCCAGCTCCGCCGCCCGCTTCGTCGACTCGGCGATGATCTGCCGGTAATGCCCCCGCACCTCCGACATCGTCGATGCCTCGATCGACATCGTCGGCAGGGTGAAATTCAGCTCCGGGTAGACCACCCCGCCCCCAAGAACCATTCCGTGCTTCGTCGTAAGCGGATTCGGCGCGAGACCGAACCTGAGTTTGTCGGGATCCTGGATCGCCAGTTCTTTGAATGACTTCATGCGTCGCTGCGATTCATCGCCGCCCCCCACAACCACCACCCGGAGGCAGCCCAAGTGCGGCCCGGATGCGGTACGAGTCCAAGACCAACCGTCCATCACGACGGCTGACCCGACAGGACACCCCAGGCTTGTTCAACACCCGCTGTAGACCCATCGCCCTCGAGCGTCAACGAACTGTACGCGAACGCCATCCGCCAACATCACAGGGTCGCGGGAAAGCGGGATTCCAACCGCTCCACGGAGCGATGTCGTCCTGACCGGCGTGAGGTGGGCGGTTACACATAAAGGGACAGGTTTTTTATATGGTTGACTTGGCGTTTCCTCTCCTTTTCTCTCCTCCCATGCGTGCGCGTCGTCTCAAGCTCCCCAACGACAGGCCCAGCGCCTTCTATCACTGTCTCTCCCGCATCGTCGACAAACGCCCCATCTTCGGCCCCGCAGAAAAAGACCACTTCGTCTCCCTCCTCCGCGAATGTGAACGCTTCTGCCGCGTCCGCGTCCTCACCTTCGCCATCATGCACAACCACTTCCACATCCTCCTCGAGGTCCCCCAGCGCCCAGATC
>CAIMTB010000043.1 GCA_903844265.1 uncultured Verrucomicrobiota bacterium
CCCCCAGCGATCCCGACCGCCTTTTCGTTCCGGTGCCCGTTCCCGGCCGCATCCCGATTTCCGACCGGGCCAGCGCGGTGCTGACGCAGCCCACGAACCGGCTCCGGTGGTGTCACGGGTGCGCTCCAGGAGTCCGATGGAGATTGCGGCCGCGGTGGTGGAGGAGTCGTTGCTTGGAAATCCGGCCGACGACGTGCTTCGGCGGATGCTGCGGGCTGAGCACGGGGTGGCCCAGGACGTGGCGGCTGCGGCGGCGCGGCTGGTGTTCGGATATTTTCGGTGGTGCGGCTGGCTGGATAATTCCAGGCCGGTCCGGCAACAACTGGAGGAGACGCTTGACCTCGCGACGCGGTTTGCGAGGGATCCGGGGTCATTTGGGGATGAGGAGTTGGCGTGTGCGGTGCCGTCCTGGGTTGGGGAGAGTGTGCCGGTTGCAGCCGCCTGGCTGAGGTCGCTCCAGGTGGAGCCGAGGCTCTGGCTTCGTGCCCGTCCGGGGATCGGTCCGGTGCTAGCCATCGAGTTGGGGGGCTGTGAGGCACCCTATCCGGCGGTTTCCCCGGATGCCCTGTGGTATCGGGGGACTCGGGATCTCTTCCGGTGCCCGGCCTTTCACGAAGGACGATTTGAGGTTCAGGATCTTGCGTCGCAGTTGGTGGGGCTGGTATGCGCGCCGAGGTCGGGTGAGAACTGGTGGGATGCGTGCGCCGGAGAGGGCGGAAAGGCTCTGCATCTCGCGGATCTGATGGAGAATCGCGGCGTGGTCTGGGCGACCGATCGCGCGGCGTGGCGTCTGCAGCGGTTGAGGATCCGTGCGAGTCGGGCCGGGCTTTTCAACCTGCGCTGGGGGGCCTGGGACGGGGAAGCCGCGCCTCCTGCCCGGCAGAAGTTCGATGGAGTGCTGCTCGATGCCCCCTGCACCGGGCTGGGAACATGGCAGCGCAATCCCCACGCACGATGGACAGTCCGAGCCACAGACGTCACCGAGCTCGCCTCCGTGCAATTGAAGCTGTTGGTGAAGGCAGCCGCCTCAGTCAAACCCGGCGGGAAGCTGGTCTATGCGGCCTGCACCGTGACCCGTGAGGAAACACAGGGCGTGGTCCGCGCCTTCGCGGATAGCGTCCCAGGCTTTGAACCGGTGCCGGTGGGATTGCCCTGGCGCAAAGCGTCCGGGCCGGGAACCGGGGATTCGAACACGGTCCAGATCTGGCCTGAGGAACTCGGGAGCAATGGGATGTTCATGGCGGTGTGGCGGAAAGTCTGAGCTCCCTCCCTCCTGCGCAGACAGGACGACACGAAAAAAGGGCGGCCCAGGCGGGCCGCCCTTTGCGATATCAAACAGACGGATCAGCGGCGCGGGCGCGGATCGCGGGGCTCCCGAACTTCCCGAGCCGTGCGCGGTTCGCCACGGGACTCTGTACGGGAATCAGGACGGGCTTCAGCTCGGGGCTCAACACGAGCCTCGGTGCGCGGTTCGGTGCGGGGCTCGGTGCGGGGCTCGCCACGGGGTTCGCCACGGGGTTCCCTGGGCTCGCGCGGTTCACGCGGTTCACGGGGCTCTCGGGGTTCACGGCCGCCTTCGGGGCGGGGTGTTGCGGGAGGAGCATCCGAAGCGGGTTGGGCTTCGCCGTCGCCCTTGGGCTCGAGTTCCTTGGCGCGCTCGGCCATGGCAGCCTTGCGGCTGAGGCGGACCCGGCCCTTTTCGTCGACGCCGATGCATTTGACCCAGATGACATCGCCCATCTTGACGACGTCTTCGGTGGCCTTGACCCGGAAATCGGCGAGCTCGCTGATGTGGACGAGGCCGTCCTGGCCGGGGAGGACTTCGACGAAGGCGCCGAATTCCTTGATGGAGACGACCTTGCCTCGGTAGATCTTGCCGACCTCGATTTCGGCGGCGACGGCTTCGATGCCTTCGCGGGCGATGCGCATGCCTTCGGGGTCGATCGAGAAGATCATGACCGTGCCGTCGTCCTCGATGTTGATTTCGCAACCCGAGCGTTCGACGAGGGCCTTGATGTTCTTGCCGCCGGGCCCGATGACCGCGCCGATCTTCTCCGGGTTGATGCGGAGGCGGATGATGCGGGGGGCGTACTTGCTCATCTCGGCGCGCGGGGCCGGGAGCACGGCTTTCATGGACTCGAGGATATCGAGGCGCGCGACGCGGGCATTCTCGATGGCCTCGGCGAGGATCTCGATCGGAAGGCCCTTGAGCTTGAGATCGAGCTGGAAGCCCGTGATCCCCTTCTCAGTGCCTGCGATCTTGCAGTCCATGTCGCAGAAGTGGTCTTCCCACCCGATGATGTCGGTGAGGAGCTTGTAGCGGGCGATCTTGCCGGCATCGTCGTGCTCGGTGCAGATGCCGATGCTGATGCCGCTGACCGGACGTTCGATGGGAACACCGGCGTCCATGAGGGCCAGGGTGCCCGCACAGATTGTGGCCATGGAGGACGAGCCGTTCGACTCGAGCACTTCGCTCGTGATCCGGACGGTGTAGGGGTATTCCTTCAGGGGCAGCATTGGCTCGATGCTGCGTTCGGCGAGGGCGCCGTGGCCGATTTCGCGGCGGCCGGGGCCCATGATGCGACCTGTCTCGCCGACCGAGAAATGCGGGAAGCTGTAGTGGAGAAGGAACTTCTTCTCGGAAGGTCCGCCGGTGTAGGCGTCGAATTCCTGGATGTCGTCCGTGGTCCCGAGTGTGACCGTGGCGAGGGCCTGGGTCTCGCCACGCGAGAACACGGCAGAGCCGTGGGCGCGGGGGAGGAGGCCGACTTCGCCGCCGATGGGGCGGATGGCGGTCGAGGAACGGCCGTCGAGGCGTTTTCCTTCGTCCAGGATGAGGCCGCGGATGGCTTCCTTCTGGATGTAGTAGAAGGTGTCCTTGATGACGAACTCGTTGACCTGTTCGGGAGTGAACAGCTCCTTGAGCTTGTCACCCATCTGGGTCTCGATGGCCTTGCAGGCGGCTTCGCGGGCAAGCTTGCCCGGGTTCAGCAGGGCGTCGATGACGCGGCTGCCGATGAATTTCTTGGCCGCCTCGAGGATGTTGTCGGGGACGACGTTCGCAGTGATCTCGCGCTTGGGCTTGCCGATCTTGGCCGCGAGTTCCTTCTGCGCCGCGATCAGCGGCTGGATGGATTCCTGCCCGAAACGGAGGGCGGCGATGAAGTCCGCTTCCGGAAGTTCGTCGGCGGAGCCTTCGAACATCACGGTCTCGGTCTCGTTGCCGACGTAGAAGATGTCGACGTCGCTCTGCTCACGGAGTTCGTGGGTGGGATTGGCGACGAACTGGCCACCGACGCGACCAACACGCACGGCGCCAATGGGACCGGCCCAGGGGATGTCGCTGATGAGCAGCGCCGCGGAGGCGCCGTTCGCTGCGAGCACGTCCGAATCGTTCTGGCCATCCGCACTGAGAAGGATGGCCTGGACCTGAACCACATTGAACCAACCCTTCGGGAAGAGGGGCCGGATGGGGCGGTCGATGATTCGGGATGTGAGGATTTCCTTTTCGGACGGGCGACCTTCGCGTTTGAAGAAACCCCCGGGGAAGCGGCCGGCCGCAGCGGCCCGTTCGCGGTAATCGACTGTGAGCGGGAAGAATTCCTGACCGGGCCTGGCCTTTGTGGCGGCGACGGTGGCGATGATCACGACGGTCTCGCCGAGTTGTACGGTGACGGATCCGTCGGCCTGTTTGGCCAGCTTTCCGGATTCGATAATAATGCTTTGGTCGCCAATCTGGGCGACGACTTTCTCTGCCATGGTTACAATGATGCAACCACCGGCCGGGGGAACTTCAGTCAGGCTCCGCACCGCGCATCGATGAGAACTCTCATCGGGCACTCGGAGACTGAATGAAATTTCCCTGGTCCAGTGGTCAGGCGTTCGGCGGGAGTATTTGCTTTTGAGGCCCGCCCGGCCCGCCATTCCGGCCGGAGCCACCCCGGATGTACAGATTTGATATGGGCCAGCCCTCCGGGTGGGCAGGCCCAGAAAGGGTCTGGTTTACTTGCGCAGTCCGAGTCGCTTCGCGACATCGGCGTAGCGACTGGAATCGACGCGGACCAGATAATCGAGGAGACGTCGGCGCTTGCCGACCAGCGTCAGCAGACCGCGGCGCGAGCCGAAATCCTTCTTGTTGGATCGGAGATGTTCGGTCAGGTGGCTGATCCGGCGAGTGAGCAGGGCTACCTGAACGTCCGGCGACCCCGTGTCTTTGTCGTGCCGGGCGAATTCCTTAATGCTCTGTGCCTTCGGGACTGCTTGCATACCGTTAAATCGAGAGGCGGGAAGTTAGGGATCCCTATCCAAGGTGTAAAGTCTGATTTCGCAAAGAAAGCCGCGCCCCGAATTTTCGCCCGAGGCGCGGCACCCACAACGCATGCCTGCTGGCGTGCGCTTTGTCCAGATTCATTGCCAGCTGAGCACCACGGCTCCGCCCTGGATGACGGCCGACTTGATGTTGAGGGCCGAGCCGGCCTTGAGCCGGAAGAACCGGTTGCCGGCTCCCAGCGGGATGCTGGCCGTCCTGGCCGACGCATTGACGGTCGCGCCCGTGTCGAGCGCGTACCCACCGCTGACAGAGGAGGACGACTCGACAGCCACTTCCGCCACGGTGATGTCAATCGCGCTCCACGCTTTGACGGCGCCGGCGCTGTCGCCGTTGATCAGGGTGCGGTCAGCGGTGGCGGGATCGACCGAGAACCACTCCGCAAACCCCGCTCCGGCACGCTCGTACCAGACCATGCGGAACGGATAGAAGCCCGCCTGGGCCACGTAGAAGTCGAAGGTCTCGTCCCCAGCACCCCCGTTGTAGAAGGCGATCGGGACCACGCTCGCAGCGATCGGCATCGCCCCCGAGGCCACCTTGTAGCCGTCGTCGGTCGTCGCACCAAAGCGGTGCACGCCCGCCGTGAGTTCAAGGTAGGTCAAGATCTCGACCGCGAAGTCGTTGTCCCCGTTGCCCGTCGTGTCCGGATCAATGCCGGGCACCATGACGTCCTCCGTGAAATGGCCCGCCGACTCACCCGTGCGCTTGTTGAAGTTGATCAGCGTCGCCACCGCGTTGGTATCGACCACCCGGGGGATGGAGGAACCCGTCGCGAGCTGGTTCTCCGCCCGGTCGAGGCTGTTCTCCAGGGAACCGCCATCCGACGGAGCCTGGACGACATGAAGCTTGAAGCCGCGGGTCTTCCCCTTGGCCGTAAGGCGCGTGGCCGGATCGAGCGAGGTGTACCTCACCACGAATTGCCACTCGGTCCGCACCTCAACGCCTTCGCTGTCCTTGAAGGTGATGACCGCGGTGTTGCTCGTCCCGGATGCGGGCAGAGGCGACAGCGCGTAGTTCACGGTGGCGCCTGTGGCCGTCTTGGTGACTGTCGCTCCCGTGGCGGCCGAGCCATTGACCGAGAGCTTGACGGTGGTGGTGTCGACCGTGGTGTCGTGGTTCTGCAGGGTGACCATGACGGTGGGAGTGACGGTGTCGACGGAGGCATTTGCCGCGGGCGTGATCGTGGCGACAGCGGCGCGCTGGATGCCGGCATCGGCGACGGGGACGAACACGAGGTAGTTGAGCAGGCGGCTGCCGGTGTCGTTGTCGGCGGTGACCGCGCGGAGGCGGAGCGTGACCTTGCCCGAGAGCTTGGCCTTGACGCGTGCGACGCCGGCGCCGTCGGTCAGGGGCACGTTGCGGAAGGTGAAGCCCGTGGCGGCGCTGACGAACGAGCCGAGGACCTCGACCGTCTGGTTGGTGACGGAGGCGCTGCCGGTCACCTTCTCGAGGACGCTTTCCGCCTGGGGCAGGTTCACGACGGCCTCGCGGAGGTAGATCTCGTAGGTGCCGGCGATGAAGTCCCGGGTGTAATTGATCCACTCACCCGCGGCCAGGTCACCCGTGTCATAGTCATAGACACCGAGGTCGCCGTTATAGTCCGCGCGCTGGCGGTCGAGGGTGTGTGCCATGCGGATGGCGTCCTGGGTTCGGTACATCGAATCCAGCGGGCTGGGCGTGGTCCGGGTCTCGTTGAAGTCGATGCCCTGGGTGCCTGCGCGGTCGGTGTAGGAATTGTCGGCGATGCCGCCGCCCTCGGTGGTCCGTACCGGCTTGTTGATATAACTCCCGCCGTCGAAGTTGTAGTCTTCGACCTCGACGAACCTGCTCGTGCTGGTGAAGGTGTCGAAGCTCAGGGCGGTGGTCCGGGTGACATTGTCGGAGTCAGTCACCGAGATGAGTCCGGAATAATCCTTGTTGGCCTCAAGTCCGCCCAGGGTGGCGGTGCGTGAGTTGCCCGCGTCGGGGGCGGATAGAGTAAGTCCGTTGGCGGTGGTGTAATTCGTCCCGTTGAGAGTCACGACCACTCCGGCGTCGGTGATGGCCTTGTCATCGGAAACCTTGAAGGAGATTTTCGTCGAGACAGGCAGGATGTTGGCACCGGGGGAGGGGGTTGCCTCCGAGATGATCGGCGGCTCGTTCGCGGCGGCGGGCGGCGCGGCGACGGTCAGGTTGTCGTACTGGATCGTGTAACCGGCCGGATCCTTGCCGCCGTCGGCGTAAAGGTAGAGGACGGCATTGCCCGCCGTGATGAACGGCGCCGATGGATCGTCCTTGCCGTCGGACATCACATCGGCCGCAGGGGTGTCGACATAGGTCTTGTCGAAGAGGACGGCGTCGTTGGACTTGTCGAACACACGGCTCCGGACGATGACGTTGCCGTCCTGGACGGTGAGTGTCAGGTCGAGTCGGACGTTCTCGTTCTTGACGGCGGGCGTGACATTTTCGTTGAAGAAATACTTGTTGATGCCCTTGGTGACCAGGATGTCGGTCTCCGACTTGGCGATCCCGTAGCCGCCGAGGGAGTTCGGGCCGGTGACCGTGGGAATCCACGCCAGGATGGCGAAGGAATCCGGACCCTGGCCGTGGTCGAGATCGACGGAGAATTCGTGGCGTGAGCCCTCGGTAAGTTCGTAGATCTTCGTGGTCTTCTTGCTGGAGACAAAGTAGGACTGGCCTACCGGTGGCAGGGCGAACACAAACTTGCCTCCCGACTGCTCTCCACCCTTCACCGGCAGGCTCGCGGGATTGGCATCCTCCCAACCCGACCGCTGAGCGGCATTGAAATCGTCGAGCACCGAGGAATCGGTGACATAGGCGATCGCCTTGTCGTACTGGACCGTATAACCGGCCGGGTCCTTGCCTCCGTCGGCGTAGAGATAAAGAACGAAATTGCCGGCAAGGCCGATGAACGGGGCCGAGGGATCGTCCTTGCCGTCGGATAGGACGTCCGCGGCCGGGGTGTCGATGTAAGTCTTCTCCCAGAGCACGCGGTTCCCGTCGTCCTTGTCCAGGATCTGTCCCGTGATGATGACGTTGCCGCCTCGGGCGGCGAGATTGAGCACCAGGGTGACGTTGGTGCTCTTCACCGAGGGAGTCGGGTTCTCGTTGTAGAAATACTTGTTGATGCCCTTGGTGATCAGAATGTCGGTCTCCGACTTGGCGATGCCGTAGCCGCCGAGTGAGTTCGGGCCGGTGTACTGGGGGATGAAGGCGAGGATGGCGAAGGAGTCGGGACCCTGGCCGTGGTCGAGGTCGACGCGGAACTCGACGGTGCGACCCTCCGTCAACTCGAAGGTCTCGCTGGTCTTTCTGCTCGATACGAAGAAGGACTGGCCGATCGGAGGCAGGGTGAAGGTGAACTTGCCGTCGGACTGCACGCCGCCCTTCAAGGGAAGACTGGCGGGGTTGGCGTCCTCCCAGCCCGAAGCCTGATTGGCGTTGAAATCATCGATCACCCGGGCACGGGCTGGGACCGCGGCTGCCCCCATCAGTAAAGCGAGCAGGGCTGCGGTGAAGAATCGTGACACGCTTTGCAAACACGGTAGGACGACTTTTTTCATGGAAATGACCTTGCGACTGTCGTGGCCAGAAAGTCTGGCGGGGTCAAATCAAAACCGCGGTATGGCGAGTTTCGCAACGATGCCGAGGAGGGCGTCGGTCCCTCGACGTCGCATCCTTGGGAGGCTGGGTTGTCATGGACCAGTGCTGGTCGAGGGCCTGTCCGGTGGTCCCAATGGAGAGCGATCATCCGTTCCAGATCCCGATGGGTGCCGCCGGCGCCGGAAAGCGCCGCGGGATTGCGGATTTTGCGGGCCTGGTTCAGAATCCGAGCCGGACCTCACCCATGAAATCCCAGCTCTTCGCCCTCTTTGTTGCATTATTTCTGCCTTTTGCGGTTGTGGCGGCCGAGTCCGCGAGGGTTCCCACCGCCCAGGAGATCCTCGACCGGTACGTGGAGGCGAGCGGGGGGCGTGAGGCGCTGGGCAAGGTCAAGTCGCGCATCATGAAGGGCACCATCGAGGTGACCGCGCTGGGGGCGAGCGGGCAGTTCACGGTCCGGAACAAGGTACCGAACAAGCAGGTCACGGGCTTTGATTTTTCGGGGTTCGGTTCCGTGCGGGAGGGATACGATGGGGCCGTGGCGTGGTCGGCGCTGCCTCTGCAGGGAGTGAAGAAGAAGACCGGGGGCGAGCTCGCGCGGGCGCAGCGCAGCACGGTGTTCCCGCGGGAATTGAAGCTGAAGGACAGCTATGAGCGCGTCGAGGCGAAGGGGGCTGGGAAGGTGGGGTTGGTCGACGCGTGGGTGCTGGAGGGCGTGGTGAAGGATGGGAAGCCGGACCGGCTGTATTTCGACCAGAAGAGCGGCTTGCTGCTCCGTGAGGAGGCCGTGGTGGTGACCGCGGCAGGGGAGATGATGTTCCAGATCGACTTCGAGGACTACCGGGTGGTGGACGGGGTTCAGGTGGCGTATGTCATGAAAGTGCCACAACCGGCGCAGATCGGGTTCCGCATCAAGTTCGACGAGGTGAAGATCAACGTGGAGATCGCGGATTCGGAGTTCGCCGAGCCCAAGGAATAAGCCCGGATCGCGAGGTCAGAGGCCTCGGCGCTTCCAGGAATCTGCGAGCGTGGTCCATCGCCCGGCGGCTCATTATTGTTGCGGCGGGCGCTAGCCAAAGAGGTTGAGCTGCAGGTCGCGGAGGACGAAGAGGGGGATGTCCTCGAGGCCTTTCATCTTCCGGGCGCCGGTGGTTCGTTTCGCGCCATATCTTCCCCGATGAGCGCGGAAGATGTCCTCGACGA
>CAIMTB010000044.1 GCA_903844265.1 uncultured Verrucomicrobiota bacterium
AGCACGAGCGGATGTTCGATCGTGGTCCGGCTGTTCATCCATACCTTCAGGAGGCACGGGCCGGCGGGCAACCCCTCAAGCCGAAACCGCCCCCCTTCGCCCGTCACCACGAAATACGGAGTAGGCAACACCAATACCAGGGCCCGCATATGCTCGTGGATGTCACACCGGAGAGTGACCAGACCGACCTTGTCGAAGGTCTGCGCAGGGATGGGCCGTTCCCGGGGCAGATAGCGGCCCAGGTCAAACCGCTTGGCGGGGGAATAGGAAAACACGTTGTGATAGGCAGGGTCGAGGTTCGGAAATTCGACCTTGGTGCCCACCTGAATGGGAAGCAGTGCTGGAACAAAAACCAGTTCCTTCTGGTTCATCTGCACCACAGCGGGCGTGGCCGGCGCCGGAAACACCCCGTCCAGATACACGACCGCCTGCGGCGGACTCATCGCAAGCGCGCCGCCCTGGCCGACGACCTGGTACCGCCGGTTCGCCACCGGTGCCACGGGTTCCTCCGAAAGCCGGACACGACCCACGATCACGGCCTGCGCCTGAGCCTTGGGATCGAGCCAGAAAAGAACAACGGCGAGCAGGAATGCCAGAATCAGTTTCATCGGGGATTGACCTCCAATCCAGGGTTCGGCCTCACCGAATACCCCAGGCTTCGGACCGTCTGGATCAGCGGAACATCGAAACCGGCATCGACCTTCTTTCGCAGCCGGGCGATGAAGACCTCGACCGTGCGCGTATCGTACTCGTGGACGCGCTGCCAAACCCGCTCGCAGAGCTCGGTGCGGGAAAACACCCGCCCAGGCTCACGCATCAGGACCTGGAGCAGATCGATCTCCCTCGGGGACAACGCGATCGGCTGCCCTCCCCGAACCACCCGCCTCAGCTGCAGGTCCAGTCGTAGATCTCCCACGACCAGCATATCGGCGGCTCCGGTGCTGCCTCGTCGGGCAAGGGCCTCCACCCGGGCCACCAACTCCTCGAGGGCGAAGGGCTTCGTCAGGTAGTCGTCCGCACCCGCTCGCAGTCCTTTGATGCGATGCTCCACCTCCCCGCGCGCCGTGAGGATCAATACCCGCGCCGGAGATCGCGCCTTCCGCAACTGGCCAAGAACCTCAAGCCCGTCGAGACCGGGCAAATTCAAATCAAGAACGACCAGGTCCGGCTGCTGCTCGAGCGCGGCCGCCAGGCCCGTCACGCCATCATGGCGTTGATCGGCCTCGTGGCCGTGGCGGATCAAGGCACGCGCCACGTGGCGCGCCAACTGCAGCTCATCTTCGATGACCAGAATCCGCATACGATAGGTTCTCCTATACAACAGCTCCCCCCAGCGCTCAACAAGACCTCCGTCTCAAACCGTCACCTGCCGGGCCCGCCGTACCGGGTCAGGGTAAGGCCGGGAAGCGGTTGCCCGCTTCCCGGCCCGGTTGCACAGAATTTTACTGCTGATCTTGGGGTCCGCGAAACCTGCCGGTTACAGACGTGTGCGCCAGATGCCTGAGGTGTTGTTGACGGTCGCGGTCGCGCCGAGGGCGGACTTCACAGTAACGCTGGTCGGCTGCTGCACACCGACGAGAACGACCTGGTAGAGGCCGCCACCCAGGTTCTGCATGGTGGTATCCGTCCAGTTCAGCTGACCCTTGAGGGTGAGCAGGAGGTTCGCGGCAACCACGGAATCCGTCACGTTGACGGTGAGGCGCTGCTTGCTGGTGCGATATTCAACGGCGGTGATGACGATCGCGTCTGCCTGCGGATTGACGGTGACGGTGGTGGTCATGGTGGTCGACGCGCCACCGGCGTTGGTAACCTTGAGTTGGAAGGTCAGGACGGCAGCCGGCGTGCCCGCGGCCACGAGGGGGGCCGTGAAGTTCGGGCTGAGCGTGTTCGCACCGTTGATGATGGCACCCAGGCCGGCGGTCTGCGTCCAGGCAGCCGTGAGGTTCTGCACCGGGACGTTGGCGTCATGAGCCAGGGCGGTGAGGCTAACCAGCGCACCGGAGCCCACCGTCTGGGCCGGACTGATCGAATCAATCACCGGCGGGAACTCGCCCACCGGCTGAACGGTCACGTTGACGGTCGTGGTGCCGGTCAGGCCAGCGGCGTTGGCCACCGTGAGCTGGTAGGTCAGGACAAGCGCCGGGGAACCCACCGGCACGTGAGGCGCACTGATGGTCGTCTGTGCCGAGGTCGCCGACGTCGGCGCCACAGCAGGCTGTCCAGCGCCGATGATCTGAGCCCAGGTGTAGGTCAGGGCGAGACCGTTGGGATCCACACTTGCGCCGCCGTTCAGGGTCACGATGGAATCGGAAGCCGCGGCAGTCGGGTTGGCCGTGGCCACAGCGGTAGGAGCCTTCGCGACCAGACCGAGAACGATCACCGAGGTGTCCGAGGGCGCCGAGGCGATGCCGCTGCCGCTCACCACCAGGCGGAAGGTGAAGGTCTGCGAGGAACCGGCAGCCACGGCAGGCGCCGTGAAGGTAGGAGTCGCCGTGGTGACACCGGCGAGCGGCACCGACTGGCCACCAATCTGGGTCCATTGATAGGCAAGGCCGGCGACCGGTGTGCTCGCCGCGCCGTTCAGAGTGACCGGTGCATTCGCGAAGACGGTCTGAGTCAACCCCGCGTTCGCGACAGGGGTCGAAGCCGCGACCTGCGGGTTGACCGTGACCGTGACCGTGGCGGGGTCGGAGACTCCGGCCGCGCTGGCCACACTGAGCGTGAAGTTGAAGGTCTGGGCGGGCGAACCGAAGGCCACCGTCGGGGCGGTGAAGGTGGTGACCGAGGTGCTCGTGCTGGACAGCGTGATTGCGGCAGGAGAGGTCCAGGTGAACGTGGTGAGCGGCAGGCCATTGGGGTCAAAGCTGCCGTTGCCATCAATGGTCACCGTGGCACCGCTGTTGACCGTGATATTCGGGCTGGTAACCGCCGTCGGCTTGACAAGCACCGGAGCCACACCGCAGGCGACCGGCAGAACGCTGCCAGGCCAGGGAGAGAGCGTGCCCACGATGGGGTTGCCCGCGATCCCACCGAGGGGACCGGAACCACTGGCGAGGAAGGGGAAGGTCTCGAGATTGTTCGCCGGAAGCGGGGCGCCAGGGACGTTCTCGGGGAAGAGATACTCCGCGATCGGAGACTGGTACTGGCTGTGGGTGAGCCCGTTGCCCGTCGTGGCCGGGGCTCCGGCCGGGAGGATGGGAGTGCCGTCATCGTGGATGATCGCATGAACCATCCGGGTCGCAGGCAGGAAGATCCCGGAGGCGGGCCCGCTGAGGATCTTGTTCGGGGGGCGGAAACGCCAGCGGCCGGCAACGGCGCCGGTCGGCGGGCCCTGATCGATGTCGATGCTGCCCCAGGCGCGGTCGGTGGAAGCTCCGGTGTCGCAGGCGACATCCATGCCGAACAGATCGATGGTGCGGCTCGGATCGGTAGTGAAACCCTCGAAGCGGGTGCGGACGGCGGCTTCGCCGAGACCGATGGCGGTCACGCCGCCAACACCAAGGATCGTCACATCCACCGCAACGTAGGCCGGGCTGGTGTGGGCCGCCGTGAGAATGCTCAGGCTGGCGACCACGGTGTGGGCCGAGACGTAGGTCAGGTTCGGGTCATTGGGCATCGGACCGGCGGTCGGGCCGGCGCCGTCCTTCACCAGGGTGCCGGCGTAGCTCACGTAGTCGCCCACCCGGAAGGGGGCTTCGAAGTTCGGATTCGTCTGGTCGGCAGGAAGCACGCCGGCAGCCAAGGACGGATCACGCATCGTCCACTGGGTCAACGGAGCACCCGGGGTGATCACGAACGGGGGAGGCGTCGGCTGGACCACGTCCGGGTTGCCCGACAACGGACGATTGGTCCGGGGACGGAGCGCGTCGTCCGGATTGAGCACCAGCGGATTGGCAGCGCTGGGCAGATTCGGATCGGCCTGCACGTCGGGAATGCCCATCGGAAAGCCCGTCTCACTGCGCACGGTCGGGTTCTCCGGATCCACCGTGAACCGGCCGTCGGCCGTGTGTGCGCGGCCATAACGCCCCGTGGGGTCGTTCAGCTGGACGCGGGCGCCGGTTGTGGTCGGGTTGGCGAGGTCGCCGCCGACACGAATTTCCGCGTTGGCGTAGTCGATGTAGGTGATGTAGCCCGCGCCCGAGTTGAGGCTCTGCTGGGACACGTCAACCAGGCCCGCGATGTAGGCGGGACCGCCGCCGAGGTCGACGCGATTGCCCGAGACATGGACTTCATAGCTGCCCAGCGGAGCGGGGATGTCGTTGAGGGCCAAGCCGGTCTGACGGGTGCCGGCGTAGGGAGCCGGCGCCTGGCTGAAGATCTCGCCCCAACCGAGCTGGTTGGCCGGGAAAATCACCAGGAGGTTGCGCGGCACGATGATCGTGTGCCCGTTGACCGTCAGGGAGCCGCCGGAAAGGGCGTCGCCGTAGAAGTCGACGTTGGCATCCTGGAGGATACCGGTGATGTCGAACTGAGTGCTCGCCGGCAGCGGCAGCTGGGCCGTGGCGGTCGGTGCCCATACGGACACCGCGAGTGCCATCAGCTTGGCGGCATGTCTGAACCAATTCTGAATTGTCATTGTCTTCTTTTCTTTCTTTGAGGTGGGTGTGTTGTCTGTCTGTTCGATGAATTTGTTTGGGTACCTACGGGATGACTGCGGGTCCTGAATAAGTCGTGGAGTAGAGTTGTCGGTGGATTCGTGGCTCATCTCATTGGATGGTGAGAGTCCAACCGGTCTTGAGGTTGCCGCTGGCGCCGGAAAGGTCGTCCATGACGTAGAGCGACCAGCTGCCGTCGGCCAGCGTGCCGTTGAACACCGCGAGGGATGAAGCGTACGGACCGGCAGGAGCCGGCGCTGGAAATGCAGCGCGCGAACCCGCGAACGTCGGCTTGTAAGTACCACTGGTCAGAACACCCGTGGTAGGGACTGCCTTCGCGGCTGCATCGTCGAACACCAGGTTGACGCCGTTCGCCGAGGACGAACCTCCAGCGTCGGCCATGAGCAGCGCCGACTGGCCGGCGGGACCTACGAGGAGGAACTGCAGGTCGCTGGGCCGGGAGTGGATCAGGTTCTTAAGCTCGACGGTGACCTTGCTGATCTTCGCGGGAACGTTCTTGGCCTTGATCTGGCTCGGGTACTGGTTCGCCGCGCCCAAGGCGGGAATGTTGATATTGCCGCGCTTGACGAACACGCTGGGAACACCAGCCCAACTCACCTTGGCATCCGAAATGGGCACGGTCTCAACGGCCCCGGCGCCGTCGGTCAGGAAGCGGACGGCATCCATCAGGGTGCCCTTGGTGCCGCCATCCCAGACCACCATGTCGACGACCACCGCATGGGCAACGCCTTCGACAGTGAGGTTGAAAGACATCGGCGAGGGCGCGGTGGTACCCGGTGCGATGCCCGTGGCGACGATCGTACGACGATCGCGAAGGCGCGAAGTCCAGCTCGATGGCTTGGCGTCATTGAATCCGTTGAGGCCCGGCGCGGCAAACGCGTCCGCCGCGTCACCGACCATGAAGACCTCGACCGTGTCGTAGAATCCCATGCCGACAGGCGGGGTGTAGGTAATCGACTGGCTGAACGACTGGGCCTCCGCGGTGTGGGCGAACCCCAGGGCGAGGCCGCCGAGGATCAACGGCGCGATCGCGTTCCGGAGGAACTTGCCGCAGGGCCGGGAAGGCGACCTGGAGTCGACCTTCGCTCCCCCGGGGGGGCCGGCTCTCCGCCGCAAGGCCAGTTTCATGAGTGTTTCTTTCATTATGACAGTAGGGATGCGTTTGATGTGTGTTCGACCTAGTTGGTCCAGCGTGAGCGCGTCGATGTGCGTAACTCCTGCTACTCGTAGTCACTACAGGAGGAGAAGAAATAGGCCAAAGGGTGATTGAGTAACTTTAGTAACGAGACTGTTACCTCGGCTATAAGTGCTCCAACGAACCCCATCCGGGCTTGGCGGGCGCTGATCGGCGAGGGAGAGAAAGAGGGGGAGGAGGAAGAGGAAGAAGGGAGAAGACCGGCCTCAAAACAGAGTTCCCCGCAAGGCGGCCCTTCGGCCACTGCGGGGAACGCGCTAGAACTCGGGATGGAGATCCCGTTCAGCTGGGATCAGGGATGATACGGAGTGGTCTTGGCGACGGCCTCCCCACCCGAGCTGCTCTTGATCGCGATCGACTTCGGATCACCGCCCACCCAGAAAACGGTGCCGCCGTAACGTGCGCCACCGCCGTTCTGCACCCAACCGAGGTGCTTCCCGGAAGGGGTATAGGCCTCCAGCGTGGCCCTGGAGTCCGAGCTCTTCGCGGTGATCAGCACGGTCTTGTTGGCGGCCGCGTACATGCACCTGACAATGGTGACCCTGTCGGTTCGGGAGGCGACTACGCCGCCTGCGTGCGCGGAGGGGGCGAGGATCGACACCATCCCGATGGAAAGGGTCAGGAGGGCGGCGCTGGAAACGGAGCGGAACATGTTTTTCATGGTCATGACGTTGATTCGTGTTGTGTTTTGAGAGGTCTTGCGGACCTGCGAGCGCAATCTCGGTCAAGGACCTGCGGCGACCAACCAGTTTTGGGTAACGGGAGTGTTACTTACGTAGTTTCCACATCAGTCAAACGCCGAGCCACGGGGGCAACGCGGCCCGGAATCCAGGCCTCTGCCGCCCTGAACGCACCCCGCCCAGGCCATCGAAAAGAACACCCACCACGAGCGCGGCGATGTGCTCATGCGTGTCACTCGAGACGATCGGGACCGCGCAGCCCTTCGGCTCCACTCAGACGTCGCATCGTTTGGTGAGCTGCTCGGAATCCCGTCCGTGAGGGTTGTGGATCCGGATGCGATGATGAAATTGGGCAAAACTCTGTCAAAACGCCTGCCTTGTTGTGCGTGACCGCTTAATCCGGACTACTGGTGCGCAGTACGTGCTAATACATCGGAATATGAATTGGTGGATGACGGATATAATCCATATTACTTATTCATTGCGCGGCAAGTGTTCCCAAAAGGCCAACGACTCACCAAAAGCTTCTTAACGCTATCATACCATGCAATGGCCTTTCTCGACATTGTGTTCGTGTACTGACGATGCCTTCAGCGTGCTGAAGGATCGAGCATGACTGAAGAGGGAGAAGGAGCACTGAACCGCGCCCGACTGCAACTCGCAGCCGTGCGCGCGCGATTTGGGTTTCTATCATTCAGTGTGCGGCATGTCCGCAGTTACCCGCCGAATTGGGCGACTCGCAGGCATCATGGCTGCTGGCCATCATGAAGGATCCGTGCGGTGCATCGGGGTCTGCTAAATGCCCCGCGGCTGTCGAAGCTTCCTCCAGGTCAGGTGATTGCCCGTCCCGGCCCACTAATCCACTCATTAGCGCGGCGCGTCGCCGCCTCTCTGCGACTAATCCGCTCCAAAGATCTGAATGAAAACGACTGTCGGGGCGACGCGAACGCCAGGAATCCTCAGATGTCAGCTCGGAGGCGCTTGTCGCCGGGTGGCATGCAAACTGGAAGGTTGGTTGAGGGGGTGCGTCCTGAGCCTTGGACTCGCAATCCTCTCAGGGCAGGCGATCCATGCGGCAGAGGTGGTGCAGGAATTTTTTGTGCCGCTGCCAGAAGCCCAGGTTTACCAGGCGAACAATACCATCGTTGCCGGCACCGGGTCCGCGATATCATCGACGATTTCAATCCACATCGTAAGCGATGGGACGGTCATTTATTACGACCAATGGGAGGATGGGTACGAAGCTGCCTTGGCCACGCCGGCTCAGCCCACCACCCTGATTTGGGGGGATGGCAACGACGCCCACGGAATCCCGCCCGGCATGGCCCACAATCCGCTGGGTCTGCAAGCAGGTACGATCATCAACCTGACCAATGTCGTCGCGACGCAACCGCGCGACCCGACCCGCTCTTTCTACGATGGCCGCGACCGCATGGGTGCGACGCGGCTGATTGTTCTCACGAGGGCGCACTGGCCATCCACCACCGGCACCGTCATCGCGGGGGCGGTAACAGTCCTGTCCACCGCTGAATGGGGTACAAACTATGTCAGTCCGGTTGGACAGAACATGACCAACTCGCTGATGAGCTACGTGGGCATGTTCGTGCAGGCGGCCCAAAACAACACCGCAGTGACCATCGACCCCACGGGCGCGAATGGCGCCGGGGTGACGAACCTGGTCCTGAACCAGGGCGAGTCCTTTCTCTACAATGGTGGGCTTCTGAAGGGCGCCCGCGCGATGTCCTCGAAGCCGGTGCAGGCACACCTTGTCATAGGGCGACGGGGTGCCTCCTATGCGGTCGACTGGTTCACGCTCTATCCGGTCTCCTCCTGGGGACCCAACTACTATACCCCGGTCGGGTCCTCCGCCGGTGGGAATCCGGCCTACGTCTACCTCTACAATCCGAACACCAACATTCTCAACTTGCGGGTCAGCACCAAGGTTGGTGTGGCCACCGTCGCGGTGCCGGGAACGAACGGGGTGCTGCAGTACACCATGCCCGCGAGCTCCGGCGCCAGCTTCATCGCAACAAACGGACAAAGCTTCTATGCCCTTTGCACGGTCAACGCGGCTCCGGCCTCGGAGACCACCTACAACTGGGGATTTTCGCTGGTCCCGACGGGCGCGCTTACCACCGCGGCCGATGTCGGCTGGGCTCCTGGGAGTGCCGACGGCACGGCAAATGGCAGTCCGGTCTGGGTGACGGCTCTCAAAGCCACCACGCTCTACGTGGCATACGGCGGCAGCTCGGCGACGCTGACCGACCCGGCCGGGCACAAATACAGCACCAATTTCTCCATCTCCGCCTTTCAGTCGCTGAAGGTCTATGATCCGAGCAAGAGCCAAACGGGCATGCGCCTCTATACGCTGGACGGCACACTTATCACCGCCGCATGGGGGGAGGACGCCGACAAGGCGGGAGCGGGCAACCCGTACATTGATGCGGGTTACACCGTCCTTCCCTTTCCCGTTCCCATGCTGTTCAAGTCGGCGTCGAACCTGACCCACCCGGGGGCTGGAGGTGTGGTGCTAAATGACGTCATCCAGTACACGGTTGAGGTAGCCAACAAGAACCCCGTTGCGCTCGAGGGGGTCGTGCTCTACGACCGGCCATCCCTATCGATGCGGTATGTCGCGAACTCGACAACCAACGTCACCTCCGCCGGACCGCGGCCCTTGGCGGACATGCCTGGCGGGGGATTTCCTCTGGCCAGCCCGGGGCATACCAACGCCATCATCCCGGGTCGAAGTTCATCCATCTTCACGTACCAGTTCGTCGTCACCAACGCATCCGGGGTTCTATCGAATACAGTCACCATTTCGAGCGCTTCCCTTGGTTCCGCTCTGAATTCAAGCCTCAGCGCCGTTTCCGACCTC
>CAIMTB010000045.1 GCA_903844265.1 uncultured Verrucomicrobiota bacterium
ACGGTCGAGAACAATATCATTCGGGAAGGCGGAAGGATTCACCGCGGTGCGGTGGGAGTCTGGATAGGCCAGAGCGGAGGTAACCGGGTTCTCCACAACGACATTTCCGACTTCTTTTACACCGGCATATCCTGCGGCTGGACCTGGGGGTACGGCCCTTCGCTTGCTGTCAGCAATGTGGTCGCCTTCAATCACGTCCATCACCTGGGTTGGGGCGTTCTCAGCGATATGGGGGGAGTTTACACTCTGGGTGCGTCCCCGGGCAGCCGGGTCGACAACAATGTCGTCCATGATATAAATTCCTACGACCGTTACGGAAGGGGTGGGTGGGGACTCTATGCGGATGAAGGCAGCAGCTTCATATCTTGGCGCAGCAATCTGGTTTTCAACACCAAGACAGGCAGCTTCCACCAGCACTACGGCGCGAGCAACATCGTCCAGAACAACATCCTGGCGTTCGGCCTGAATGGCCAGCTCCAGCGGTCGCGGGTTGAAAACCACCTCTCGTTCTGGTTTCGGAACAACATCGTTGACTGGGACGGCGGTCCCCTGTTCACCGGTTCATGGGCGGACAGCAACGTCGTTCTTGAGCAGAACCTGTATTGGAATGGATCAGGCTCACGGATTGACTTTAACGGTCTGAGCCTCGCGCAATGGCAGGCCACTGGCAAAGATCGCGGCTCCGTCATTGCTGATCCGCAATTCATGAGTGCATCTGATCGGGACTTTCGTTTGGCTGACGCCACCTCTGGCAGGGCGGTCTGTTTCGTTCCATTCGACTTCACCCGTGCCGGCGTCTACGGCGACTCAGACTGGAGGAGCCTGCCCCACCGGATCTTCCCCGCGGTCGAGTTCGCGCCAGAACCGCCACCGGAGATCGTCTCCGAGGACTTTGAGAACGTTCCAATTGGCAATCAGCCGCCGGATGCTCAGGTGTCCTTGGAGAACAAGGGAGACTCCATTGCGGTTAGCGCCGAGACGGCCGCCGCCGGTCGGCGCAGCCTGAAGCTGACCGACGTGGGCGGCCTGCGGTATGCCTTCAATCCCCACTTCTACTACACCCCCAATCATCTGGAGGGCACAAGCGTCTGCTCGTTCGACATCCGCGTCGGACCTTCGACGTACATGTACACGGAATGGCGGGATGACGCGTCGCCCTACCGCGTTGGACCAAGTCTTTCGATCCGCTTCGGCCGGCTCTCTGCCGCCGGGACGGACTTGATGGCCTTTCCGGTCAATCAGTGGGTGCATATCGAGGTCAGAGCCACCGTTGGATCTCGTGCCACTGGAACCTGGACGCTGGCAGTGAGTATCCCGGGGCAAGCTGACCGGCACTTCGTGCTCTCCAATGGCAATCCGGCATGGGGGACCTTGAGGTGGCTTGGATTTGTGAGCCAGGCCAACTCCGCAACAAGCTTTTTCCTCGATAACATCAATCTTCACAACTTGCCGTAGCCCTTCAATGAATCGGCGTTTCTGACCAAGCCAAGTCAGGTGTGAACGGTTGTCGCTGGCTTCCTCACTGACCGGTTCCTCTTGCGTCGATTCCGCCCTCGCGCCCGGAGCAGCCCTCGTCGAGGATGGGAGGCCTTGTTTCGGTCGGATGGCTCTGCTGGTTGAATTCGGAGTGGGAATCGTGATCGGAGCTGAGGTGACACCGGGCGGGGTGGCACTTGGGATCTCCACCGGGGAGGTGTTTGTGTCCCTCTTGCTGAAATCGCCTCAACTCCACTTCTGTTTCGAGAACACGGCCTCGACTCGTTCACGGTTCAGGGTTTGGAGCGCGAGGTCGGTGAAGATGTCACGGAACCGGCGGGCGGCGAACACGAGGGAGGAGAAGCTCCGAGGTCGGAGGGGTGCGGCTTCGGTCCGTGGTTGGACGAGGGCAGCGATCTCCTTGGCCTTGGTGAAGGCGGTGGTGCGGTTGGTGAAGTAGAACCGGCGGCCGACCCCATTTCCCCGTGCGTCGACCTCGAATCGTCGTTTCCGACGACGGATGTACGTTCGGATTTTGGGGAACGACTTTCGGATCGTCTTCACGTCTGGAGCGGGTATCAGGCCTCCGGGACGGGTCAACGGTTGTCGGCGGGGTGTCGGCGTTTCGTCGGCGACGGGAACCCAAATCCAAGCCCCCCATCACAGGATCTCGTTGGGAGACAAGGGGTAAACGAGGGAACTGGGGCTGGTGCTCCCATCAGGAATTGAACCTGAATCAACGGTTTAGGAAAGTCCGATGGTCATCCAACTACCTGGAAATGTTGGGGTTATGAGGGGTTCGGGAACTCGGTCGTTGTCGAAATCGGGTCCGTTGTCGGAGGTTTGGGTCGTCGAGGTGGAGGGGGGGCAACCGTCGTCCGGTAGTCGAAAGGGGTGGAAGTGGACACCACCGGATCCGTGGTGAAATCGACTCCGTCACAGTCGAATGAGGTCGGACACGGGAAGGTGGCAGTTCACCCCAAACGACTTGCAGATGTCGGTCACCTCTCGGGAGGGTG
>CAIMTB010000046.1 GCA_903844265.1 uncultured Verrucomicrobiota bacterium
ATCGCCCCCGTCCAATCGGACTGCGGCCCAACTCGTCCGCTCCGCCTCCTCCGGCCGAAGCCCACAGAGTGTCGAAAGCACGAACCACCCCAGGGCACGCGGGGCCTTGCGGCGAAGCCAGACCAGCGCGATCGCCGTTTGCCTGACGGTGAAGATCATCGGCGTCTGGCGAACCAGACGCACGGGCTCGATCTTTTCGCACGGGTTGGCGGCGATGTATCCGCGGCGTTGTGCGAATCGGAACAGGGTCGAGAGGCGGGCCCGGAGCGTTGGGCGGGACGCGATATTCTTCGAGGCCAACCAGCTCTCGACGTCCCCGGCGGTGACGCGTGAGAGCGGCATCTCCTCCCGACCGCGAACGAAGCCGTTGAGGATGATCCGCAGCGTCTGGGTGTAGCGGTGGGAACGGCCTGCTGCGTCCTTTGAGGCAAGCATCTCATCCAGAATCTGTTGCAACGGAGGCGAGGAAGGCAGCACCGACAGCCGCCCCTCTCGATGCGCCCGAAGGAGGTCCCACCAGTTCACGCCAGCATCGGCGCACTCCTCCCGGAACCGCAGGATGTCGGCGCGGTCGGCGGCAGACATCGAAAACTCGACCTCCCCCACCCCGGCGAGTTCGGCGCGGATTCTGGAGGCCTCGGCCTTGGCCTCGCGCTGCGTCAGGAAGAAGGTCCGGCGGCGACGGCCGTCCTCCCAACGGTTGACGTACCACCGTCCGTCCCGGGCCTGCTGCCCGACGCTGACGTTCCTCCGTTTCATGACCGGGGCTAGTTGCTGCCCGGTGCTGCCCGTAAAAGCAAGCGGAGTTGTCCGGGAGCCCTCGGCGAGTACGCGGGAGTCGGACGGAAAAACGGGACTTACGCCAGATTGTAAGCCGTTGAATACCAGCGAGAAGTCGTTGAAGCTAAAATGGTCGGGACGGTGAGATTTGAACTCACGACCTCTTCCACCCCAAGGAAGCGCGCTACCAAGCTACGCTACGTCCCGACCAAGAAACCAGCGGCGTACAGGACGCCACCGGCAGGCGAATCATCCGGACCCCACCCGCCGGTTTCAACGCAAATCTCTGCTCAAACTGAAATCGGGCGTCCGAATCGATTGCAGGGAGACCCAGACGACGACCGCGCACCAACGCCGACCCGACGCGGGCACCGACTCCGCACGCCCCATCGTCAACCCTTGCGGCAAGGCCCAGGCGGCCCCGAATCAGATCTCGGCGATGTAGACGTTCTTGAGCTCGGTATATCCCTCCATCGCCGCCATCCCAAGATCCCGGCCCAACCCGCTCTGCTTGAACCCACCAAACGGCGCCTCGACATGCACGCTGCTGTGCGAATTCACACTCAAGACGCCACTCTCCACCGCCCGCGATACCCGGATCGCCCGCGACAGGTTGTTCGTCCACACCGACCCGCTCAACCCGTACGGCGATGCATTCACCTCGCGGATCATCGCCATCTCGTCATCGAACGGCGTGATGGCCACCACCGGCCCGAAGATCTCCTCCGTCCAGCAGCGATGATCCTTCCCCACGTCCAGCAGCACGGTGGGCTCAAGGTAGAACCCGCGGTCGTGGGGCCGCCCACCACCCCAGGCAAACCGGCTGCCCTGCCTGCGCGCGTCCTCGAGAAACTCCTCCACGCCCGCCCGCTGCCCTTCACTGACCATCGGCCCCAGCTGCGTCTCGGCCTTGGTGGGATCTCCCACCACCAGCTTGCGGGTCACCGCCACGAACCGCTCGACGAAGGCCTCGAAAATGCCGCGCTCGACAAAGACGCGGCTCCGCGCACAGCAGTCCTGGCCGGTATTCGCGAACACGCCCATCGGCGAACTGTCGGCGGCGCGCTGCCAATCCGCGTCGGCGAAGACGATGTTCGGCGATTTGCCGCCGAGTTCGAGCGAGACGCGCTTCAGGTCGCGCGAGGCGAGTTCCATGATGCGCCGCCCGATCTGCGTGGACCCGGTGAAGGAGACTTTCCGGATGCGCGGATGAGTGACGAGGGCGTCGCCGATCACGCTGCCGCTGCCGGGGAGCACTTGCAGGACGCCGGGAGGAAGTCCGGCTTCGTAGGCGAGTTGACCAAGCTTGAGCGCGGTGAGCGGGGACAGGCTCGCGGGTTTGAGAATGACGCAGTTGCCCGCGGCCAGGGCAGGCGCGGCCTTCCAGCAGCCAATCGCCAGGGGGAAATTCCAAGGGACAATGGCGGCCACGACACCCATCGGCTGGCGCCAGGTGAAGTCGAGTCCGCCGCGGGCCACGGGAAGCGTCTGACCGCCGAACTTGGTGACCGCCCCGGCGTAGTACTCGAAAACGCGTGCCCCGAGGCCGGCTTCGTCACGGGCATCGGCGATGGGCTTCCCGATGTGGAGCATCTCGAGTTGCGCGAGTTCCTCCTGATGCTCGCGCAGCTTCCGCGCGACGGCATGCAACAGAGCTTCACGCTTCCCGGGGGCAAGGTCGCGCCAACCACCTTCCCAGGCGCGCTGTGCGGATTCCACCGCCGCGTCGACATCCCGCACTTCGGCGGCGGCCACCTCGACAAAGACCTGTTCGGTGGCGGGATTGATCAGGGGCGTGGTCTTCCCCGAGGCGGAGGGCCTGAACGAACCATCGACAAAAAGTTGGTTGGGATAGGTCTGCATGACGTCGCGCCGAATCCTAGGGGAGCGGCGCGACGCTGCAATCCGGGAGCCGCGGAACGAGCCCGGACCGCAGGTCTCCATCTTTCCGGCTGGCCTGAAAACTCCACCCGGCGCAACCCGCCCCGCCCGAGGAAGGCCCCCGTGCCCCGATCCCGGGCAATCCACCAGCCGAACCCGTGGGTGGTCCAATGCTCCCTCAGCCGGCGTCCTGGCTGCCGGCAGGCTTGGCCGGAACCGTGGCCGGGCGGAACACGCGCGCCAACACGAGGTGGGTCGGTGTGTAGACGAGGGAGAAGAGCACGGTGATCCAGACCACCAGATAGGCCTGGGACGGCATCCAGGACTGCGGCTTGGCGTCGTCGAAGCCCCATACATAATTGATGTTGTTGGGCGTCAGTTTCCCGGCGAATTCCGGCTCGGCCGGCGGCATGAAGAAGAAGCAGAAAACGCAGAGCCCGCACGCCAAGGCACTCCAGCCAAGCCACGCGCGACGGTCGTAGCCCAGGCGGTAAACCCCGTACACCAGCAGGAACGGGAGCCATCCGTGGAACAGGGACAGGCCGCGGAGAAACAACGAGCGGTTCGGATCAAACATGTAGTTCGTCATCCCCGTGACCTGGGCGCCGAAGAGATGCGCCCCGAAGTCGAGGCACCAGAATGCCTGCGGCAACAGGATTCCCACCGTGGGCATGGAAATCAGCAGCGGATTCTCGGTCCAGAGCCCGATCAAGGCCAGGAACAGCGCGACGTCGCAGAAGTAGAGGAAATTGGTGGGGCCATACATGGTCCAGTAGACAGGGACCAGCACCGCCATGAATGCGGTGTAGGCGATTTTCACGGTGAGGGGGATGCGGCTCCGGGCTGCGGCGGGGTTGGTGTCGCGGGTTCCGGTGGCGCTCGGAAATCCGGCTTCCAGGGTGTTCATTTTCGGGCATTGGGGTTGATGCGTCAGTTCATACCCCCACAGCGCCCCGGACCGTGAATCGATAAAGCGGAGACGGTCCCTCGAGAATCTTAATGAAGAAGGTCCAGATCCTCTGCTCGTCAGGAAATGTCCCGGCTCCGGAGCCGGCGGAAGGCCGACCCAGGAAGGGCGCCCTGCCGTCGCGACGAAGCGCGATCCTGCGCCCGGGCCCGGCTCAGATCACCTCGAGATAGAGGCTGCGAAAATCCTCGCGACTGACGGGGACGGCGTTCGTCCTGTGGCACGGATCATCGACGGCCTGGTCGACGAGCGCGTCGAGGTGTTCCGCTTTGACGCCGTGTTCGCGCAGCTTTGCGGAGAGCCCGATGCCCGCGAGGAATTGCGTGATGAAGCCGATGGTCTTGCAGTCCGCTTCGCCGTCGCTGCAATTCAGGACGTCGGCACCGCAGGCGATACCGACGCGCCGGTAGAGCCCGGGCTTGGTGCGGGCGCAGAAATTCATCCCGGCGACGAGGCAGAGGGCGTTGGCAAGGCCGTGATGCATGCCGCAGAGGGAGGAGAGCGGATGGGCCATGGAATGGACCACGCCAAGGTCCTTCTGGAAGGCGATGGCGCCCATGGCAGCACCCACGAGCATGCGACCGCGGGCGTCGATGTCCCGACCGTCGCGCACGGCGCGCGGCAAGGCCTCGACGATGAGCGAGATTCCCTCGAGGGCGATGCCGTCGCACATCGGGTGAAACTGCGGGCAGGTAAAGCTCTCGATGCAATGGGTCAAGGCATCGGCCCCGGTCGCGGCGGTCAGCCTGGGAGGAAGCCCGACGGTCAATTCGGGGTCGAGAACGACGAGTTTCGCGAGGAGTTCCGCGTGGAAAATCACCGCCTTGCGGTGGGTCGAATCGAGGGTGATGACGGAGCTCCGCCCCACTTCGCTCCCCGTGCCCGCCGTGGTGGGAATGGCGACAAACGGGACCAACCCCGTCCAGTCGGCAGGCTCGGAGTAGAACTTGTTGAAATCGAACCCGGGCCGCTTCACGAGCAACCGGGCGGCCTTGCCTGCGTCCAACGGGCTTCCCCCGCCGATGGCGATCACGCCGTCGCAACCCTTCGCCATGAACAAGGCCGCAGACTGGCGGACGTCATCCTCCACCGGATTCGGATGCACGCCGTCGAAGACGAACCAGTCGAGATCGCGACCCCCTTCGCCAAGAACCGAGGCGAGGATCCGGAAGGCATCCGTCTTCACCAATCCGCCATCCGTGACTACGAGCGGTCGGCGGATGGCAAGACGGGCCAGATGGGCAGGGAGTTCACGGATGGACCCCGCGCCGAAACGGGTGGGAGTCGGAAAGGAAAACGTGGTCAGGCTCATGGATGAAACGCCGACCCGGTGTCGCACGGAGCGGGGTGCCGCGGCAAGCGCGGTATCGCGCCCCGTGCGACTTCTGCTACGGATTCGTTGGCATGATCCGGCGGCTGATTCGGGTCATTGGCCCAGTCCAGAAATGGGCAACTCCTGAGACTTATTGGGGAATTCGAGACTTATTTTCTTGTAATAGCCAAGTCGTCTCATCGATAGATTCGCTTACACTGAAGAGTGGGGGCGAACTTGCCGTTGTTGGGCTGTGGCGGGCGATTCGCGTGGGATGGGTTGCCCGCAGCTGCGCGCACGGCGATTTCTTGGGGAATCGATTTCTTGGGGAATCGAGATGCCGACGAGTTTGGCCGCCGCTTCTTACTCATTGTCGAGATGCGAACCACCAACGGGATCCTTTTTTCTTCCCTGATTGCAGCAGCCTGCATCAGGGCCGACGCCCAGGTTTTTGTTCCGGTGGATACCCCGGCCGAGCTGACACCCACCGGGGAGTTTCTGGTCACGCGAGAGGTAAACCTGACCTCCGGCGTGGCGGACGGCCCTCCGGGGCGGGCGAAATTCGAACTGGGTTTCTCGACATCGGAATCTGCCGGGCCGGGATTGCACGATTCGCTCACGGCCACGCTGACCTCGCTGAGCGACACACCCATTGCGGTCATCGCGACGATCGACCTGTCTGGGATCACGTTGGCCCCGACCACGCCGGGAGGTCTGGCAGTGAACGCGGGCGGGATTACTTTGACCCCGGTGGTGGCGCGTTTTGCCTCGGTGCCAGGAGCCACTTTTTCGGTCGCGTACTCCATCGATCTGGCGATCCCAGCCGGGCTGGACGGATCGAGCCTCAAGCTCATCGTGGATTTCATTGATGTGGGCGACCCGGGAGGATCCAAGGGGTCGCTGTTTGTCCCTGCGTCGGTGGCGGTTCCAGAAGTTGAATCCTGGTGGTTGATGGGGGCACTTCCCGCCTGGGCGTGTTGGGGCCGTCGCAGGAAAAGCCAAGCCCCGACCAGATCATGATGCGCTCGTTCGTCCTGAGCCTTCTGGCCGCACTGGGCCTTGCTTCCGTCGTGGTCCATGCGGAGGAGAGAACCCTGCCATCGGCAGCAGGTCCGGTGACGTTGCCGAGCCTCGGTGGCCAGGTCGGAGTCGGGTTCTCCAATCTCCGACTCAACCGCGCCGCAGGCTCGTGGGACGTTTCGGTGCTGGTGTCGAACGCGGGACCGCAGACCGTCCGTTCCCCTTTTCTTCTGCGCTTCGATGTGGCGACGGGGGTGGGGGGCGGTCCTGGCGGCGCGCAGACGGATGCCGACGGCAAGATCGTGGTCGACATTTCGGATTCCGTGGGCGTTCGCGGCATCGCGGCGGGGCGGGCGATCGCTCCGTTGACGCTGTCATTTCCGACAGGAAGCGGCGCGCCGAACCTGGCAGCCACGGCTTTTGGGCGACCTGACTCGAACCAGCTTCGCTATCCATCCCCGGGCGGCGAGGTGGTGCTGGACGCAGTTGCCCCGGGATCGTCGGTCACCTTTCGGGCGTTTCGGCTGAACCGCGCCACTGGCGCGTGGGCCGTTGATCTCGTGATCTCGAACCCGGGTCCTTCGACGATTTCAGCGCCGCTGGTGCTGCGTTTCGACGAGGCATCACCCGGGGTGGGCGCGATGGCGGCCGCCACGGTGATCGATGGCGTGTGGGCACTGGATCTTTCGTCGCGCGTGCCGGCAGGCGGGGTTGGCGCCGGGGGAACGATGGCGTCGATCACGCTCGAAATGGGTCGGGGCACGGGCACTCCCCAATTGCGCGGAAGTCTCTTCCGCGCGGTCTCCCAGGCGCCACCACCGACACCGCCTGGTTCCACGGTGTTCGCCGTCCGGACCCTTGATGACGCCGGACTCCCCATGGCGGGAGTCGATGCGGTCGCGGTCGGCGGGACCGGGCATTACCAGTCGGATCGCGGTGGATGGCTTTCGCTGCGGGGTGAAGCCGAACTCACGGGGTGGCGATTTTCGCGCGATGGTTTCGAGTCTGCATTTCGACCGGTGCCAGATTTCGCCGCGCCGGCCACGGACCTGGGTTCCGTCAGGTTGAATCGCACGCCTGATCTGGGAACCGCGCTGGTCGACGACCAAAGCCTGCCCGGTCCGATGCCCGGGGGCTGGAGCATCGAACGTGTGGCGGCGTTTCCGGTTGGCAGCGCCTCGTTCGCGTTGTCGCCGGTCCTGGCTGCCGATGAAAGCGCGGCCCTGGTGCGTTGGGATGCCGATGTTTCGAGTTGGATCGTGGTTGCACAGCCTCCCGTGAGCGCATCGACCGTCGATTTCACGGCCGCTGCTCCGGCGGTTTATGCGCTCGTGATCGGTGATTCGGGTCCACGCGCGCCGCCTGCTCCGACCCCGGGATCCGCTTTGGGCGCGGGGGACGGAACATTTCCAGCCATCGACACCCTGCGAGGCGAGGGGCGGATGATTCCCGCCTCGCGACCCGCGAGTCGCGTTGCATCGGAAGTCACCAGCACGGGCGAAGTCACCCTCCGTTCAACCGCCGGGGCCCTGGCCAGCGGTTCGGCCTTTCGCAGCGCGGTTCACCAGACTTGCCAACTCCGGGACGGCTCACGGCGCGTGCTGCCAGTCTATACAACCTCGTTGATCGGCTACCGCAGGCGCGGCGACATCACGGGAAATCTGGTCGCCAGGTTCCCGCTTCGACCGATCCAACTTCTGGGCGCTGACGAACTGGTGGAAACGCTCGTCAGCGTGGATATCCTGGGCCCGTCCGACTTCGCCGGCGTGGTGTTGGATCCTGCGGGTGGCTCGGTGACGAACGGGGACATCGCCATCACCGCGGCGGCTGGAACGTTTGGCGCCGGACACGCGGCCTTGCTGCGGTCCGTGCCGGCGACGGACTTCACGGGCGTCGCGGCAACGCCGTTGCAGGTCGTCGCGGCGTTCGAACTGGAGGTGGACGGCCTCGGGATCGCCAAGCGGCTGAACCCCACGTTTTCCGCGCAGTCACCGAATGCGAATTTCGTTCTGGCCCGGGCTGTTTACGACGAGGGCCGCTTCGGGCTCCAGCCCGTGGAACGGTTCGGGAGCATGGCCGATGGGCTGCCTGTTTCCCGGGAACCGACCGATGGCTCCGGTTTGGGTGGAGTGGACGGCGGTGGCGAGTACCTGCTGTTGGCGGGGTCTGAACCCGGTTCGGTGATTACAGGCGTGGTCCGCGATGCAGCCGGGCTTCCTGTAAGGAGCGCCGCGGTGGAACAGGGCCCGTGGCTGGCGTTCAGCGATGACGCGGGGGGCTACCGGTTGCTGGCGCCGCCAGGGGATGCGGTGCTGCGGGCGAGCCAGCCCGGAACCGGCGACACGGCCTTTGCGACCCTCCACGTGCCGGCGGGTGGCGCGCCGCTGACCCGGGACATCGTTGTCGCGCCCTCCGGGCCGCGCGTTCTGGCCTTGTCGCCCACGAATGAATCGACCGGGGTGAGTCGGGTCACGGCCGTGAAGGCGACGTTCAGCAAGTCCTTGAACCCGGCCACCGTCGTCGCCCCGGGATCCGTGGTTCTCCTCGACAACAACCAGGCGGTGATCGCGGCCGCGACGTCGCTGAATCTGGCCGGCAACATCCTGAGCCTGCTGCCCACGTCGCAGCTTCCGCCTTCCCAACTCCTGACGCTGCGGTTGGCGGGGACGATCCGGGATGGCACGGGCGCGGCGATCGAGGGGCCGACCGAGTTCCGGTTCACCACCGAATCCGACGCCCTGAACCGCGGTGCGGCGGCGCAGGTGACGATTTTCGAGCCCGGCGCCCGGGTCGTGCCGGCGGAGCTCCTGGCCCGCATCCCGGCCTACGATCCCGCACGCGATCGCGACGGCATCGTGATCCAGGGTTCCCAGGGCACCGCGGAGGGTGGGAAGCCGGTAATCCTGGTGAACGAGTCCACCGGGGAGACAGCCACCGTGCTGGCGGAAATGGACGGGAGCTTCGTCTCGATGATTCGCGGATCCTCGGATGATTTCATTTCGGCGGTGGTGGTGAACGCGAATGGATCGAGGAATTCGATTCCGGCGAGCCGGCAGAACTTCGACGACGGCAGCGTCGGGCTCTATCGCGGGGGCGGGAAGCTGGAGGCGCAGGGCGATGGCGGGCCGGTGGAGGTCATCATTGAGCCGGGGGCGATACCGACGAAGACACGACTCAAGATTGAGACGGTTCCGATGTCGCTGCTCACCAGCCTGCTGGCGGCCGCGCCACCGGCGGGTGCGACGGCGCTCGGGGCCTTTCGATTCCTGACGGACGGCGATGACCTCCGAACCGCGCCGATCATCCGGCTTCCGGCGAGCGCGCAGTCGGTGACGGTGCCGCCGGGGGAATCGCCGACCAACGCGGCGTTCGTGATCACGCGCGCCGTGGATGTGGATGGGGTGAAGGTCTACGAGGTCCTGGACTCCGCGCGATTCGACGGCACCGCCATCGTGGCAGAGGCCGCATTCGACGGGCTCAAGAAGGGCCTCCCTCTTGCGGATTCGAGCGGCTTTCCCGGGTCGCAGGCGGTGCCGTCCTCGCTTCGCAAGTCGCCTCGCCTCCAGCTCGTGGGTCCCATCGTGGCTGCGTACCTGACGATGCAGCTGAATAGAGTCATCCGGGCGACCACCGCGAAATCGGTGGGGTTGGTGAGCTCCTGCGAGCGGGACTCGAATGGGGCGGTGATCCAGTCCTCCATCACGCCGGTGGTGGGCGCGGCGGTGCGGTCGGTCACGCGCGGGACGGGGCCGGGCAAGCGGGTGATCCCGGGCGATCTCGTATCGCTCACCGATGGGGACGGCCGATATCGCATGTTATCGCCGCTCGATGCCTTGGTTACGCCGATCCAGATGGAGGCCACGAGCCCTTTGTTCGGGAGCCAGATCGCGGTCGGTCGGAAGACGGTGGTCATTCCGGCGGGTTTCACTTCCGAGCCCATCGTCATTCGCATCGACCTCGGCTTCCAGAGGGGCGACAACGGGGCGGCGGCTCTGGATCGTGAGCCTCCGTTGGTTCGGGTGAGTCACACCCCCGACTTCATCGCCACGAACCTGTCGGCAACGGTGCGGGTGTTCGCGAATGACGACCTCAAGCTGCAGAGCCTGAACGTCACCGTGGACGGCGTGTTCACTCCGGCGGGGTTCCCGTTGGACAGGACGAACCTCACACTCCAGTTGCAGCAGGGGTCGATCCAGCAACCACAGACGATTCGGAACAATTATGATGCGTTCGCCCGGGTGCCTCTGGAGGGTGTGATCAAGGCCCTGGCCACCGACACCTCGGGAAAGACCAACCAGGTACTCTACAGGTTCTCCATTCCGTCGCGGGAATTCCCGCCTGCAGCGGACCCGACGGATACCACGGGCCCCTTCGTGGTCGATTCGACCCCGCGCCAGGGCGAGGAGGGAGTGACTCCGGGAACCTCCATCCGCCTCGTGCTCAACGAACCGGTGAGTCCGTCCTTTGTCAGTAATCCCACCCTCCATTTCTCCATCAACCCACCCGCCGGCACACCCAATTGCTACCTGACGGACGGTGGAACCGTGGTCGAACTGACCTACTTCAAGCTGCAGCCCGGTCAAAGATACCACCTGACCGTCACGACTCAGCTGAGGGACTTGAACGGCAATTTCTTCGACCAGAATCCCTACAATAACTCCGTGGACCAGGATGGGCGGCCGGTGGCCAACCCGGATTCCTTCGTCCTGAGGTTCACGATGGCCGATCTGACCCCGGTGGCGTTGCCGGATGTCGTGAACGCGATGGGGAGCTTCTCACTCGGAGACAGGTGTGTCGTGGTGGACCGTCGGGACGGCAAGGCCGGACGGCTTTCCATCTATGACGTCTCGGCGCCGAGCCATCCTTCCCTACTCCACGCCGACGCCCTGCAGGCCTTTCCCCGCTCGTTCACCGTCTTCACCAATTTCAGTTTCGTGACCCGAATCAACGGCGCTGTCAGGACCGCCACGGTGGTCGTGGTGGCGGGAGGACTCGTCGGGGAGAGCGGGCAGTGGATCGAGGCCTACGCGCTGGACGCCCTTGGAAATCCGGATCGCATCGTCAGGACGACGTTGTCCCCTTCCCCGGCTGCGGTCGTCACAAAGATCCAGCCGGTGCCGCCGCGGTTCGGGTATCTCGAGAGCGACGCCGACCAGACCGCGGTCGGGTTGGTGGATCTCCAGCTCATGATTCTGGCGGACAACCTCACCGAACGGGAGTTTGGCCTGCAACCCGCGGGCGGGGATGCGGGGCTGGATGCCAACGGGGATGGGGACTATGTGGACGTGGGGGATCGTCTCCCTCGCCCCGACGGCAGCCACCCGCGATTCGGGGTGCTCAACGGTGGCCTGGTAGGAAAATATGTCCTTCCTTCCAACTCGACCCAGCGCATCTTCGATTTTGATACCCGCTACGCCGGAAATTTCATCGGGGTCCTGGCCACCCTTCCCGGCGGCAATTCCGAGTACCGGACTCTCGTCAGTGCCGGGGTTCCGCTTACCGGGAATGGACCGACCCTCGCCCTCGGGGTGCCCGCCAGGAAGATCAAGTTGCTCTTCGGGGAAACCCTCGAGACCTCCTATGCTGGCGAGTTCACGGCCAACATCGCGCTCATTTCCACGGCATCCTCCCAGGAATTGAAGGTGTTGGATGTGACCGATGCTGGCACGCCCTTTCTGATCAACGCGATCAGCCTCCCACCGGCCAGCGGCAATCCTCATCTGGTCCAGGAAGTGAACGATCATCTGCTCGCCCTTGGGACCTCGACCGATCAATTGATGCTGGCCCGCCGGAGGCTCGCGTTGATTCTGGCAGGAACGGGCGCGGAGCACCCGGCGCTCGTCGGGCAGTTGCCTGGCTTCGGGGGCGGAGCATTCCCCTTCCTCAATGATACCCGGCCACTGGTGGGCGTGGCCTCCGGTGGAACCGCCAAGGTGGCGGGCTCTCTCGCCGCGGCGGACGTCGTCCTCCTGAAACCGGGCACGATGCTGGCCCCCGGTCCGGCGGTGCCTTCCATCAACGAGGACGACGCCGACGCGAACCTTGTCTTTGCGAACACCGACTTTGACGAGACGGACGCGGGATTCACCGGAACACCCACGCGGGATTTCCAGCGTCCGACGAAGGGGGTCTTCGACAACGATCTGCTGGGCATCGTGCTGCGGCGTCTTCCGGCACGTTTCGGCTCCGAGCCCGTGAAGGGGGCTCGTCTGAGGATCGAGATGAGCGGTTCGACGGCGCTGGTGCCGGTGGTGCGGATGTATACCCCGGATGGGGTCCGGGTTGTTCCGTCGACGGAGACGCCAACGCTCTTGGAGATCGAGAGCACGCTTCTGGCGCCGGGTCAACTGCTGGGCGACGCCCTGCGGAATGACGTCATCCTCCGCCTGGAGGGAACCGAACCCTTCCGAGGCGTGGTGGTCCGGTGGCAGGCCTTGAACGCCAATGGAGGGGTGATCAGCGAGGACACCTGCAAGTTCTCCATCGTCGACATCGAGATGACTGCGTTCTGGTCGCGCCAATTCCCCGACGCGCGCTCGAACTATATCCCTGCAAACAACGGAGCCAACCGCGCTGATGGCTATATCCTGATGGCGAATGTCGCCGATGGGACCACGGAAATCGGGGCCACGGTCATCGTGAAGCCCCCGGTCCCCGCGATTCAAAACCGGGTCCTGGTGCGGATCTATCCCATCCGCGAAAAACTGTGCATGGGGACCTCGGCGAGGTTCGGTGACGAGTATCATGTAACGGCTCTGGACACCCGCACCCTGCCGCCGATTCCACTTCTTGCTCCGAGCATGTACTCAGCCATGCCTCCGATGCTGGAAGAATTAGTCGTCGCAGGAATGGATTACGACGGCGACGGTGATCTCTCGGTACACGAGATACGCGCGACTTACACAAATGCGCCGATGCGCAAGGGCACGTTGATCTACACTCCGATCGGCGGGGTCAGGAAGCTCGCCGAACCCCATGTCAAAACGGTCACCAAGGGTTTTTGGATGGCCCAGTTCGTGGCGGATGGCCCCCTTGGCCTGCTGGCGGCATTCGCCGCGATCTACACGCCCGATCCCTACGCACAACCGGGTGACTCGGCGCTGGGCATGAGTCTCGGAACGACGCATCTGGAACTGTTCATGAACGGCATCATGCCCCTGACACCGTTCGCGCCCGACAGGGTGGGCACCTATGATGTCCCCGACAATCTCAGGCACGTGAACGGCCGGAGCCTGCAGAATTACAACACAGGCCCATTCGCCGCGACGGGCTTCCACACCGTGCCCCTGTACCGATACCCACCCGGCGGGAAGGTGGTGGACTTCGTTCGCGCTTCGACCGGCTTCCGGAATACGATCCTCCGCAACCTGGGGGCACGCCTGCGTGCAAATGTCCCGACGCAGACCGACTCGCCAAAGGCTTTCCTGAGAGTTCTCAGGAGTGCGGCGGCAGCCCAACCCCCGGGATCCACGGCGCCCTTTGTTGTGTCCTTCGATTTTTCTCGCAGCGCGGGGACGGCGACCGAACTCAACGGCACCTTCTATCCCGGGCTCGGCGAAGGTTCCTTTCTGGAGCTGGGGCTTTTCGTTGGAGTCGGCGGATTCATCCTTCAGGACCTTCACGTCGACGTCACCGCCGACATCCCCGGGCCGGGACCCTACGCGCCCGACTCCAAGATCCGTATCAGGAAAGCATTCGTCCGCACCGTGATCCAGGACCTCTACGACTGGGATCTCACGATCAATCCCTTCGCAGCGGTGCTTTCTGCCGGCAACGGGACTTATGGTTCGGGTGGGCAGAATTTCCAGGTCGAGTTCCCCATCGAGGGGGAAGTGAACTACATGTCTCTGCTCTCTGACGATGTGCTGGTCCAATGAAGATCCAAATCCAATTTGGGCTGCTGTTGTATCTCGCCTGTCTCCTGGGCGGAGCCACGCTCGTCGCAAGTTCGGCGCCCCCTCTCACCACCCTCGAGTACCGCATCACCGGGCAGCAACTCCAGGTCACTCCGGCCGCCCTCTCCGTTCCCAAGGGCATCGCCGGCTCGATCCAGACGACCCTGGTCGGTGTGCCCGCCGGCGACGCAATCCGGAGTAATTCCTTTGTCGAAGTCACGCTCCGCGGTCCCTCCTTCCCGGCGCAGCGACTCATCGGATCCCTCGACCAACCGCTGATCCTGCCGCCGCTCTCTCTCGTCGATGGGTACCAACTGGATGGCATCCGGGTGGCGCGCCAGGAGAACGGCCAGACGATCACCCTTCTCGAAGGAACGCCGTCCTCGGTCCCTATTCGGGTCTTTGATGAGGTCCTGGTCTCCCGGGTTACTTCCCGGCCCCTGAGCGCGGCTGAGATCAAGGAGAAGGGTATCTTCATCGACGACCAGAATTTCCGGGCGGTGGAATTCGAGGTCGGTTTCGTGCTCGATGGACGGACGATCCCGGTGAAGTTCCCCGTCATCGCGCCGCGCTTCGACCAGACCACGGAGATCATTCCCCAGGCCGAGTTGCAGGCCCGCCTCGCTCAGGCCGACGCCATGAACCAGGACCTGGCTTCCCAGGTCTCCTTGCCCCCGGAACTCGAGACCGCACGCCTCGGCCTTCAGGTCCAGCCGGTGAATTTCCAGCGCGTCGACTCCCCCGACGTCGATCTCTCCCTCACCATTCCCCCGATCCCCGCGCTGATGGTGATCCCGGGCGGCATCGGCTTCCTCAACCAGTTCTTCAGCGTCCAGATCTACACGGAAAACGCCGCCCCGGGAGACTCCGGGCTGAGTGTGTTCAACGTGAAGGCCGAGTTGGTCCTCCCGACCGGCCCCGACAAGATCCCCGCGGCTGACTACGCGCATCCCGGGGATGACCCGTTGCGTTTCGCCCGCCTCGGGCCCGAGAAGGTGGTCGGGAACATCCAGTCCATCGTCAGGCCCGGGCCCGACGGCAAACCAGGCACCAGCGACGATGTTCCAAGGCTCTTCCCGGGTGAATCCGGCCAGGCGGAGTTCCTGGTCGAAGGCCTGCAGGAAGGTCTGCACGTCATGGATCTCAAGCTCACCGCCGACCTCGAGGGGTTCGCGGCGGGCGTTGTGAAGATCTCCGGCAGGGCGGCGGGGTCCGTGCTGGTGCGGAATCCGAAGTTCTCCATCGCCTTCAGTCATCCCCGGACCGTGCGCTTTGGCGAACCTTACGAAGCCTCGGTCACCATCCTGAACACCGGGCAGGCCACGGCGAATTCGGTGCGCGTCACCCTGCCCGCCACCTCGCTCAGCGGTGCTGTGCTGGAGAGCGACGGCACGGTGGAGCTTGGATCGATCGCACCCGGCCAGACCGCCACGGCGCGGTACCGTCTTCGCGCGCAGCGGACCGGGGCGATTTCGTTCTCGAATCTCACCACCAGCGACGAGGCCAGCACCGGCGTGTTCCGCCTCACCATGGGCGTCGATGAACGCGGCGTGGCTCTCTCGCCCGACACCATTGCCCTTCCCGGTTACGTGACCAACCTGCCCCCGGCCATCCGTATCGCGGCCGACCGCGTGCTGGGCCAGGGCATCAGCCTGGCCACGGCGGGTATCGTCCCGCCCGGAGTCAAGCCGGTGGCCCGATCGACGGTCACGCGTCGCGTCCTGGAGATGGCCGAGGCAGGTCAGCGACTGCTCTACGGCGACACGATGGACCGCGTGCTGGCCGACCTGCTGCTCGATTGGCAGGGCGGCCGGGAATTCCAGGAAGGCTGGGACCAGATCCTGCGCGAGACCGACGCCGGCCGCGAATGGCGCGCAGCCATCCTGTCCGGACTCGAAGCCCATGACGCCGTCGGCGCATCCGAGCGACTGGCGAGGCTCGGCGCCGACATCGCCGGACGCGGCGAATCCTGGCTCCTGGCCGCGCTCGACGGAGGCGCGGGCGCCGTGGAATTCGTCGACATCTCGAACGCCTCCGCCGACGCCCATCAAAGCGCGGTGCCAGGCGCCCTGGTTTACCCGGGTGCGCGCGGCGATTTTCTGGTCGTCCGAAACCCCTCCACCAACGGGGTGGTTCACTGGCATCTCACCAACGCCGTGCCGCCTCGTCTGAACGCGTCCCTCATCGCCACCAACGGTACCGGCCTGAGACGCGAGTGGACGCTTCCCCGCAACGACGGTTGTTATGCGTGGGATCTGGCGTCGGCCGGGGACAATCTGGCCGAAGACTCCACCTGCGATGGCAGCGTGGACGACCAGCGTGCGGCGACCACGTTTACGATCTCAGAACGTCCTCCGGAGGTCCTCTCCGCGCGGCAGGATGCGTCGGTGAAGTCGGGGCGACCGTCGATCCCCTGCATCGCCCTGCCCTTCGAGAACTACGCGAGTGTCGTGGCGGTGTTGTTCTCCAAGCCGATGCAACAGGACCGGGTCAACGTGCCCGAGGCCTACACGCTCGGCGGCGGGAACCTGGCGGCCACGGTCCAGATCCAACCGGGTGGACGCGTTGCCTTGCTGAACTTGCGCAAGCCCGTCGGCGGTCTGGTGGCGCGGTCCATGGCGGTGGATTCCGCGATCACCGACACGCGCGGCAACGCGCTGCTCGCGGGTGAAGTCCCGCTCCTGGCCACGTCCCGCAGCGGAGTGTCGGTGCGTGGCCGGGTGATCCGCGCGGATGGGAGTCCGGCGCCGGGAGTTCCGGTGACCCTGACCTACTACGATGAGCTCGACGATCCGTTCGGGGGCTGCCAGCCGTTCATCGTGCGTGCCAGCCAGGCATTCACCGATGCCTCCGGGAATTTCGACTTCGACTTCGTCCTCTCCGGCATCGGTTATTCACTGTCGACGACAGACACCTCGGGCCTTCCGTCCGGGGCGGTGTCCACGATCCTCGACGCGGCCTCGGGCGATCGCTTTGTGCGGCAGAAGCTCGAGGATCTGGCGGGTTCGCCGGGCGTGCAGAACACCCTGCTCGCGGCCTTCGCCGTAGGCGCCATGCCCGAGGCCATCGCCATGGCGGAAGGCCTCGACCGCGCCGTCCTGCGGGATCTCGTGCCCGCGGGTTCGGCTCGTGAATCCTCGATGGTCCCGGTGGCGCTGACCTTCCGCGGCCGCGGCACAGTCACCGGCCAGGTGGTGGCCAGCGACGGGATCTCCCCGGTCGGGGGCGCCACGGTCAACCTCTTCCCCGACCCCGCCTCGCGCGAACTCGGACGTGGGGTCTACAGCGACAGCAACGGGCGCTTCGCTTTTTACGGGGTTCCGCTGGGTGTCTTTTCGGCCGAGGCCCGCACCACCAACGGTCTTTCGCGGACGATCAGCGATGCCATCTCGCGGCCCGGCGAGACGCGCAACCTGACGATCACGCTGAGCCACTCGGTCGTGCTGCGTACCACGCTGCGTGGCCAGGTGCTGGAGAACGACAATTTCACGCAGCACCCCGGGGCCCAGGTGTTTGTGGGGCGCTACGTCGGCGGGACGTTTCAGGACGTCGTGGCGGTCGTCACCGCAGATTCCTCGGGGCTGTGGATCGCCGACAACGTCCCGGAAGGCGTCCATGATCTGGTGGCGATTTCCCGCGACG
>CAIMTB010000047.1 GCA_903844265.1 uncultured Verrucomicrobiota bacterium
CCCGGCTCAACAGGTCACGGACGCCCTGCCGGACGTCCTTGCCCTCAAAGAGCATGGCATGAACCTCACGGATGATGGGGACATCCACGCCGAGGCGCTGGGCAAGCAGAAGAGAGGAACGCGCGGTCGGAACACCCTCGGCGATGGAGGCCGTGGACGCGGTGATCTGTTCCAGTGTCTCGCCGCGGCCCAACCTCTCGCCAAGTGTCCGGTTTCGACTGAGCTTCGAAAAGCAGGTGACCGTCAGGTCCCCGAGCCCGCTCAAGCCCGTGAAGGTTTCGGCCTTCGCCCCACAGGCGACGCCGAGTCGGCGCATCTCCGCCTGACCTCGTGTGACAAGGGCCGCCTTGGAATTGTCGCCAAACCCCAGGCCGTCACAGACGCCGGCTGCGATCGCGATCACGTTCTTCAACGCCCCGCCCATCTCTGCGCCCAGCCGGTCGCTGATGCGATAGACACGGAACGAAGGCCGATGGAACGCCGCCTGGACAAGTTCGGCAGTCGGCAAGTCATCGGACGCGGCGACAACAGCCGTCGGGATGCCGCGGGCCACCTCCGGGGCGAGGCTTGGACCGGTCAGGGCGGCAACCGCGCGACCGGGCAGGCACTCTTTGAGAATGCCTCCCATGGTCAGGCCTGTGTTGAGTTCGACACCCTTGGTGGCGGTGACGACCGGGCAGGACGTCTGGCGAAGATGTTCCGCGACGGTGCGAAACGCCTTCGATGGGACCACCATCAGCGCGAGTTCCGCCGAGGCTGCGGCCGCGCTGGCACTCGGTTCGAACAGCCAATCCTCGGGAAGCTCGACACCCGGGAGAAAGGGCTCATTCCGTCGGGAGCGGGCTATCGCCTCGAGGTGCCGGGGATCGTGCCCCCAGATCGTCAGCCGATGCCCGTTCTGGTGGAGGACGAGCGCGAGGGCGGTTCCCCAGGCGCCGGCTCCGAACACGGTGACATTCATGGGCGCGGGACTCCTGGAATGGCGCGCGACTGGCCGATGCGGGGTTCGGTGCCATCGCGCAGGCGCCGGATGTTGGCTCGATGCCTCCAGACCGCCAGCAGGGCGAGGGCGGCACTGAAGCCCACGAGCACGGGGTCGCGATGCCAGAACCAGGTTGCCGCAGGCAACACCGCCGCCGCCACGATCGAACCCAGCGAGACAATCCGGAAAATCAGGATCGTGACGACGAACGTCGCGACGACCGTGACAAACGCGAGCGGCATCAATCCCGCGAGCACCCCCGCCGAGGTGGCGATCCCCTTGCCTCCGCGGAACTTCAGCCAGCAGGTGAAGTTATGTCCAAGCACCGCCGACACGCCACCCAGCACGGGCAACCACACGGATCCCGTCTCGCTGGCAGTCGCCCCGCCCAGCGCGCGCCCGATGTGCGGGACCAGCGCGACGCCGCCAAGACCCTTCGCGCCATCGACCAGGAGGACGAAAATCCCGGCGGGTTTACCCAGGATTCGCAGCGCATTCGTGGCCCCGATATTGCCGCTGCCCAGGCTGCGCAGGCCCACGCCGCGCGCGCGTCCGACAAGGTACCCGGTCGGGAAGGACCCGATCAGGTATGCGGCAAGGGCGGTGATGAGACAGGGGATCAACACGGGATTTCAGTGGGTCGTGTTCTTGTCACGCGCGGCGATTGGCGGGCGCGCGGGGCCGACAGAAATCGGACCCACTCGATGTTCGGACGCGTCATGGCGCGCGCAAAATCGCGGGCCGCGACCCCCGGTGGCAATTGGAAAAATGGATTTTGGCTCCCTCCTTCCCCTTGCGGTCCCGTGTGATTACCCTCGTCCGATGGTTTTGTTGTTCGTGGGGGACATTGTGGGGGCCCCGGGCCGGAAGGCGATGCGGGTGCTTCTGCCCCAGCTCCGAGCCCGCCACCGCGTGGACATGGTGATTGCCAACGGGGAGAATTCCGCGGGCGGCTCCGGCATCACCCCCGAGACCGCGGCGGAGATCTACGCCTCGGGCGTCGACATCATCACCTGCGGCGATCATCTGTGGGACCAGCGTGAAGTCTCGGAACTGCTCCTCAAGGAACCCCGCTTTGTCCGGCCGCTCAACTACCCGCAGGGCACCCTCGGCCAGGGCAGCACCGTCTGGCAGCGCGAAGGCCTTCCCTCGGTGGGCGTGCTCAACGCCCAGGGACGGACCTTCATGGCGTCCCTGGAAAACCCGTTCATGCTCGTTCCACAGGAAGTCGAGCGGCTCCAGAGGATCACACCCGTGATCCTTCTCGATTTCCACGCCGAGGCGACGTCCGAGAAAATCGCGATGGCCCGGATGCTCGACGGCAAGGTGAGCGCGGTGATCGGCACCCACACGCACGTGCAGACCGCGGACGAGCAGATTTTTCCCGGCGGCACGGCGTTCCTGTGTGATGCCGGGTTCACAGGCCCGCATGAGAGCGTGCTGGGACGCGAGATCGAGCCGATCATCAAGCGTTTCAAGTCGTGCACACCGCAGCGATTCGCCGTGGCCCGCGAACGTGTCCTCCTCCAGGGCGCGCTCGTGACGGTCAACCCGGAAACCGGTCGGGCCCTCGCCATCGAGAGAATCTCCGAACCTCTGCCACCAGGCGGCAACGCCGACTGACGAACCCCCTCCCGTCATGTCTCGAAAAACGGCCAACCAATGGGATTTCGGCGAGCTTTTCCCCGCCCAGTCCACACGCCGTGTTTTCTCGGTGTCCGACCTCACGACCCGCATCAAGGGCCTGCTTGAGCAGCAACTAGGTGAGGTCTGGGTCTCCGGTGAGATCACCAACCTCCGCGCCCAGGCGTCGGGGCACGCGTATTTCACGCTGAAGGACGCCGGCGCGCAGATGAGCTGCGTCCTGTTCCGCGGCACGACGGCCGCAGCCCGCGCCTCAATGAAGGACGGCGTGAAGGTCGTGCTGCAGGGCAACCTCACGGTCTATGAGCCGCGCGGCCAGTATCAGCTGATCGTCCGCGCCGTGGAACTTCAGGGCGTGGGCGCGCTGCAGGCCGCCTTCGAGCGGCTGAAGCAGAAGCTCCAGTCCGAGGGCCTGTTTGAACCCGGACGAAAGCGTCCCCTGCCCCGGTTCCCGCGTCGTGTCGGTCTGGTCACATCGCCGACCGCCGCGGCGCTCCAGGACGTCCTGCACGTCATCGAGCGAAGGTACGCCGGGCTCGAACTGGTCCTCGCCCCGTGCCGGGTCCAGGGCCAGGGCGCCGAACTCGAGATCGCCTCGGCCATCGCCCTCCTCAACGCGTGGTCCGCGTCATCGACCGAACGCCGCCTGGACGCGATCCTCATGACCCGTGGAGGCGGCAGCCTCGAAGATCTGTGGGCCTTCAACGAGGAGGCCGTGGCGCGCGCCGTCTTCGCATCCATCGTCCCGGTCGTTTCCGCCGTGGGCCATGAGATCGACTTCACCATCGGGGATTTCGTCGCCGACCTGCGGGCGGCGACACCCAGCGCCGCGGCAGAACTTCTCACCGCTGGCTATGTCGCCAGCCGGGAAACCGTCGCCGATGCCGCGGGCCGCCTTCGCCGGGTCCTCGCCACCGTGCTCGGGTATTGCCTTCGCGAAATCACGCAGCGCCACGCACGGCTTCAGCGCGTCCATCCGCGGCGATGGCTCGAGGATCGAGCCCAGCGACTCGACGATCTGGGACTTTCGCTGGCCCAAGGCGCGCGCGACGCGGTCGACGGCGCCTCCCAGCGCTCGGAAACGGCCATCGCCCGCCTCAGCGCCGTGCGCCCGGCGCGGCGCCTCGCGGAACTTCGGCGGAGGCTCGAGCACCCGGCGTCCGGCATCGCCGCCTCGGCGCGGCGCGTGTGCGAACGACGACGGAACGCGCTCGAGCGGCTCGAACTCCGGCTCCAGATGCTCTCGCCGGAACGCGTCCTGGCTCGCGGATACTCGATCACCTTGGATGCCTCGAGCGGCCGTGTGCTGCGCCAGGCGGATGGCATTGCACCGGGCACTCCGCTGCTGACTCGACTGGCCTCGGGACAGCTGCATAGTGTGGTGACCGCCTCCGAGGCGGTCAGGGAAACCGGGAAGAAACCAACATAATGCAACGGACGGAAAACCTTCGCGTCGCCGAAGTGCGGCGCCTGACGCCTCCTCTTCGACTCAAGTCCACCCTCCCCATCACGGACTCCGCGAATCGCGCGGTGATCGATGGGCGCGTGGCCGTCCAGAACATCCTCGACGGCACCGATCCGCGGATGCTGGTCGTCATCGGGCCCTGCTCGATCCACGACACCGCCGGGGCCTTGGAATATGCGGAACGGCTCAACAGGCTCCGGGTGGAACTGGCGGATCGTCTCTGCATCGTGATGCGCGTCTATTTCGAGAAGCCCCGCACCACCATTGGCTGGAAGGGACTCATCTACGATCCGCACCTCGACGCATCCGACGACGTCGAGGCCGGCCTGCATCGCGCGCGGCAAATCCTCCTGGACATCAACAAGCTCGGGCTGCCGGCAGCCACCGAGTTCCTTGATCCGATCGTGCCGCAGTACATCGACGACCTCGTGACCTGGGCTGCCGTGGGTGCTCGGACCACCGAATCACAGACCCATCGCCAGATGGCCAGCGGATTGTCGATGCCGGTCGGGTTCAAGAACGGGACGGACGGATCGCTCCAGGTGGCCATCGACGCGCTTGTCTCTGCGCGTTCCCCGCACAGCTTCCTCGGCATCGACTCCGGTGGACTTACAAGTGTGGTCCGGACGAAGGGCAATCCGTACGGACACGTTGTGCTGCGGGGCGGAAAGGCCGGGACGAACTACGACGCGGAGAGCATCGCAGCGGCCACGGCGGCCCTGAGCAAGGCCGGGGTGCGTGAGGCGCTGATGGTCGACTGCAGCCATGCGAACTCCTCGAAGGTGTTCGCGCGACAGGAGGAAGTCTGCCAGTCCGTGATCGCCCAGCGGCGTGCAGGCAACACGGCGCTGGTGGCCTTGATGGTGGAAAGCCACCTTTTCGAGGGCAGCCAGCCCCTCGGCAGCTACCCGACCCAGCTCAAGTACGGCGTCTCCATCACCGACGCGTGCGTCGGCTGGGAGACGACCGAGCGCATGCTGCGGCACGCGCACGCCGGGCTTTCGCCCTCAACCGCGAACTAGGGAGAGCGCGGCTTCGGCCATCCGTGCGGCGGTGAGGCCGTGCTTCTCATACAACTGCTCGGCGAGGTAGGCGCTCTGCCCGAACTCGCCCGGGATGCCGAGACTGCGCACACGATGCGCGATTCCCGCGTTGCTGAGGGCGTGGGACAACTGGGCCCCCATGCCGCCCACCACCTGGTGATCTTCGATGGTCACCAGCCGGCCCCCGCATTTCTTCACCGCGTTTCCGATCGTTTCCAGATCGGGACGGTTCACGAACGGATTGCCGACCACCGTCGCGCTCACGCCCTGGGCCGCGAGGAGCTTCCCGGCCTCGATGGCCTTGTTCACCAGGACGCCCGTCCCCACCAGCACCACGTCGGTGCCGTCACGCACCACCTGCGCCCTGCCCCATGGGTACTTCGCGCCCTCGACCCAGGAGAGCGGGTAGTTTTCCCGACCGACGAAGAAGATGTAATTCTCCCCGTCACGACCCGCCTTGCGATCCTCGGCCAGGCGCCGGATCGCCTCGTACATCAACGCCTCGGCTTCGTCCGAGCAACTGGGCGCGAGGACGACCGTGTGCGGAATCGCACTGAGCGCCGCGAAGTAGGTCGTCGCCTGATGGCTCGCGCCGTCCGCGGCGTCCTGGAATCCGACATGCGAGAAAAGCGCGATCACCGGCGACTGCGACAACGCGGCCATCGTCAGCGGGAGATTGCCCTTGGTCACACCGAACTGCCCGAAAGAGTCGACGATGGGAATGAAGCCGAGCTTCGAGTACCCCGCCGCCACGCTGACCATGTTGGCCTCGGCGATCCCGACATCGACATAACGCTCCGGGAAAGTCTTCTGGAACGGGCTGATTCCCGTGGAACCCTGGACGTCGGATGAAATGGAGAACACCGGGTAACCGTCCACCGCGGCGCGGATCGCGGCCTTGGCGAGGCCTGCCTGGACCTTGTCCTTCCTGATCGCGGGTGCGGCCGGCGTCGGTGCCGGGTTCGCCGCGGCTGCCACGGCCCTGGCCTTCTTAGCGGCCTCGGCTTTTTCCCAATCGGCACGCAACCCGGCGGCCCAGCCGACGAGATCCGGGGGCGGGGTGGCGCCGGAGTAGAGTTCGGTGATCCATTCGCCGATCTTCTCGCCGTTCGCCAACGGGAATCCGTGCCCGCCGGCGCTGTTCTCCTCGGTGGCCTTGATCCCGTAGCCCTTGATCGTCTTCACCCAGAGGCAGACCGGGCGGGTTGGATCGGCTTTCGCATCGGCGACGGCCTGCTCCACGGCGAGGTAGACAGCCCGCAGGTCGTGGCCATTGGGAACACGCACCACGCGCCAGCCGAGATCGTCGAGCGCCTCAAAGCTGGGCTGCATCGAGAACGAGTCCTTGCTGATCCGCCCCGACAACTTCGTGTCGTTGTCGGAAAGCACCATGACGAAGGGGTTCACACGACCTTTCGCTGCCAGACCCGGAATGGCGGCAAAAGCCTCCCTGGCCTCACCCTCCATCGAGGCGCCGTCGGACACCACGAGCAGCGTCACCCGGTCGCGTCCTGCGGTGCGGTCCGCCATGGCAAGCCCCTGCGCCTGACCCACGGCCGATGACAACGGGCCGTTGGACAGAAGGACGCCCTCGGGGTTCAGGTGCGATTCACCGTGACCGGTCAGCTTCGACTCGATCGAGCGGAAGAGCTTGAGGTCGTCGAAAGTGAGCCCGTCAAAACCGAGGTTGGCACGGAGCGCGTAGACGCCGTTCTCAGCGTGGCCCGCGTCGTTGACGTAATGGAACGTCTCGTACCATGGCCGTCCCAAGCTGGAAAACATCAGCGCATGAATGGCGGCATTGATCTCCGCGAAGGCCGCAGGCCCACCCCAGTGGCAGGCCGCACCCCCAACCACCGCGTGGACATTCATGAGCGCCACCAGAGCCCTTGTGGCCCGCGGATCCCCCGCAACCACGTCGAGACCAGCGACGTTGCGCACAGTGACCGCATGGCGCGGCGGCGTTGTCGGGGTGCCGGCCAGACGCGGACGAACCGGAATGGGAGTCAACGGAGGAGCAATGATTTGTTGGGCAACAGAATTGTCGGCGGCCATGTGAATTCCTTCGTCGTGGGAGCGCTACATCCCGGCCACTGCCGGTCCGCGATCATGGAATGAAACCGGAGGCCCATCAAAGCCGGAATAATTTCCCCGGATCACATTAAGGGCCAGGTCTTTTATATGCTTGACTCGGCGTCTCCTCTCCTCTTCTCTCCTCCCATGCGTGCGCG
>CAIMTB010000048.1 GCA_903844265.1 uncultured Verrucomicrobiota bacterium
AAGGGACGCCTGCCGGCGTACGAATACGTGCGCTGCAGGGTGCGCTATTTCTGCGATGGCGCGGTGTTCGGCACTCGCGACTTCGTCGAGGACATCTTCCGCGCTCATCGGGGAAGATATGGCGCGAAACGAAGCACCGGCGCCCGCAGGATGAAAGGCTTGGAGGACATCCCCCTCTTCGTCCTCCGCGACCTGCAGATCAACCTGTTCGGTTAGCGCCTCGGCTCCTCCCCGTCCGTTCCCTTCCGAAGATCTGAGATGCGCCCCGCCCTGACACCCCTCCACTCACCACTGTGGACAACCCTCGATCCCTCCGCAAAACTGCCGCCCAGCGATGAAGCCGAAGAAGCAGCAGCCGAAGAAGCCGAAGCAGAAAGCCTACGCCGCCGCCGGCGTCGACATCGACCTCGGCAATAAGGTCAAGAGCACCCTCCCCGAACTCCTTTCGTCGACCCATCGCAAGGAAGTCCTCGGCAAGGTCGGCGGCTTCGGAGGCCTGTTCGCCATCGATGTCAAACGCCACCCCAACCCGGTCCTGGTATCCTCCGTCGACGGCGTCGGCACCAAGCTGAAGATCGCCTTCGCCATGGACCGCCACGACACCATCGGGCAGGACCTCGTCAACCACTGCGTCAACGACATCGCCGTGCTCGGCGCGGAACCGCTCTTCTTCCTCGACTACCTCGGCACCGGAAAACTCGAGGCCGGCGTCTTCACCGAGATCATCCGCGGCTTCGCCAAAGCCTGCGCCGAAAACAACTGCGCCCTCATCGGCGGCGAAACCGCCCAGATGCCAGGCTTCTACCAGTCCGGCGAATACGACGTCAGCGGCACCATCGTCGGCGTCGTCGACAGGGACGCCATGCTCAACGGACAAAAATCCGTGCGACGCGGCGACGCGGTGATCGGCATCGCCTCCAGCGGCCTGCATACCAACGGCTACTCCCTCGCTCGCCGCATCTTCTTCGACCAGTTGATGCTCTCCCCGCACAGCCGCGTCCCCGAACTCGCCAACGTCCTCGGCGACGAACTGCTCAAGGTCCACGTCAGCTACGGCCCCCTCGTCCAGCGGATGCTCCGCAAATTCCACCGCGGCGACAACCGACCGGTCCGCGCCCTCGCCCACATCACCGGCGGCGGCTTCATCGACAACATCCCGCGTATCCTCCCCAAGAAATTGGACGTCGTGATCCGCAAGGACAGCTGGGAGATGCTCCCCATCTTCCGCCTCATCCTCGAGCGCGGCGGCGTCGAGGAATCCGAACTCTACCAGGTCTTCAACATGGGCATCGGCATGACCGTCGTCACCGACCCCGACCACGCCGACGCCATCCTCCGCTTCATCCGCGCCTCGGGTCACGACGCCTGGTTCATCGGCGAAGTGGTCAAGGGCAAGGGCGAAGTCCGCATCGAAGAGTGACTTCAGGGAGCGTGTCGATCGCTCCACAACGCCCCCCGCGCCGTCACACACATTTTCCTCCCGCCCACCACCACTTTCCGATAACGTCCCCAACCCACGCTATGGCAGCGCCACAATCCTACCGCTACTGCTTCGGTCCCTGGAATCTCAGCGAAGGACAGGATCCCTACGGTCCCCCCGTCCGCCCGCCGCAAACATTCGGCTGGAAGCTGCAGCAACTCAAGGAAGCCGGTTTCGACGCGATGATGTTCCACGACGACGATGTCGTGCCGGACATCGATTCCAAGTCGGAGATCCAGATCCTCAAGGAGGCTCGCGAAATGGCGAAGCGCCTCAAGGATACCGGGGTCGTCGCTGAAATCGTCGCGCCCCGCCTGTGGTTCAGCCCACAGACCATCGACGGCGCCTACACCAGCAACGACAAGAAGTGCCGGCAGTACGCCATCGACCGCAGCCGCCGCTGCATCGACATCGGCAAGGCGCTCAATTGCAACCTGCTCGTCCTCTGGCTCGCCCGCGAAGGCTCCTACATCCGCGAGTCCAAGAACGCCCGGCAGTCGACCGATTATCTCCTCGAAGCCATCGAGGCCATGCTCGCCCACGACAAGAAGGTACGCATCGCCATCGAGCCCAAACCCAACGAACCGATGGACCACGCCTATGTGCCAACCATCGGACACGCCCTCGCCCTCGCCAGCCTCACCTCGGATCCCAAACGCGTCGGCTGCCTCATCGAATCCGCCCACGCCATCCTCGCCGGGCTCGATCCCGCCGATGAAATCGATTTCGCCTGCGCCTTCCGCAAATTGTGGTCGGTCCACCTCAACGATCAAAACGGCCTGAAGTTCGACCAGGACAAGCCGTTCGGCAGCGCCAACCTCCGCGTCGCATTCAACCAGGTGCGCGCGCTGGAACGAAACGGCTACGGCAAGAAAGGCGAGTTCGTCGCCTTTGACGTCCATCCCTTCCGCCCAACCAAGGTCGAACACTGGATGCGCCACCTCATCAACAGCAAACGCACCTTCGAACTCCTCGTCGAAAAAGCCCGCAGCTTCGACGAACCCAAGGCCCAGGCACTCATCGCCGATCGTAATTATCAGGACCTCGACCAGATGGTCCTCCAACACCTCATGGGCGTGAAGTAGCCAGGCCCTCGCAAGCCGCCGCGTCGCGATCGTCATCGCGGCGCGGTCCTCCCGGATCACCGCCCCCAGCCGGATGCGGATCCCCCACGCCCGTCCTCAAGACAACGACCCCAAGCCTTCAGAAACGGGCCATGACCATCCCATCCCCCACGCTCCAGGTCTCCTGCGTCCAACTCCACTGGGCCAAACCCATCGAGCATAACCTCGCGCGAACCCTCCACTTCATCCGCGCAGCCTCCGCCGAAGGCAGCCGTGTCGTCGTCTTCCCTGAAGCCCACCTCACCGGCTATTACTTCCCGGACGTCCTCGAACTCCGCCCCGATCAAGTCGCCCAGGCCCTCAACCGCACCTGCGAAGCCGCAGCCGAGGAGGGCATCTGGGTCATCGCTGGCACCCTCCGACGCACCGCCGAGCGCTTTCTGAACCTGGCCCATGTCATCGCCCCCAACGGCGATATCGTCCACGAATACGCCAAGATCCATATGGCCGGGCGTGATGAAAAAATATACTGCCGCGGGGGCGATAAAGTGTCCCTGTTCGAAATCGACGGCATCCCCTGCACGCTGGTGATCTGCCGCGACGGACGTCACCCCGAGCTCTACCGCCTCCCGGCCATGCTCGGAGCCCGCATCCTCTTCCATCCGTCCTGCAGCTCCGACGAAACCGAGGCGGTCACCTGGAAGCGGACCTCCGGCAGAGCCCAACAGCCCGCCGGCCCCAATGCCGGGATCTTCCATTGCGTCGCCAATACCATCGGCCAATCCCCTGATGGCAAGCAAACCTCCAGTGGCGCCTCGTTCATCCGGGATCCCACGGGACTACCGCTCGCCGAGGCGGGCTGGTACCAGGAGGAAATGATCACCGCCGTCCTCGACGTAGAGCGGGCCGACCGCGGATATGCCCTCGACAGTCTCAGGAGCCCCCCGTTCCTGAAGGATCATTGGGACAAAATCCTCGGAGCCGTCCGCGAACGCGCCGACCGCCCCCCGGAGTAACGTCGCAGGCGGACCCACTCAGTCTCTCCCCGACCCACCGCCCGCTGAAGGCTTCTCAGGGGGACTCGCGGCTTTCGCCACCCCGGCCTCCTGGACTCCCCGCCCCCGACGACGCGTGTAGCCGGTCGAAATCACGAGCAGAGCCGTCCCGAGCACCAGGAAGGAAAAGATGCGGAGCACGGGATTAAGCGCGACGAGATCCATGAGGAATACCCAGAGGACCGTCAGGATCATCGTCAACAGCGCCATCCAGCGGTACTTTGCATTGTGCAGGATCCTGCTGGCCGAATAGTACAAGGCAGCCACCCCGAGCCAGGAGAGACTCACCCACCCCCGCGGCACGGTATGATAGAGCGCGTACGGAATGACAAACAACGCCGTCGCTAGATAGGCGTTCCGCATCAGCTCCGTCTTCAACTCCAACCGGTCCCTCTGCCAGTTCAGGATCCGCGCCGTCGCCAGTGCCACCAGGCCGAAACTGATGCTCACCGCAGTGACGGAATCCTCGGCGATGAGGTAGGCACCAAAGATGCCCAGGAAAATCCCGAAGTTCGCCACCACGATGAACCGCGACCGGAACCACACGGCCGTCGAAACCACCAGCATGCTCTGCCAGCACAACCACACGAAGCATTCCCGCACCCCCACCGCCGCCACGATCGCCGCGCTCACGGCCGTGTAGCCCAGCATGGCGTACACAAACGTGTTGTAACGGCTCCCCTGCGCAACCCACGCCGAAGTCGCCAATCCCAGATAAATCACCGCCCCGTAAAGATTCCACGCCGCAACGTGTGACTTGAAGCCCGTCAGGAGCATGAAGCCGACGATCACGAACGAACCAACCCCTCCCAGCACCGCACCCAACGCATCCACCAGCGACTCCTCCTCCCCGCGGCGCCCTGCCACGCGCGCCATGCCGAACAGCAGCGCGTACAGCGGCGGAAAAAGAAGGTTCCACTCGGGGGAATCCACCATCCGCACCGGATTCCCAAACACGGGATTGTTCATCATCCATATCCCGTGCGTCACCAGTGCCCCCAGCAACCCGACATAATGCAGCGCATCCCATCCGTATTCCCTGCGCAACCAGACCGCCACCAACGCCACCGCGACGACGAGACTGAACAGAACGCCCGCATCGCCCGCCACCAACGCCGTGAAATACCCCAGGAGCACGTGCATGCTCGCCAGGAACACCGACCGCCGACGCATCGCCACCGCAAGGTTCACCCCGACAGCCAACAGGAGCAGAACAACCTCCAATGGCCTGTAGCTCACCACCGGCTGCGCACTGAAATGAGACAGTCTCAGGGTGGCAAAATAGGCCAGGAACGAAGCCCCTCCCACCAGGTAACGGGAAAGCTGCTGGAAGGAGTCCCGCCAGAGATGGGCGCATCCCACCATCGCCCCGAGAAGAACATAACCCGCCAGACTCGGAAGTACCGCAGGCAGTCCGTGATACGAGAAAGTCAGAAGAAATATGACGCCCAGCACGAGCACGACGATCCCCACAGCCGCAAACCCATTCCCCGCCAACTCCACCTCCAGCGACTCCGCATCCTCCTTCGAATCCACGGATTCCTCGACTCCGCAGACCTCTGCGCCATCAGCACCCACCTTCTCCGGGACAGGCCCGACGCCAAGGTAGGTCTCCAGTCGGGCGAGCCTCTCCTCGACGGTCTTCAGCCGGGAAACCATCTCCTCGCCTCCGGTCTGGTCTGTAGCGCTGCCCATAGGCTGTAAATATACTGCAGGGATTTCGACCCCCACCCGCCACGGCCCGTCGCGGGTCATCCCCGGACTTGCACCCCATTTTCCACCGCCGCCACGGATCCACACGACGCCCCCTCGTCATCCGCCAACGCACACATCGAACGGTAATACTCGTCCTTCGAGATCCCGAACGCCGCCGCACCAAACGTCTCGGCATCGTCTGCGCTCGCGAACATCCCGTAGTTCACCACCACCAACTGGTAGAGAACCAGCCTCGGCACAACCTCCCGGCACCCGGCGAACCTCGGATGCACGTGCATCGTGTAGCCATCCTCCGGCCGCTGCCCCACGGGCAAGGGATAGGCCAACTCACCCGCCTGCAATGGTCCGGCATCAAACACGATCGCGCAGGGATACCTCACGCAGGCCTTGTCGGACAGGATCCTCCCCAGCTCCGACCAGCCGATTCTCGGCCCGTACTTCTCGAAGATCTCCGCCCCCTTGGACGCGACGTGGTCGTTCAACGAAGCCTTGGCATCCTCGGCTGTCAGTGTCTGGGCCATGTCCGTGATCGGGGGGCGGTGGTAGGGAAGGACTATCCTAATGGGTATGCTGGCCGGCGACGTTCGAGGTGGCCGGCCCCATGCCGGCAGAGGAGAGCCGTCCCTGCAGGATCGGGACAGCCATGCGCAGGAAGATTGTGTAGCAGAGCAGCCCGAAAGCCCAGATACCGAAGCAAACCAACGTCTCGTTCAGGCTCGGAGAATACTCGATCATCGCACCCAGCGGGGTCGGTATGAAACCAGGAATCACGAGGCCCATGCCTTTCTCGATCCAGATGCCCACGATCGAAAGGATACAGGTCAGATTCAGCCACTTCAGGCTCTTGGTCAGTGGCAGAACAAGCAGGACCATCGCCACGACGTTGAACAGAACGGCGGTCCAGATCCAGGGGACCAGCGCGTGATGACCGTGAAGGCCGAGGAAGAGATACTTGGCCGACGCCACGTGGACGTTCCCCGAATAGAATTCCTTGAACACCTCGTTCAACAGCAGGAAGACATTGATGAGCA
>CAIMTB010000049.1 GCA_903844265.1 uncultured Verrucomicrobiota bacterium
GGAAAACCGGCGCTACGGGCCTCTACATCGACGATCTTCAGGAGGAGTTCGCCCGTGATTTCATCTACCCGATGCTCCGCGCGAGTGCGCTGTACGAGGGCCAGTATCTGCTCGGCACTTCCATCGCCCGCCCTCTCATCGCCAAGCGGATGGTCGAGATTGCCCGCGCCGAGAAGGCCGACGCCATCGCGCACGGCGCCACGGGCAAGGGCAATGACCAGGTCCGCTTCGAGCTCACCGCCGCTGCCCTCGCCCCGGAGCTCGACATCATCGCCCCGTGGCGCGACGAACGCTTCCGGAAGGAGTTCCCGGGCCGCGCCGAGATGATCCGTTACTGCGACAAGAAGGGCATCCCGGTCCAGGCCTCTGCGAAAAAGCCGTTCTCGATGGATCGCAACCTGCTCCACATCTCGTACGAGGCAGGCATCCTGGAGGATCCGTGGTTCGAGGCCGGGAACCTGAAGTACCGCGGCCATTTCAACACGCTCTCCGTCTTCCCTGAAGACGCCCCCGACAAGCCGGAATACGTGACGCTGGATTTCGAGCGCGGCGATTGCATCGCCGTGAACGGCAAGAAGCTCCCCCCGCTCGCGGTCATGCGGGCCCTCAACAAGCTCGGCGGCAAACACGGCGTCGGTCGCGTCGACATGGTCGAGAACCGCTTCGTCGGCATGAAGAGCCGCGGTGTGTACGAGACCCCAGGCGGCGCCATCCTCCACTTCGCCCACCGACAGATCGAGTCGCTCACCATGGACCGCGAGGTCATGCACCTTCGCGACTCGCTCAGCCCGCGCTACGCCGAGCTGGTCTACTACGGCTTCTGGTTCGCCCCCGAGCGCCTCGCCCTCCAGGCCCTCGTCGAGGAAAGCCAGAAGAACGTCGCCGGCACCGTCCGCCTCAAGCTCTACAAGGGCAACATCATCGCCGCCGGCCGCAAGAGCCCTGTCAGCCTCTACAACCCCGCCATCGCCACCATGGAGGCCGACCCCACCAAGGCCTACAATCAGGACGACGCCAGCGGGTTCATCCGCCTCAACGGACTCCGCCTCCGCGTCAACAGCACGGTCAACGGGGCGGCGAATCTCTCGAAACTCTGAACGCGGCACTGCCGCAGTCTCGTGGCGGAGCCCAGAGCTCCGGCTTCGATCAACGGACTCTGACGCAGCAGCCCAACACCGGGATCCTGGTGGCCACGAGGATCCCGGTGTTGAAGGTCGGCCGTCTCTCGGCTTCCCCCAGGCCAGCTTTTCGGCACTGTCGGTCCGTCCCATGAACCCAGCGATTCCCCACACCTCGGCCATCCTCTCGCGACTCCTCCTCCTCGCCACGCTTTGCTCCACCGCCGCCGCCGCCCCGAAGCCGATCACCGACGCCCATCGCATCCTCTTCATCGGCGACAGCATCACCTACGGCGGTGAATACGTGGAGTTCGTCGAGACCTGGCTCCGCACCGCCCACCCCGAATCCCGCGCCGAGATCATCAACGTCGGTCTCCCCAGCGAAACCGCGTCCGGCCTCTCCGAAGACGGCCACGCCGGCGGCACCTTCCCGCGCCCCGATGTCCACGAGCGCCTGGATCGTGTCCTCGCCAAGATCCACCCCGACCTCGTCTTCGCCTGCTACGGCATGAACGACGGGATCTACTTTCCCTACGCCGAAGCCCGCGCCGCGAAGTTCCAGGACGGCATCCGCCGCCTCCACGACAAGGTCACCGCCACGGGCGCCCGGATTGTCCACGTCACATCGGCGCCCTTCGACCCGAAGCCTCTCGGTGGACGCACGCTTCCCGCCGGTCGCGACGCCTATCCCCAACCCTTCGAGGGCTACGACGGTGTCCTGGCCCAATACTCGGAATGGCTTCTCACGCGGAAACACGACGGCTGGGAAGTCATCGATCTCCACGGCCCGATGACCCGGTTCCTCGCCGAGGCCCGGCAGTCGAACCCCAACTTCCTGCTCGCCGGCGACGGAGTGCATCCTTCGTCCCAGGGCCATTGGCTGATGGCCCGCGAAATCCTGCGCTTTCTCGGCGCCGAAGATTCGATCACCCGCGCCCCGACCACCGAAGCCCTCCTTCAATCGCACCCTCAATCCGGAGCCGTCCTGCAACTCGTCCAGGCACGCCAGCGGATGCTGAAGGATTCGTGGCTCACCGAGACCGGCCACCAGCGCCCCGGCATGGGCAAAGGCAAGCCTCTCGCCGACGCCCAGATCGAAGCCGCCGCGATCGAGTCGAAACTCCGACCCCTCATCGATCACCCCTTCCCCGGCAAACGCTCATCGTGGTTCGGCTTCGATCGCTACGACTTCGAGGTCGATGGCAGACCCGTCCTCGTCGTCCTCCCGAAGCGCGAGGCTCCCGGTCGCCCCTGGGTCTGGCATGGCGAATTCTTCGGCCACAAACCCAACCCCGACATCGCCCTTCTCGGCCGCGGCTTCCACGTGGTCTACATGAGCGTGCCCGACATGCTCGGATGCCCCAAGGCGGTCGCGCATTGGAATGCCCTGTACCTCGAGCTGACCACCCGCTTCCACTTCGCCCCCAAGGCCGCCCTCGTCGGCCTCAGTCGCGGCGGCCTCTACTGCTACAACTGGGCCACCGCCAACCCCGACAAGGTCGCCTGCCTCTACGGCGATGCTCCCGTCTGCGACTTCAGGAGCTGGCCCGGCGGCAAGGGCAAAGGTCCCGGTAGCGCCGGCGATTGGAAGCTCATCCTCGATCGCTACGGCTTCAGCTCCGAGGCCGAGGCCCTGGCCTACAAGGGTAATCCGGTCGACAGCCTCGCCCCACTCGCCGCCGCCAAAGTCCCGCTCCTCCACGTGTACGGGGACGCCGATGAAGTGGTTCCCTGGGACGAGAACACCGGGGTGATCGCCGAGCGCTATCGCAAGCTCGGCGGGGACATCACGCTCATCGCCAAGCCCGGCGTGAAGCATCACCCCCACGGCCTCGACGACTCGACCCCGATCGTCAACTTCATCCTCGCCCACGCCGGGACGCCCGCCCGTGACACCGGACCCCACGACGCCGCAGGCCGCCCGCTCATCCGCAAACTTGGAACGGTCGACGTCGATCTCGTCGAGACTACACCTGTGGTCTTCGGGGGCCGGCTCCTTCGATTCGAGTGGGTGCGCGACAGCTATTGGAACAACCAGCGCAAGACGAACTACTTCCGCTTCGTGGATCACGAGACCGGCGAGGCCGGTGAGCCGTTCGCCGACGGCCACGAGTTCGGGAGCGCCTACGTGCATGACGGCACGATGATCGTGACCGGCACGTCCGGCCGCGACCGGGTGAATGTGTTCACCTCGCGCGACCTCAAGCATTGGGAATCCTGGCCTGCCATCGCCGGCGGCCGTTACGGGATCTTCAACACCTCGATGACCCGCGCCGGCGGCGAGTTCGTCCTGATGTTTGAAATCGACAAGCCGGTGGAGGAAGCGGGTGCTGCGTTCACGGCGCGGTTCACGAAATCGCGCGATCTCCACACCTGGACGCTGACCCCGCCGGAATGCAACTACGCCAAGGACCGCTACACCGCGCCGCATTGCCTGCGGTGGCTCGACGGATGGTTCTACGATTTCTACCTCGAAGCCCGTGACGGCTACGAGATGCGCGTCGTCCGTTCCCGCGACCTCGCGCACTGGACCCCCAGCCCGCTCAACCCGGTGCTCAAGGCGTCGCCCGAGGACCGCCAGATTGCGAACCCGAAGCTCACCGAGGCCCAGCGCAGACGCGTGGCCGACGCGGTGGACAAGAACAACTCCGACATCGATTTCTGCGATTGGCAGGGACGCCTGATGATCACCTATTCCTGGGGCAACCAACTCGGCGTCGAACACCTTGCCGAAGCCGTGTACGACGGCTCCGAGGCTCAATTCCTGCGAGCCTGGTTCCCCGAATAACGAGCCCGTGAATCCCGTGGAACACGCGATCCCGATCCCGATGGCGATCCGGGATCGCCTTGAGCAGGCCCGACGCGAGCTGCTTGATCTCTCCACGCGCAACCGGCTCCTCGCCGTCCCGCTCGCCTCCCGCACCGCCCGTGTCGTCGAGATCGTCGATGAGCGCGCGGGCGAGGTTTTCCGTCTCCTCTCCGCCGAGCGCAAGGCCCTGAGTTTCACGCCCGCTCCTGAGCCGTCGAAGTCAACGAGGATTCAGGCCCCGCCCGACCTGCCGCGGCCGCAGGCGGATTCCCCGGAACCCGAGGACACCGCGCCCGAGGACACCGCGCTGCCACCGGCGGATGACGTTTGTGATCCATCCACCGGCTTGCCGCGCCGCCACGTCGATGCCCGGCTCCAGACCCAGCTCACCCCGGAACACCTGCAACGCCGCCTCCTCGATCTCTACCGCGACGCGCAGACGACGGTGGAGGAGACGGGCGTCAACGTCCTCTACCTTGCGATCGGGCAGCTGAAGTGGTTCGACGTGGACGACGACGCCAACCCGCGACACGCGCCGTTGGTCCTCGTGCCCGTCCAGCTGGATCGCCGGACCGCCTCGGAGCGATTCGTCCTTCGGGCGCGCGAAGAGGACATCGAGGAGAATCTCTCGCTGCAGTCCAAGCTCGAGACGGATCTCGCGATCCGATTGCCCGAGTTCCCCGACGTCGAAAACCTCGACCTCCCCAGATACTTCTCCGAGGTCTGCACCGCGGTCGCCAGTCATGCCACCTGGGAAGTCCTGCCCGATGCCATGGTCCTCGGCTGTTTCTCGTTCGCGAAATTGCTGATGTACCGGGATCTCGACCCCGACACGTGGCCGGCCGAGCGGCCGCTCCTCGGGAACCCGCTGCTCCCGGCGCTGCTCGTGGACGGCTTCGCCGCATCGGATCCGCTCCTCCCGGAGTCCACCGCGCTTGATGAGCTGATCCCGGTCCAGAAGCTCGACCACGTCGTCGACGCCGATGGATCCCAGACGTTGGCCATCGAGATGGTTCGTCAGGGTCGGAACCTCGTTCTCCAGGGACCCCCCGGCACCGGCAAGAGCCAGAGCATCACCAACATCATCGCCACCGCGGTGCTCGACGGAAGGAAGGTCCTCTTCGTCGCGGAGAAGCTCGCCGCGCTCGAAGTGGTGAAGCGCCGTCTCGAGCGCGAAGGCCTCGGCGATCTCTGCCTCGAGCTCCATAGCCACAAGGCCGCCAAACGCGCGGTGCTCAACGAGATCGGCCGCACCTGGCGGCTGGGCAAGCCACGCAATGACGAGCTCGACGAGATCGTCCCCGGCTTGACCGCACGCCGGACCACGCTGAACAACCACTGCACCGCGCTCCACACGACCCACGCCGCCACCGGCCTCACGCCTTTTCGCGTCCTCGGCGAATGTGTCCGACTCGAGAACCGCGGCGAATCCGGTGCCACGATCGACCTGCCGGACGCCGCGACCTGGCCAACCGCCGAGCGTTCACGGCGCGAAAGCCTGGTCGCCAATCTGGCCGCCTGCGTCCAGCGAACCGGCCTTCCCGCACAAAACCCGTGGCGCGGCGTGGGCCTCGATGCCGTTCTCCCTTCCGACACCGATCGCGTTCTCGCCCGGGCCGCCGAGGCGTCACGACTTCTTGAGACTTGCCGGATCCAGGCCCGTGATCTGGCACGAACCCTCGGCAAAGCTGAACCCGCGTGCCTCGCGGAAGTCCGAAACCTGCGAGGCATGGCCCGCCACGCCGCCGCCGCGCCCACGTTCGATCGCACTTCAATCAGCAATCCCCTCTGGGACAATGATCCCGGTGCCATCCGCGACCTCGTGGCTGTCGGACATCGATACCGCGCCGCAACGGAAACCCTCGACCTGAAGGTGACCGACGCCGCATGGGAAAAGGATTTTGAAGCGGTCCGATCCTCGATCGCGGCCCACGGCCCATCGCTGTTCCGGTTCCTGAACGGAGAATACCGCCGGGCTCTCGCCGAGTTGAAGGGCGTCGCCAAGGGCACGATCCCTTCCGCCTTCGAGGAGCGGCTCGCGCTGGTCGACGAACTGGTTGCAGGCCAGCGCGCCCTTCGCGCGCTCCGCGCAGCCAGCGACGTCGGCAACGCAGCCTTCGGCTCCGCGTGGCGTGCCGAACGCACCGACTGGGCCCGGTGCTCAGCCGTGGCAGACTGGATCGACGCGCAGCGCGCCGACGGTTTGGACGCGACCTTTCGCCAGGCGATCGCAGCCCTCCCCGACCCTCGCGCACTCGGGCCCGCCGGCGATGACCTCGAGCGCGCGCTGGGTCCGGTCTCCAGCGCGCTCCACGAGTTGACCACCGCGCTCCAACTCGACCTCGCAGCCGCATTCGGACCCGGCGTCGAGCATCTCGAGAACATCCCGCTCCAGCCGTTCGCCGATCGGCTGACCGCGTGGCACGAACAACCGGAAGCGCTGTCGCTCTGGACGCGTTACCACGGCTGCGACCAGGAGGGACGACAACTTGGCCTCGGCCCGCTGCTCGACGGCGTGCGTGACGGAACGGTCCCCCAAGCGGAAATCGTGGATGCGTTTCGTCGCGCCTGCTTCAACCAGATCCTCCGCGAGATGATGCGCTCGAATCCGCAGCTCGCCCGTTTCGACGGCGCAGGCCACGCGCAGATTGTGGAGGAATTCCGGGGGCTGGATCGCGAGCGGCTTCGTCTCTCCCGTTACCGCGTTCTGGCCGCGCACCACGCACGAATGCCAGGCATCAGCGCCGGCGTCGGCGCCGTCGGGATCGTGAACGGCGAACTCGAGCGCAAACGCGGCCACCGGCCCGTCCGCCAGCTGCTCCGCGACGCCGGCTCGGTCGTCCAATCCATCAAGCCGGTGTTCATGATGAGCCCGCTTTCCGTGGCCCAGTTCCTCGCCCCGGGCGCCGTCGAATTCGACCTTCTTGTCATCGACGAAGCCAGCCAAGTCCAGCCCGTCGACGCCCTCGGCGCCATCGCCCGCTGTCGGCAAATCGTGGTCGTGGGCGACAGCCGCCAACTTCCTCCAACGCGCTTTTTCGCGAGGGTCACCGGCGATGACAGCGAGACGACGAAGGAGTCCGGCGCCGCGCGCGTGCAGGATCTCGAGAGCATCCTGGGCCTGTGCTCCGCGCGAGGGCTGCCCGGCACCATGCTCCGGTGGCATTACCGGAGCCGACATCACTCCCTCATCGCGGTCTCGAACCGGGAATTCTACGAGAACCGGCTGTTCATCGTGCCCAGTCCCCGCGAGGTCGGCCCCGATCTCGGCCTGCAGTTCCAGCTGGTTCCCGAAGGCGTGTTTGACAGCGGCGGCACCGGAACCAACCGCATCGAGGCCAAGGCGGTGTGCCGCGCCGTGCTCGAGCACGCACGACAATTCCCCGCACTTTCCCTCGGCGTGGCCGCGTTCTCGGTGCGCCAGCAACAGGCCATCCTCGACGAACTGGAACTTCTCCGACGCGAACATCCCGACACCGAGGCGTTCTTCGCCGGCCACCCCGAGGAACCGTTCTTCGTGAAGAACCTCGAGACCGTCCAGGGCGACGAACGTGACGTGATCCTCATTTCCATCGGCTATGGCCGCGACGCCGATGGGTTCCTACGAATGAACTTCGGACCGCTCGGGGCCGACGGCGGCGAACGCCGACTCAACGTCCTCATCTCCCGCGCCCGCCGTCGATGCGTGGCCTTCTCCTCCATCCAGGCCGCCGACATCGACCTCTCACGCGCCGGCGGCCGCGGCGTCGCCGCACTCAAGACCTTCCTCCAGTTCGCCGAAACCGGCCGCCTCGAAGTCGCCGAAGCCAGCTCCCGCCAACCCCAGTCGCCCTTCGAGGAATCCGTCCGCGACGCTCTCCAGACACACGGACACTCGATCCATCCCCAGGTCGGCATCGCCGGCTTCTTCATCGACCTCGGAGTCGTCGACCCCGATCAACCCGGCCGCTACCTCCTCGGCATCGAGTGTGACGGCGCCACCTACCACGCCTCACGCAGCGCCCGCGACCGCGACCGGCTCCGACAAGCCGTCCTCGAAGACCACGGTTGGAGAATCCACAGGATCTGGAGCACCGACTGGTTCCAGCGCCCCGCCGAACAACTGCGCCAAACCCTCGCGGTCATCGAGGACGCCCGCCGCACCCGCCCCGCCCCACGACCGCAGGAATCACCCCAGGCAACCTCGCCGACACGCGCCGAAATCGAGCGCGCCGATCCCGCCGGGATCGACGACTCCCGACCCGCGTTCGCCGCAGAGCCCTACCAGGTCGCCGACTTCGCACCGCCTCGCGGCGCCGAACCCGCCGCGCTTCCCACCGGAGCCATGACCGACCTCCTCCAACGCATCATCGAGGTCGAGGGCCCGGTGCACGAGGACGAGCTGGTCGCCCGGGTCCGCGACCTCTGGGCCCTCCCGCGTGCCGGCGCCCGCGTCCAGGACGCCGTCGCCCGCGGCGTGAGGGCCCTGCTCGTCGCCCGACGCTGCGTCCGCGAGGACGACTGCCTCGATCTCCCCGACCGCCCGGTCCGGGTTCGAAGCCGCGACGGCGTCCGGTCCGCGAACCTCCGCAAGCCGGACTTCCTCCCGCCGTCCGAAATCCGCGCCGCGATCCTCGCCATCGCCGCCGCGGTCCACGGCGTGAATCGCGCTGAACTGCCCACGGCCGTGGCCCGCGTGCTCGGTTTCAAGACCACCCCGGCCTCGCTCCGCGTCCTCGTCGAACGGCAGTGCAGCCGGCTTGAGACGGACGGTCTGCTCACCGGCCAAAACGGATTCCTCCTCCCAGGCCAGGTCTGAGCAATCGCTCAGAACCGCCGCGATACCGTCGCCACGATCATGAAGTCGGCGAAGGCCGCGTCCCCGTGTTGGGCAACGCCCGTCGCCGCAGACTGCTGCTCATCCGGCACGCTCACCTCGCGGTTCCGATACAACGCCACGGGCGCAGTCACGCCAAACATCCATGGACCGCGCGTCAGGCCCACGCCCGGCTCGATCGCGATCGAGAGCCCCGGCCGGCGGAAACCGTCGCTGCCCCCGATGGCATCATTCGCCGGCACGCCCTCGATGCGCCCTCCCAACGAGAGCGAAAGACCCCACGACGGCATCACCACATAGTCGAAGCCCACGCGCCCGAGGTAGGTGTCGGCGATGGACATGATCGCCTCGTACGGATTCGACCGATAGGTCGGCACGCCATTCTTCTCCTCCGGCGTCATTGTGTAGGCGCCATTCACATAGGCGTTCAGCTGGTCCGTGAAGCGATAATAGCCGTACATCTCCATCACGATTCCCCAACCTCCATCCCCCGGCTGGATCGACTGATCCACGGTCCGCTCCCGCGCCACGATCTGCCGGGTCTTCGCGTCGTACACCTGGAAGGTGTCCCTCACGTCGTCCTGCCCGGTCGGCGCATCCACACCCAGGCCGAGTTGCACGTTCCACTTGGGATGGCTGGCCGGGTCGATCACCCAGGCCGCTCCCGTCAGGCGGATGTCGCCGAGGCCCGCCGATTGCGTCGAGAACCGCTGCAGGATCGTCCTCGCGACGTCGTTCGACCGCACCACCTGCGAGCGATCATTGAAGGAGAACGGCAACGTCAGCGTCGCGCTGTACCGCGGCGTGAACGCATAGGCCAGGCTCAGGTCGACGAAATGTGAGTCGTTGATCACCTGGCTTCCCTCCGCCTGCCGCTGCGTCTGCTCCACATCGCCGACGAAATGCCGATCGCTGTGCAGCCATCGATACCCCGTCGCCGCCGAGAATCCCTCCGCCGGCTGAAGCTCGACTCCGGGAACCATGAAGCAACTCCCCGAGCGCGCCGCCACGCAACCCTGGGCCAGGGCGCTCGAATCGTGCGAAAGGGCGAAAACCGCCAGCGCGGACCTCAGAAATCGAAAGGCGTGTGTGCTTGGAGTAACCATTTATTGGTGTGTTGGAGTTAACGGATGGTCGGTTTTTAAACAGCTTCTCCGTTGACATGCACATTTGTGGGGCGAACAGCCCTTTTCAAGGGGCGAAGTGGAGAAACCCACGGGTGAACCGCGGAGCCCCAGGAACAGCAGGGATCTGCACCAGGAATCGCGCTCAGTGACCGGAGCAGCAGCCGTCTCCGCCGCCCGCCGTGAGGTTCGGGCTCACGTACGGAATCCCAAGCGACATCCCCCGCAGGATGAGCAGGACAGCCAGCAGCCCGACACCGATGGGCATGAGATGCCTCAAGCGGAGGCGGACCGCCGATGGCAACAGGTGCCCCGAGAGGCTGATCGCCATCATGACCGGCAGCGTGCCCAACCCGAACACCAGCATGAACAGCGCCCCCGACGCCCAATGCCCCGTGGCCGCCGCGCCTGCACAGGCCGCATAGACAAGGCCGCAGGGGAGAAGTCCATTCAATCCGCCAAGCACTGCCAGGGACGTCAGAGTCCGGGTCCGCAGGAAGCCCGACATCGTGCCCTTCAACAGGCCCACCCACCGGGCGATCCACGGGAACTCGAAGAGCCGGGGCGACACGAGAATCCCGGCGAGGAGCACCGCACCGAGGAAGATGGAAACCCACCGCTGCATGCCGACCATCCACAGCGTCCGCCCAACAAGTCCGAACAACAGCCCGAGGGCGCAATACACGGCGACGCGGGCGAGGTGATACAGACAACGGCCGGCGATGAAATTCCCGCGGGTCCGACCCGCGACGGGGAGCGCGAGCATCAGCGGGCCGCACATGCCGGCACAGTGGAGACCACCCAGGAGTCCGAGCAGCAGAGCGGGCGCGAATTGCATGGGAAGCTCAATGTGCGGTGCCACCGACCGAAGGAACCACCAGGTTGCGCTCCGCGAAGAACTCGTCGTCCGCCACCTTCCATTGGAGGCGGACCTTCCAGAGGCCGCCCGCGAGGTCACGAAGCGGGAGCACCTGGCTGCCCTCCGCGTCGAGGGCGAGTTGGATCGAGCGGTCGTCGTCCTCGGCTGAGGGTCTGTAAAGCGAGGCCGTTCCCGAGGCCCCGAGCGCGGCGTGTTCCCTGGGCAGGTGGATCTGGACTCCCGACCCCGCGAGATACCCGACCGCAATCCGACCCTCCCACGGCTGGGTGCGCTTCACCTGGTCAACCCGCTTCTGGAACCGCATCTCCTGGTCGTAGTAGTCGGTCGCGACCAATTCGCTCCGGTGCGTGACCGCGATGGTCACGAGGGTGGCGATGCCGGTGATGGCCACGACAAAGAACGCGACCAGCGAATACGGCCAGGGATTGAAGCGCGGCGCACCCGCGGGCGGCCTGGGCGTTCGCGTAGGCGGGATCATGATTCAATGGCGCGGCCCGATGAAGAACGTGTTCAGGACCTCGAGCGGCTTGCCGGGTTCGTCCTCCCGGTAGACCCCGATCGAGAGCGGCGTCGATCCGCCGGTAAGCTTCGCGGGATCCATCTCGATCAGCACCGAGGTCTCCACCAGCTTCTCGCCGGGAACACGCAAGGCGCCGCCCATGACCTTCACGGATCCCCCGGACCCCTCGAGCTTGAGCGAGAGCGGGATTTCCAGGTGGGTCTTGTTGACCACCTTCAGCAGGTAGAGGTTCACGATCTTCCCGTCGGCCGTCTGCTGGAACAGCGTGTCCGAGCGGGCACGGAGGAGCGTGGACTGGACCGCGGTGCGCGTGAAGAGCAGGTACACGAAGAGGGAGACCAGCGCGAGAAGGACGACCGAATACCCGATGAGTCGCGGCGTCACCTTGAGCGGCTCACCAGTCTCGATGCCATTCAGCGACGCGTAACGGATCAATCCACGGGGGTGCTTGATCTTGTCCATCACGTTGTCGCACGCGTCGATGCAGGCGGTGCAGCTCACGCACTCCATCTGCGTGCCGTCGCGGATGTCGATGCCCGTGGGGCAGACCACGACGCATTGACGGCAGTCGATGCAATCGCCGGCGCCGGAGGCCTGCCGTGCGGCAGGAGTCTCACTCCGATGAAGAGTCTCGCGCCGCTCGCCGCGCCGCTTGTCATACGCCACGACGATGGTGTTCTCGTCGAGCAGTGCGGACATGAACCGCCCATAGGGGCAGATGAACGTGCATGCCTGCTCACGGAAACGCGCGAAGATCCCATAGAACAACAGCGCAAAAAGAATCATGAACGTCAGCCCCTGGACGTGGAGGGTCGGGCTGTCGGTGATGATTTTGGACAATTCCTCGCTGCCGATGATGTAGGCCAGAAGCGTGTTGCCGACCACGAATGACAGACCCAGAAAAACCGCGTGCTTCACGGTCTTCCTGAGCACCTTCCCCAGGGTCCACGGCCCACGATCCAGCTCCCGCCGGACGTGATGGTCCCCCTCGATCCAGAACTCGAGCTTCCGGAACACGCCCTCCATCATCACCGTCTGGGGACACGTCCAGCCGCACCAGAGCCGGCCGAACGCCGCCGTGAAGATGGCGATGCCCGTGAGGAAGATGAGCATCGCGGTGGCGAAGATCGGCAGGTCCTGAGGCCAGAAGACCTGCCCGAGAATGACGAAGCGCCGCTCCAGGATGTTCATCATCAGGAGCGGGTTCCCATTTATCCGGATGAACGGCCCGGTGAACATGATCGTGATGAGCACGATGTTCACCCACTTCCGGACCGTCGTGTAGCGACCCTCAGGATCCTTCGGGTACAACCACATCCGCCGCCCCTGCTGGTCCGCCGTCGCCAGATGATCCCGGAAATCGGTCCAGTCTACATTCTTGAAGACCGGCTTGTCCGAGGTGGTCAGCGGCTCAGCGAGGGGCGGATCGGATGGAGGCATGGCGGACGTACAACTCTCCTACTCGAACTGGCTCGGCCCCGTCGGGGCCTGCACCGTGTTCTCGGCCGGCTTCGGATTGGGCGGCTGGGTGCCGCGCAGCGTATAGATGTAGCTCGCGACGTTGTGGATGTCCTGCGGTTTCAGGACGCCCTTCCAGGTCACCATACCCTTCTCAGGTACACCGTTCCAGATGGTCTTCAGATTGTCCACGAAGTTGGAGCCGTGGATCCAGTAGGTGTCGGTCAGGTTCGGCCCGACAAGACCGCCGGCGTCCTCGCGGTGGCAGGGGGCGCAGAGCGTCTTGAATGTCGCCTGCCCCTGGGCCAGCGCCACCGCGTCGGAAAGCGGCTTCATCTGGCCGAGCTCACCCTCAAACCGGGCGAGAGCGACGGATTTCACCCGTTCGCCGGCCTCCGATTCCTTCCTGTACTCGGCAGCCATGAGATCGCCGGCGCCCATCGCGTGGTAATACACGAGGTACACCGCCGCAAAGGCGATCGAGAGGTTGAAGAGCCAGACCCACCAGCGCGGCAGGTTGTTGTCGAGCTCGCGGATGCCATCGACCTCGTGGTCGAGCAGCAGCGGATCTTGTGGGTCATTCGCATTCATGACGGGAGCAGGGATTGGAGCCGGGTTTGGACGGGGGTGAGCAGGGCGCGTTCGTTGATTCGGTCGGGGCCTGGCCGTCGTCGAGCGGCAACCTGCCCATGGACTCCAGATGTCCGGGCTTCAGCCGGAACGCCCAGATGAGCATCCCGGTGAAGAACGCGAAGAACAGGAGCACGGACGCGATGCCGTAAATCTCAACGCCGCCGATATGACTGAGCACATTTCGGATCATGGTCGGTTCCGGAGGTCAGGGTTTGGCGGCCGCGGGCTTGGCCTGTGCCTTGATGTCGGTGCCGAGCCGTTGGAGGTACGCGATCATGGCGATGATCTCACGATCGGGTTCGGCCTTGATCATGCCAGTCTTCAGTCCCTCGACCACGACCTTGACCTGGGTCTCAAGATCCTTCTGCGCTGTCGCCTCGTACCCCGCAGGGTACGGGACGCCGACGCTCCGGAGCGCCTTGATGCGGGCGGGCAGCGACGTGGTGTCGAGCTTCTGTGACAGCAGCCACGGATACGGCGGCATGATGGAGCCCGGCGACGTGGTGCGCGGGTTTTCCATGTGGTTGAAGTGCCACGCGTTCGGGTACTTCCCACCCACGCGGTGCAGATCCGGGCCGGTCCGCTTGGAACCCCACAGGAACGGATGGTCATACACGTACTCACCCGCCTTCGAGTACTCACCGTAACGCTCGGTCTCGGATCGCAACGGACGGACCATCTGCGAGTGGCAGCCGAGGCAGCCTTCGCGGATGTACAGGTCGCGGCCAAGCACTTCGAGCGGGGTGTACGGCTTCACCGACGAGATGGTCGGGACGTTCTCCTTGATGAGATACAGCGGGACGATCTCGATGAGACCGCCGATCAGGACGGCAACGGCTGCGAGGACCGTGAAGAGGAGCGGCCTGGCCTCGAGCCAGCGGTGGCCCGAACCGTCGTGCTCCGCCTTCGCCGACACGGGCACCTGGACCTCCTCGTCCTCGACCGGCTTGCCGCCCTTTGCGGTCTTGTAGAGATTGTAGGCCATGATGAGGACCCCGACGATGAAGAGGGACCCGCCGACCGCGCGGAGCCTGTGCATCGGGAGCAGCCGGATCACCGTCTCCAGGAAGCTCGGATACTGGAGGAACCCGTCGGCGGTGAACTGCTTCCACATGAGCCCCTGGGTCACGCCACTGAAGTACATCGGGACGACGTAGAACATCATGCCGAGGAGCCCGATCCAGAAGTGGTAGTTGGCCAGCTTGATGGAGTAGAGATTCGTGCGGTAGAGACGCGGGAAGAGATAGTAGAGAAGACTGAATGTCAGGAAGCCATTCCAGCCGAGCGCGCCGGTATGGACGTGGGCGATGGTCCAGTCGGTGTAATGCGAGAGTGAATTGACGCTCTTGATGGCGAGCATGGGTCCCTCGAGCGTCGCCATGCCGTAGGCGGTGACGGCGACGACCATGAACTTGAGCATGGGATCCTGGCGGACCTTGTCCCAGGCGCCGCGGAGGGTGAGGAGGCCGTTCAGCATGCCGCCCCAGGAGGGAGCCACGAGCATCAGCGAGAACACCATGCCGAGGGACTGGGCCCAGTCGGGGAGCGCCGTGTAGAGAAGGTGATGCGGGCCGGCCCAGATATAGAGGAAGATCAGGCCCCAGAAATGGATGATCGACAGGCGGTAGGAAAACACCGGGCGGTTGGCGGCCTTCGGCAGGAAGTAATACATCAGGCCCAGGTAGGGCGTGGTGAGGAAGAACGCCACGGCATTATGCCCATACCACCACTGCACCAGCGCGTCCTGGACGCCGGCGTAGACCGAGTAACTCTTGAACGCGCCCGCGGGCACCTCGAGTGAGTTGAAGATGTGCAGCACCGCGACGGTGATGGCCGTGGAGATATAGAACCAGATCGCCACGTACATGTGTTTCTCTCGGCGCCTCGCTATCGTGCCGAACAAATTCACGGCGAACACCACCCAGACCAACGCGATGCAGATGTCGATGGGCCATTCCAGCTCGGCGTATTCCTTCGAGGTGGTGATGCCCAGCGGGAGGGTCAGGGCGGCCATCACGATGATCGCGTTCCACCCCCAGAAATGGAACCAGCTCAGCGCGTCGCTGAAGAGCCGCGCCTTGCACAGGCGCTGGAGGGAATAATAGATGCCCATGAACATGCCGTTGCCCACGAAGGCGAAGATCACGGCGTTCGTGTGCAGCGGCCGCAGGCGGCCGAAGGTGATGTATTGCAGGCTGAGGTTGGCGGCCGGGTAGAAGAGCTGGATCGCGGCCAGCAGTCCGGCAACCATCCCTACGATGGCCCAGATCACCGTCGCTATGCCAAAGGCACGGATGATCTTGTTGTCGTAACGGAATGTCTCGACGTTCATGGATTGCTTTGTGTTCGTTTCTTCAGAGAGGGGTTGCCTGCGTCCGCGGAAGTGACGGCGACCACGGGGATGTCATCGGCCAGCATGCGCAGCGCGGGCGTCGTGGTGTCCTCGAACTGGCCGCTCTTCGTCGCCCAGACAAAGATCGCGAGGAAAATGCCAGCCAGCGTCAGGCTGGCCAGGATGAGTAGGATGATGACTTCCATGCGTGGCTCCGGTCCGTTCGGTTCAAGTCCGGCGTTGGCGTTGACGTTTCATGAGGAGAATGACGGGCGTCCGCTCCCCGGCGACGGCGCGGCGACAGGCCGCAGCTGATCATCGAGGGACGGGACGATGGAAGACAACCCGGACCGCCGCGCGGCAAGCCGGGTGGCCCCGACGGCAAACAAAACGACGCTGATCGAGCTGAGCGGCATCAGGATCGCGCAGACGATGGGCGAAAGAAGTCCCGCCGCCGCGATGACCACGCCAACGATATTGTACGCGGCAGAGATCAGGAAGCCGGCCCGCACAACGCGCGCCGAGCGTCGGCTGAAATCGAGTATCCGACCAATGCCGGGCACCACGGAAGCATCCATGATGACGTCGCTGGCGGGTGAGAACTTCCCGACGCCCTCGACGATCGCCACGCCCACATCGCTCTGCCGCAGTGCCCCGGCGTCGTTCAGGCCGTCCCCCACCATCATCACGCTGCGATGGTTTTCCTGCAGGCTCCTCACGAAGCTGAGCTTCTCCCGCGGGCTCTGGTTGAAATGAAGCCGCGCGCCCTGCCCGAAGAGCGCCTCGAAATGTTCGCGCTCGCGTTCGTTGTCCCCACTGAGCAGCGCGAGATGGAAATGCTGCCCGAGGTCACGGAGCAGTCCCTCCACCTCCGGTCGCAGCGTGTTGGCCAGCGTGAACGCGCCGACGCAACGTCCCTCGAAGGCAATGTACACCGCGCCGCCCGCAGGCAGCTCCGGCCACCCGCCCGTGACATTCTGCTCCTCAAGCCACAACCGCGAACCCGCGATCACCCGGCACCCATCCACCACCGCCTTCAATCCCTTGCCCGCCACCTCCTCGAAATCCCCGGCACACACCACGCCCCGGTTGCCACCAAGTGCCGCCGTCATCCGCCGCGAATAGGGATGGGTGGATTGACGGCAAACCGACGCCACCATCGCAGCCTGGACAGCGCTCAGCGGCGTCCCATGAAATCGCACACCCGCCGCCTCGGGAGCCGTCAGGGTTCCGGTCTTGTCGAACACGACCGTGTCGACCTGGGCGAGGGTCTCCGTCACCTGGGCGTTACGCAGGAAGACGCGGTTGCGACCAAGAAGGCGCTGCGCCGAGCCGAGCGTGAACGGGGCCGCCAGCGCGAGCGCGCATGGACACGCCACGATGAGCACCGACACAAAGGCCTTGAGCCCGCGCCCGGGCTGTCCGACCCATCCCCAGGCGGCAGCGGAGACCAGGGCAATGACGAGGACAAGCGGTGCGAACCTGCGCGAATAGACGTTCGTGAGCGTGGAGAACGTGTCGTCCCGCTCCTTGCGAAACGCCTCGTCGTTCCAGAGCGACGTCAGGTAACTCTGGGACACCGGCTTCACCGTCTCGATCTCCACCGCGCCGCCCACCTGCCGACCACCCGCGAACACGTGCTCGCCGACGCCGCGCGCAACCGGCTCCGACTCGCCGCTCACGAAGCTGTAGTCCATCAACCCCTCGCCCGCGACCACCCGCGCGTCCGCAGGCGCAAGCTCGCCGTGCCGCAGAATGAGCCGGTCACCCACCGCAAGACTGGAAATGGAAACGGTTTCCTCGCCCGCCAATCCCCGACGAACCACCGCAAGCGGAAAAAAACCGCGGTAATCGCGATCAAAACCAAGGCGATCGTAGGTCTTCTGCTGAAACGCACGGCCGCAGAGCAGGAAAAAGATCAGCCCGGCAAGCGAGTCGAAGTAGCCGTCGCCGGTATGTGAAATGATCTCCCAAACGCTCTGCCCGTAGATGGCCGCGAGCCCGGCGACGATCGGGACGTCCAGCGTCAAAGCCTTCTGGCGCAGACTCGCGAACGCTGCGCGCCAGAAATCAGCGGCGCTGAACACCACCGCCGGCAGTGCCAAAGCCAGGCTCAACCACCCAAACAGCCCCCGGAAGACGGGCCCGCTGAAGCTGTCCAGGCCGAAGTACTGCGGCAGGCTGAACAACATGATGTTCCCGAAGGCAAACCCCGCGACCGCAATGCGAAGTCCCAGCATCCGCGTCGGTGCCGCCGCCGGACGATCGAGTTCCGCCAAGGTCAGCTCGGGTTCGTACCCGAGTCCCGACAGCAATGCCGCGACCTCGCCCAAACGCACACTGTCCGTCGCATAGGCGACCGAGATTTCGCGCCGGCCGAAGTTCACCCGCGACCGGCCGATGCCGGGGTTCAGACGGAACAGATTCTCGAGGAGCCAAACGCAGGCGACGCAATGAATCGCCGGCAGATGAAAGGTCACCCGCGCGCTTTTGCCGTCCTTGAAATCCAGCAGCTTCGCTTCCACCGCAGGTTCATCAAGAAAGCCCCAGCGCCCCGGCAGTTGGGTCCCATCGGCGATTCGAATGCCAGGCCTCTCGCCGAGCCGGTAATAACCGTCCAACCCGGAGTCGCGCAGCAGCGAGAACACGGTCTGGCACCCCAGGCAGCAAAACGACTGCCCGGCCGATTCGAAGGAACCCCGATCACAAGGCTCGCCACAGTGATGGCACCCCGAAGCCCCCGACCCGTCGAGACGCGCCTCCTCGCGGTCCACGCCCGGCAAGGGCACGAAACCGGCATCGACCGGCGAGAGGCCGGCGAGAGCGACTGGTTCAAGGACGTTGGCCATCCGATTCTTCCGCTTCACCCACTTTATTCGCGCAACTCGACGAGGTCGCTTCTGCTCACCGCCTTCGACCCATGGCCGCGTCCGAGAACGTCACCGAGAATCAATGAATCCTGCGCCTTAGGGCAAACCCTGACCCCACCGAAAACCCTCCGGCCCTGGCATGCCGTCGTAGCTCACGAATCAATCTGGCGAATCTAGCGGCGGGGCGGCATTCGGAGGCTAAACACTCCTTGGCTTCTACTGGGCGTTTCTTGGCAGGGCTCACACGGACACTTGTGCCTCGTCAGCGGGACCGGGTGGGAGCAGATTGCAGACGTAGTTGAAGGTCATTTCCCACAGGATTTCGCGCCTTCGGGACAAAACGCGGGCCATGATGGGCCGGAACTGGCGGCGGGCGCTGCGGCTTCGGGAGCGTCTGGATTTCAGCGAGGAGGCGTTTGATCTGCTGATCGCCGGGGCGGTCGGGGTGCTCGGCGGAGTGGTGAACCTCCTGTTCTTCCTCGCGACCGAAACGTTCATGCGCGCCGCCATCGGCCACACCGGAGACCCGGTGCTGGTCGCCGAGATCCTCCCCGGCTGGCAGCGCGTATCGATCTCGGCCCTCGGCGGATTGGCCTCGGGATTGGTCCTGAGCCTCGGCCTCCGATTGGTGGGACAGCAGGGAACCAGCAACCTGCTCGAGGCGGTCGCGGTCGGCGATGGCCGATTGCCGTTCCGGACCAGCCTTGTGAAGGCCGCATCGTCCGTCATCTCCATCGGGTCCGGCGGATCGATCGGGAGGGAAGGAGCCATCACGCAACTCACCGCGATGCTGGCGTCCAAGCTCGGGCAGTTCGCCGGGTGGCAGCCGTACCGGCTGCGGTTGTTGGTGGCCTGCGGTGCGGCGGCGGGGATTGCCGCCCCCTACAACGCACCCATCAGCGGGGCCGTGTTCGCCGCGATGATCGTCCTCGGCAACTTCTCGATGACCCTCTTCGCGCCGCTGGTGCTGTCGTCCGTCACAGCCTGTGTCGTCTCGCGCAGCCTCTTCGGAATCCACGCCTCCTATACCGCGCCCGACTTCGAGTTCAACCGCCTTTCCCAACTGCCACTCTTCGTGGTCGTCGGACTCCTTTCCGGCGCGCTGGGCGCCGCGTTCCTGAAGCTCCTGAAGCTGAGCCAGGCCTTGTTCGAACGCCTGAATATCCGGCTGTGCGAGCGGATGCTGCTCGGCGGCCTGATCGTGGGTCTCATCGCCGTGGTCTACCCGGAGGCCTGGGGCAACGGCGCCGTCGCCGCGAACCGCGTCCTGCGCGGACTCGACGGCGAACCCGTGCTGCTGATGCTGCTGGGCCTCTTCCTGGCCAAGCTGGTGGCAACACTCGCCACGGTCGGGTCCGGGGCGGTCGGTGGCGTGTTCACGCCGACCCTTTTTCTCGGCACCGCCCTGGGCAGTCTCTGCGGCGAACTCGCGCACTGGGCGGGCCTCGGACTGGCCGTGCCCACGCCCGCCTTCGCATTGGTGGGCATGGGTGGCGTCCTCGCCGCCACGACCCAATCGCCCCTGCTCGCCATGATCCTGGTGTTCGAGATTTCCCTGAACTACTCCCTCATGCCGGCCCTGATGCTCGGGTGCGTGATCTCATCCGTGGTCGCCCGGCGATTGCATCGCGACTCGATCTACGCCGCCACAGCACGCCTTCAGGAAGTAGCCGGCAAACGCGAGGATACCCGGCCCGGAGCGGCATCGACACGCTCGGTCGGCGACATCATGCGACAGCCGATCCAGCCGCTGCGCGAATCCGCAAACCTGCGGGAAATCGCCGATCGCTTCCTCGCCAGCTCGCACAATTTCCTCCCGGTGGTGAACCCGCAACAGCGACTCGTCGGCATGGTCGCCCTCCACGACCTCAAGGAATTCCTGGGCGCCGGGGAAGAACTGCGCGCGGTGATCGCCTACGATGTGATGCGCCCCCCTCCCCCCTGCCTCACCCCAAGCCAGCCCCTCACCAACGCCCTCGACATCCTGCTGCGATCCGAGATGCGAAACATCCCCGTCGTGGACTGCGCCGCCGATATGCACCTGGTCGGCTCCGTGCCCCGCGCCGAATTGCTCGCGATTTTCGCTGAAGCCATCGCAAGCACCGACACCACGCCACATTCCTGACCTCCAGACTGACGGAGTCCCGGTGTCACTGGCCACTGACCACTGAGCCTCCGCGAAGGCGCAGGATCCGACCGGTCCGCTGCGCCAGCTCGGCGTCGTGGGTCACCAACACCAGCGCCGTTCCCGCGGCGGCATTGAGCTGGAACAGACTCTCGATCACGCGCCCGCCGGTCTCCAAGTCCAGGTTGCCCGTCGGTTCGTCCGCGAACAGCAGTCTGGGCCGGTTCATGAATGCCCGCGCGATCGCCACCCGCTGCTGCTCGCCTCCGGATAGCTGGGCAGGATAATGGCCCGCCCGATCCTCGAGCCCAACCTCCCCGAGAAGCTTCCTGGCCGCCGGGCCAAGTCCTCGTTCCCCACGCAATTCAAGCGGCACCATCACATTCTCCAACGCCGTCAACGTCGGGATAAGCTGGAAATTCTGGAAGACGAACCCCACCTGCTCGTTACGAACCCGCGCCCGCCCATCCTCATCCAACGTGCTCAAATCCACGCCCCCTATCCGCACCCGGCCACGGCTCGGAACATCCAGCCCCGCACACAACCCGAGAAGCGTGCTCTTGCCAGATCCCGACGGCCCCACAATCGCCAGGGTCTCACCCGCGCCCAACCGGAACGACACGCCCCGGAGAACGTCAAGAATCCTGTCCCCGCTCGGATAGGTCCTTCCCAGGTCCTCAACCTCAAGGATGTCCACCATCGCTGCTTCGACCATGCGCAGGAAGGTGCCAGCACAGGCCCCACGCTCATAGCGTCATTTCCCTCCTGTCCCTTCCCTGTAACCAAGGCATGAAGGCGCACTCCCGCCGCAGGAGGCCAACAAGGGACCTGTCCCTTGATTCGCACGCCCACCATGAGTCTAGGACACAAGACCTGTCCCTTCATTGCGGTTTGCCTCGTGTACCCAACGAAATGCCTGTCCCTCTATTTGCTGGCGACCCACCTTGGACCCGTCAGAAGCCCATGCTAAGGTTGCTTCCCATGATCCACCTGAACCTGCTCGCCGTCGCGGTCGCTTGCTCGCCGTGGACCCCGCAGCCCACCCCACGGCCCGCGTGGTGCGGACCCACCGCAGACGGGGTCTCCCACACGGTCGCCACCACCGGATCGAAGCCATGAGCCGAAGTGCCGTCCTCAACGTGGTCGGGCTCACGCCGCGCCTGATCGGCGAGCACACGCCCAACCTCCGCGCCTTCCGTGATGTCAGCCGCGCGGCCTCGGTGGACCCTGCCTTCCCCGCCGTCACCTGCACCGCCCAATCCACCTACCTCACCGGCCTCGCTCCGTCCGGGCACGGCATCGTCGCCAACGGTTGGTACGACCGCGAACTCGCCGAGGTCCATTTCTGGAAGCAGAGCAACCGCCTCGTCCATGGCCCGAAACTCTGGGAGACGCTGCGCCAACGCCGTCCCGGCTTCACCTGCGCGAAGCTATTCTGGTGGTACAACATGTTCTCCACCGCGGACTGGTCGATCACGCCGCGGCCCATGTACCCGGCCGACGGCCGCAAGTCTTTCGACGTCTACGCCTGGCCCTACGACCTCCGTACCGCGATCAAGCGCGATCTCGGCGATTTCCCGTTCGCCGGCTTCTGGGGACCCGCAGCCGGCAAACATTCGCCCCAGGGCCGTCCCGATGCCGCATCCCGCTGGATCGCTGAATCCGCGAAGTGGGTCGAAACCCGCCATGCCCCGGACCTCAATCTCGTCTACCTCCCACACCTGGATTACAACCTGCAACGGCACGGGCCATCACTCCCGGCCCACGCTTCTGCCGCCGCCGGGCTGAACCCTGCCATCACCCGCGATCTCCGCGAGATCGATGAGATCGTCGGGGACCTCCTCCGCTTCTTCGCCAGCCGCGACGTCCAGGTCGCGATCCTCTCGGAGTACGGGATCACAAATGTAAGCCGCGCGATCCATCTGAACCGCCTCTTCCGCGAGCGCGGGTGGCTGGTGACCAAGGAAGAACTCGGGTTGGAGTTGCTCAACGCCGGCGCCAGCCGCGCTTTCGCCGTCGCCGATCACCAGATAGCCCACATCCACATCCACGATCCCTCGATCACAACCGAGGTCCGCGATGCCGTGGCCGCGGCGGACGGCGTCGCGGAAGTCCTTGATCCGCCCGCCCTGCGCGATCGCGGTCTCGACCATTCCCGATCCGGGGACCTTGTCGCCGTGGCGAGGGAGCACGCGTGGTTCACCTACTATTATTGGTTCGACGATTCGCGGGCGCCGGATTTTGCGCGCACGGTGGACATCCACCGCAAGCCTGGGTACGACCCGGTGGAACTGTTTGCGGACCCGGCGTTGTCGTCACTGGCGTTGAAGGCCCGCATTGGTTGGAGGCTCCTTCAGAAGAAGCTGGGGTTCCGGATGCTGATGGACGTGATCCCGCTCGACGCGTCACTCGTGCGGGGGTCGCACGGATGCCGGCCGGGGGACCCAGCGGACTGGCCGGTGCTCTGGCTGGGAGGCCGCAGTGGAGCATGCGTTGCCCCGATGCGCGCGACGTCGGTGCATGATGAGCTGATGGCGTGGATGGAAAGCGACCATCCTTCGGCTTGAAGTCGACCCCGGTTTTCGTTGTCACTTCCGGGGTAGCCATCCGATGCAAACCATTCGACGTCTCTTTGTCCGTGCCTTCGTGGCACTGGGTCTCGTCCTGGCCCTCGCGCCCGCAACCGCGCGAGCGGCCGACCCACTTCGTATCTTCATCCGGGGCGGGGTGAAGACCCACGGGCCTAACCAGCACGATCACCCGCGCTTCCTCGGCGAATGGACCAAGCTCCTCGGCGAGCGCGGCCTCAAGGTCGACGGGGCCATGCAATTCCCGTCGGGCCCGCAACTCGACGCGATCGACGTGCTGATCATCTACGCCGCCGACGGCATGAAGATCACCGGGGACGACCGTGCCGTCTTCGAGAAATTCATCCGGCGCGGCGGCGGTGTCATGGTCCTGCATGACGGCGTTGTCAGCGGGGACCAGCAGGAGTGGTGCAAACAGGTCATCGGCGGGACGTGGCGCTGGCCCGATGCGACGTTGCCGAAGGAGAAGGCCACCAAGTGGCTCGAAGGCGACGTCGGCATCTACTTCACCGACCTCGATCATCCCATCAGCCGGGGGCTCTCGAACTTCGACTGGAAGGACGAGATCTACTACGACCTCGACATGGCCCCCGACGCCGGGGTCCTCGCCACCAGCTTCCACAACGTCCACATCATCGCGCCACAACTCTGGACCTATGAGAGGACGTGGTCGGGCGGGACCGCGCCGTACCGCGCGTTCGTCTCGCTCCCGGGCCACGAGTTCGACGTCTTTTCCACCGCGCAATACCGCTCCATCCTGCTGCGCGGCATCGCCTGGGCTGGCAAGCGGGCCAATGTCGATGAGTTCTGCAAACCCGAGGAACTGGCGTCCCTCAAGTACCCGCCCGGAGGACCGAAGCCCGCATCCGAGGCGATCAAGACGTTCCAGCTCCACCCCGATTTCAACCTCTCGCTTGCCGCCGACGAAAACGTGGCGGAGAAGATCATGTCGGTCGATTGGGATTCCCGTGGCCGCATGTGGGTCGTCGAGACGCCCGAGTACCCGAACGGCCGCGACATCAACAAGAACGACGCGAAGATCACGCCCTGGCGCATCCGCGACCCCGAGAAGTACCCGCTCGGTTCCAAGGAATCCCGTCCCGCCCGCGACCGCATCTCGGTCCTCGAGGACACCAACGGCGACGGGATCATGGACAAGAAGACGGTGTTCTACACCGGCCTCGAGCTGCCCACTTCGCTGGTGTTCTACAAGGACGGCGTGATCGTGTCGCAGGCTCCCGACACGCTCTGGATCCGCGACACCGACGGGGACGGCAAGGCCGACAAGGTCGAGGTCCTGTTCACAGGTTGGGGAACGTTCGACGCCCACGCGGTCACGAGCAATCTGCGGTGGGGTCCCGATGGCTGGATCTATGGCTCGGTCGGTTACAGCTCGGGCGAACCGCATTCCCCGGATGGCTCCCGCAAGTTCGGCCGGATCTCCGCGGGACTGTACCGCTTCCGCCCCGACGGTTCGGCGCTCGAGCAATACGCCGCGGGTTCCTGCAACACCTGGGGCTGCGAGGTCGCGCCCGACGGGGAGATCTTCTTCAGCACCGCCACCTGCGGGGAACCGATCCTCCACGTCGTGATGCCCGAGAAGATCATCAGCCGCGCCGGCGTCCCGGGTATGCGCGCCGCAAAGTCGATCATCGAGGAAAACAAGATTTTCACGCCGCGCCACGAGACCCGGCAGCCGTACCTCCAGATCGACTGGGTCGGCGCCTTCACCGCGGCCTCGGGCTCCACGATCTACGACGGCGGCGCATGGCCCGGAAAGTGGCAGGGCCCGAGCTGGTCCTTCTTCCTGCATGAACCGACGGTCTGGCTGACCCACCACGAATTCCTCGATCCCACCGGCGTGACCTATCAGGGCCGGCGCGAGGAGGGGCGCAAGGACACCCACTTCTTCACCAGCACGGATTACTGGTTCAAGCCGATCCACAGCCAGGTCGGTCCCGACGGCGCGTTGTACGTCGTCGATTTCTACAACCAGATCGCGGTCCACAACGACACGCGCGGCCCCGCCCACGGCGCACGCAACGCCGCCTCGCGTCCCGACCGCAACCACGAGTTCACCCGGGTCTGGCGCATCCAGCACAAGCAGGCCCAGGTCCTGCCTCCGTTCAAGCTCGATGCCAGGGATGCAGCGGGCCTGGTCAACATGCTGGACCACCCGAACGGCTGGGTTCGCACCACCGCCAACCGACTCCTCAGCGAAGGCGCTGGTCGCACCGTCATCGCCGCGATCGAGACCAAGGCCAACGCCGCGAAAACCTCCTACGGCCGCATGCAGGCCCTCTGGGTCCTGCACAACCTCGGCTCCGATGACAACGACCTGCTCCTCGCCGCCGCCGGCGACGACGACCTCGTGGTCCGCAAGAATGCGATCCGCATCGCGGCCGAGTCCGACCATGCCGGCGTCGAAATCCCAGCCCGCCTGATCCGGGCCCGCCTCGCCGACCCGAACCCGCGCGCCCGGTTGCTGGTGTTCACGGCCCTCACCACGTTCACGCCGAGCCGCGACATGGCGGATGCCGTGGTCGAGGCCTGGCCGACGTTGAAGGACAAGTATCTCGAGACGGCAGCCCTCGCGGTCAGCGCAGGCGACCCACTGCTGTTCCTCGACGCCGCGCTCGATGCGCGCGATCCCGCGTTCCTCGCCGGCATGGTCCCGCATCTGGCCCGGCAGGTCGCACAGCGCCAGGATGCCGTGCTCGCCGCCAAGGCCGTCGCGCTGCTCGCCTCAAAGCCCGCCGCCACCGATGCACTCAAGGCGCTGGTGCTCGAGTCCCTCGCCGCCAACCTCAAGGCCAACGTGGCACCCCTCGCGGACGATGCACTGCGCGCCGCGTTGAAGAGCCTCGTCGCCTCGCAGGCCACCGCCGGTGCGGCCCTGCCACTCGTCGCACGCTGGAACCTCACCGAAGCGCTCGGCGATTCACTCAAGGGCGCCGTCGCCAAGGCCGTTTCGAAACTCTCCGACAAATCGCTCTCCGACGACGCCCGCGCGCAAATCGCGGTGAACCTCCTCGGCGTCCGCCGCCTCGATGCCTCCATCGTCACGGCCGTCGCAACCCTCGTCGGCAGCGATGCCAGCGCCGGATTGCAGCGCCGGATCATCGACGCCCTGGGAACGACCGCCGATCCCGCCGCGGGCGCCGCCATGCTCGCCGCGATGCCATCCCTCGATTTCGACCTGCGCGAGGCCGCCTTCGGTCAGCTGCTCAAGCGGGCCGACTGGTCCGCCTCCGTCGTCCAGGCCCTGGCCGACAGGAAGCTGGACCCGCGCCTGCTCGGCACCTCGAACCTCTATCGCCTTCGCACGCACTCCGACAAGGCGGTTGCGGAACGCGCCGGCACGACCATCGACGAGCTCAAGGGCCCCGAGGAGAAGCAGAAGGACCAGCTCATCGCGAAGTTCCAGCCTGAGGTCGCGAAGCCGGGCGACGTCGCCAACGGCGCGAAGCTCTTCACCCAGAACTGCGCGGTCTGCCACAAGTTCAAGAACGAAGGCGCCGAGTTCGCCCCGAACCTCACCGGGATGGGCGCCCACGGAGCCGAGGAACTGATCGTCCACATCCTCGACCCGAACCGCATCGTCGAGCCCAACTTCGTCTCCGTCAGCATCGAGACGAAGGACGACCTCAGCTACGACGGCATCGTCCTGCGCGAGAACAACTCGGCCGTGGTCGTCCGCAACCAGACCGCCGAGACCGAGATTCGCAAGGACAACATCAAGACCCGCCGCTCCACCGGCCGCTCCCTGATGCCCGAGGGATTCGAGCAGCTCGGCGCGGTCGGCCTGCGCGACCTGCTCACATTCCTTTGCGTCGACGAACAGCGGTTCCGCATCCTCGACCTCCGCACGGCGTTCACCGCCAACACCACCCGCGGCATCTACATGACCGCGGACTCACGCGATGAATCGCTGCGGTTCCGCAAGTGGGGAACGATCAAGCATCGCGATGTTCCCTTCGACATCGTCAGCACCACCCGCACACCGACCGGCAACAACGCCGTCGTTCTCCAGGGCGGCGACGGGATGTCCCGCAACTACCCGAAGGAAGTCTCCTTCAAGGTCGGCATGGCCGTGTCCCGGCTCCACTTCCTCGGCGGCGTCGCCGGCTGGGGCTATCCGCTCGGCGAAAAGGACAAGCCCGCCGCGAAAATCACGGTCCACTATGCCGGCGGCAAGACTGATGAATTCGTGCTGCGCAACGGTGTCGAGATCGCCGATTACATCTCCAAGATCGACGTTCCCGGCTCGGAAGCGCTCGAGAACCTCGACCAGTTGCTCCTGCAGGGACGTCAACTGCGCTACTTCAGCCGGACGCTCCCGAAGAAGGCCGTGGTCGAGAAGATCACCCTCTCGAGCTACGCCAATGAAGTCGCACCCACGTTCGTCTCCGTGACCGCCGAAATCGGCGATCTCCCGCCCGGCACCGCGGCTTCAGCGTCCAGCGCCGCGGCCGCAACCACCCCCAGGCCCGCGATCACAGTGAAGTGGGCTTCAGGCCTCAGGGTCCTCCTCATCGGCGGCGGCGCATCCCATGACTACCAGCGCTGGTTCAACCTCGCCGACGTCGCACTGCTGAATGGCACCGGCAAGATGTCCGCCGCCTACCTCGAGCCACAGGATGTCTCGGTCGACTCCGTCCGCTCCGCCGACGTCCTGCTCATCAGCGCCAACAAAGCGTTCCCTGATGCCGCGGTGCGAAAGGCCATCTTCGACCACGTCGAAGCCGGCAAGGGCCTCGTCATCCTGCATCCGGGCCTCTGGTACAACTGGCCGGACTGGCCGGAATTCAACAAGACACTCGCGGGCGGCGGGTCGCGCGGTCACGACCGACTCGGCGAGTTCGAGGTGGTGGTGAACGGCGGCGATCATCCCCTCACCCGGGGTGTGGCCGGCACGTTCAAGATCACCGACGAACTGTATTGGTTCGAACCCGACACGACCGGAACCCCGGTGAAGGTGCTCGCCACCGCACAATCGGCGGCGAAGAAAACGGCGTTCGCGCAGGTCTTCGTCGTCGAGCATCCCAAGGCCCGCATCGCCGGCATCACCCTGGGCCATGATGGTCTGGCCCATTCGCTCGATGCCTACCAGACACTGCTCAAGAATGCGGTGACCTGGGTCGCCGGAAAATAGACGACTCCTCGCATCAACCCACGGACCCGCGGCCGCTGGACACCAGCCCCGCGGGTCTTTTCTTTGCGGTTCACCGTCCCGACCCCATCCAAGGCGGTGGCAAGCCTCCACACAATCGCCCGACGCTCACCTCGCCGCCGCGTCGACCACGCGCAACTCGACATCCGCCCAGTACCCGAATTCCCACGCCCAGTCGTTCGCCGCGTTCTCGAGACGCAGCGCGACTTTGTGGCCTGCAAATTCCTTGAGATCGACAACCACGGTTCGCCACCGATCTCCGCCATGCCCGATGATCTCGTCCTTCATGACGCGGCCATCGACCCGAACCCGCAGCTGCCAATCCCCCTGATCGTGCGCAGCCACCGCGAAGCGCAACGTCATGGCCCTGTCCTTCGGCAGCTCGACCACCCGCTCCAACGCCGCAGGAGTGACGCGGTCCGGAAACGGATGCGTCATGAGCACATTCGCGCGGCCCAGATGTTCCGGAAGCTTCCGTGGTGATCCCTGGAAATCCGGGGCGACGACCTTCCACTCCGGATTCCACAACGCAACGGACTCACGGTCCGTCGACGCCGCACCCTGCGCTGCGGCTTCCGCACTGGCGTGTCCGCCCACGCTCCCAAGACGCTCCCTCTTCGCAGGAGTCAGCGGGCCCTCCTGCGGCGGCGAGAGGACGAACCAGATCAGATTTCGGAGATCGGCATCCGGCATTTGCTCGAGGCCCTCGGGCATGACGGAACTCTCCAGGACCCGCTGGCTCTTCACGTCGGACCTGGCCACCACCTCCTCCTTCCCGCCCTGCAGGAGAAGGCGCACACGGGCGTCGGTGTTCTCCATGAGCCGGCCCGCGATGACGCGGTCGTCGCGCGTCTCCACTTCGACCTGCTCGTAACCCGCACCGATGACCTGGTTCGGATCCACGACATTCCACAACAACGCGTCGAGCGAAGACCGGCCGACGCCGGTGAGATCGGGTCCAACCCCTTCGCCTTCGCCGTGAAGCTTGTGGCAGACGAGGCAGGTCTTCTTCGCGACCTCATGCCCCGCGGCAATGTCGGGTTCTCCGAGCAGAACCATCCTGCGCTTCGACACGAGCAACGCGGCCTTGTCGGCACCCGATTCGCGGAATCGCCCGATGACAGACTTGGATTCCTCACGGATGTAGTCGTCCTTGTGCTGCACCAATCCGCGGATCACGGGCGCCCCGAAATCACTGGCGGAGATCGCCCCGCCCCGAACCTGCGCGAGCAGCGCGAGGGCCCAACGGCGACGCGATGAAAGTGTCGATGCCGCCGCACGACGCGCCGCCGGCGACATCCCCTTCCAGCGAGGCAGCATCTTCTCGGGAACATCGTCGCCGCCGATCTCGCCGAGCGCCGCGAGCGCCTCGAGCTGCACAGCCTCCGGAACGTCTTCGCTCAGGAGCTGGAGCATCGCGTCCCGCGTCGCCGCGCTCCGTCCCTTTCGAACCGTCTGCACCGCGCGGACGCGCTGCTCGACGGCGGCCTTCGGATCCAGAGCCTGTCCGAGGACCACGTTCATCGCGGTCGCGTCACCCCAGAGCGCCCCAAGTTTTTCGCCGCGTGCGGTGAGCGAGGCATTGCCGGTCGAGGTGAGTTTCGCGATGAACGGGCCGACCGGCCGGCCCGGCAACGACGCCTTCCCTTCCTGGCCCTTGATCAATCCGTCGAGTGCCGCCTCGGCCAGGGCCGGACTGAGCGGAATCACTTTCTCCACAAATTCCACCGCGCGATCCACCGACTCGGCATCGCCCAAATCACAGAGGCGCCGCAGGGTCTTGCCTGCGAGGATCCCGGCCAGTGGCAGGTGCGAGGGTCCCTTCTCCGCAAGCCACGAAAGCACCGACCCGCTCTCCGCCGCAGCCACCGGCTCCACCGCCTCCCAGATCATGAACGGCAACACCGGATCCCGGGCGTCCGAGGATGCTGCAATCAGCGCCTCCAGCGTCGGCCCGAGATCCACGCCCTGCCTCAGCGGCGGAGAGTCCACGGTCAATTGGCCCGAGACGAACTGCCGGCAGGCGACCGCCACGGAGAGCCGGACCGCCGCCTCCCTGTCCGCGCCGAGTTTCGCGAGCAACGACAGTTCCGCTTCACTGCCCACCTGCCGTTCACCGATCAACCGCGCAGCACACGAACGGAGCAACGGCTCGGCGTCCACCGCCGCCTTCGCCAGGATTTCATCCGTAATCTGCCCGGAGCCATGCAGCGTCCACAAGGCTGCCAGCCGCGCCGTTGAAGGCGTTGCGAGGAGCTTTCCACCGAGCGAACCCACCGGCAGAGGGCCATCCGGAACGCCTGACGCAAACAACTTCTCCAACGCGCCGCGAACCGCCGGCTCCCGCCGCTCGTTCAACAAGCGCTGCGCCGTCCGCCGCTGCCAGGCGTTGGGATGGGCGAGGAGACGCACGAGATCCGCGCCGGTCAGCTTCGCGAGGTCCATTTTGGGGTCGGGTCGTGAGGGCACAGGTTTGCCCTTTTCCTTTCCCGTGTAGACCACGCGCCAGATGCGGCCGAGCTCGCGATCAACCCCCGCCGGGTCGGCGTTCGCGTTCTGGTAACAGGGGTAGCGATCGTACCAGTCCATGATCCACACCGCGCCGTCAGGCCCGACCTGGATGCTGACCGGCATGAACCAACCGTCGTTGGCGCGGACGAGGTCGCGAAAGCGGGACCCGGTGAACGACGAGCCGTTCGGAGTGAGGCGATCCTGGTGGATCGCGTTGTCGTGGATGTTTCCCTGGAGGATCGTTCCCTCGTTTTCCGCGGGGAACAGATCGCCCTGATAGACCTGGATGCCCGCGTAGGCCGCCATGTGGTGCTTGTGATCGTTGATGGAATGCAACGACTCATAGGCGTACGGATTCGGCGGCGACCCCGCCTGACGATCATAGATCCCACCCGGCACCAGATGGAACAGGTGCTCGATCACGCAGGCACTGACATAGGCGTTGCCCGCGGCATCGAAATCGACGCCCCACGGATTGCTCGTCCCCTCGGCATAGACCTCGAAGCGCCTCGTCTGCGGGTGCATCCGCGCAACGCCCGCGGTGAGCAACACCGGCGCTTCGCCCCCTGCAGCCCCGGGGTTCCGGACACTCGAGCGCGTGAACACGCCGTGCGTCATGTACAACTGCCCGTCCGGCCCCCACGTGAATCCGTTCAGCAACTCATGCCGGTCTTCCAGGCCAAAACCGGTCTTCACCACCTCGCGCGTGTCGGCGCGATCGTCGCCATCCGTGTCGCGAAGAAACAACAGGTCCGGAGCCTGGCCCACATAGGCACCGCCCTGGCCAAGCACGATGCCGGTCGCGAGATTCAGCCCGTCGGCCCAGATATGAACCTTGTCCGCGCGGCCGTCGCCATCCGTGTCCTCCAGGATCTTGATGCGGTCGCGCGGCTTCGCTCCGGGCTTCGCACCAAGCGGGTACTCGTAGAGCTCCACGACCCACAACCGCCCGCGATCGTCCCAACTCATCGCGACCGGGTTGACCACTTCCGGCTCGCTCGCGAAAAGTCGGATCTCGAATCCCTCAGGGAGCGTGAATCGGCGCAGCGCGTCGTCGGGTGAGAGGGCCGGCGTCAGCGCCGGCACATGCTGCCCGGATAGCTGCTGACCGATCGGCGCGTTGGTGTAGACCGGGAAACCCAGATCCTTGCGCTGCGGGTGATAGTCGGCGGCCCCCAGCTGAAAACCGGATGCCGCGAGTACAATCGGGAGGACAAGGCGTGAACGGGCGGACATGCGACGAGGCTAGCGGGATCGAAGAGCGAGTGAAGCGGGGAAAACAAAAAGGCGCCCGAAAGCCGGGCGCCGCCGTCGAAGGAACCGGTCAGGGCAGGACAGGACTCAGCTCTTCTTTTGCTTGCGGGCCTTCTCGGTCTTCAGGCCGGCCTCGACCCAACCCGAGATCCCGGCGGACATGTGTTTCACGTTCTTATACCCGAGCTGTGTCGCGGCCTTGGCCGCGGCCTGGTAGGCATTGCACTTCGGCCCGCCGCAGTAGGCAATGATCAGCGAGTCCTTGTCGGCCGGCAGGGATTTCGCGAGTTCCTTCTCGATCACGTCGAAGTCCAGCGCACCAGGAACATGACGCTTGGCATAACTGGCGGAGCCGTTGACGTCGATGACGGTGGCGCCCTTGGCCTTCACGAGGGCTTTCACCTCGGAGACACTGATGTCGGGAAAATCACCCGCGAAGGAGGAGGCGGCAAGGAATACGGAAGCAAGGCATGCTAGGATTCTTTTCATATGTTTGACGTGGAGGAGATAGCCGCAAAACGACGCGGCGCAAGTATCGATCAGCTATTTGTCGATCAGCTATTACTCCGCATCCTCCTGCCATCGGGCCTGAAGTCCATGGGCCACGCCCATGTGGTCAAGAACTCGCGCCACCACCGTGTCGACGAGGGCCTCGATGGTCTGCGGCCGGGAATAGAACGACGGATTCGCCGGCAGTATCGTGGCCCCCGCAAGGAACAGGAGTTCGAGATTACGGATGTGGACCAGGTTCAACGGCGCCTCGCGCGGCACGAGGATGAGTTTGCGCCGCTCCTTGAGCATGACGTCAGCGGCACGAAGCAGAAGGTCGTCGCTCAACCCGTGCGCGATGCGACCCAACGTGCCCATGGAACAGGGAATCACCGCCATCGCGTCGAAGGCATTCGACCCACTCGCAAACGGCGCCTGCATGCTGCGATGATTGTGGCTCACCACCCCGGGCCGGAGCTTCAACCCGTCCGGCAATTCCTCCTGCATCACCACCGGCGCGTACCGGCTGAGGACGACATGGACTTCGTGCTCTGCAGGATCCAACGCATCGAGGAGCCGCTGCGCGTAGATCGCGCCGCTCGCACCCGTGATCGCAACGACGAATCTCATTCTGGCGACCGACTATGGAGAACCCCAGCGCCCGTCGCAAGTCGCCCTCCTTCGACGAGTTGTCGGTGCGCGGCCTCTCCGAGGGCGCCGTGCCTGGGTGCGTCCGCAAAGGACGACGCGCAGGGCAGTGCGCGCCCTACCGTCCCTCTGTGAATGCGCCGGGCTTCTGGCGTGGGAAGGCTCAATCAGGAGAGCCATGGTCCATGACGAATTCCGCGACCCGACGCACCACGTCCGGACCCTGACCGCTGTCGAAGGCCACGAAACGCTCCAGCACACCCGCACCCACGCGAAGCCGGTGATGGAAATCGGATGACCTGGGATGCGGGGCCCTGAAGGCAGCGCCCCAGGCGGTGTCGGGAATGGCCGCAAGATCCCGGCGAAGAATCTCGGCTTCGGCCGGCATCAAACGCGACCAATCGACGGTCAACAATTCCGGTCCGGTCGGAGCCGCGAAGCCTCCCACCGTTTCCAGGATCACCGTTATTTCAGGACTTTGACGGATTTCCATGCCTTCGTGACCGCAGCCTTCTGCGTCTTTCCGAGGCCTGCCGCCACAGAAATCGTCGCATTCGCGGCGTCGACGAATGTCGCGTTGGCGTGCAGGTGTGGCAACGCGCCATACCAGATCCTTGCAGCCGCGTCCCACGAGTTCCCGCCCAGCGCCATCGCGGCGAGATAAAAGGCATGGTTCGGTATTCCGGAATTCGTATGCACGTCACCGCCCACCACAAAGCCATCCATGGTGGACGGCTGATCGTCACCGGGCCAGGTCGCGGCCTTGTTGCCCGGAGCCTTCATCGAGCGAAGCGCCTTCCACGTGGGCTGCGCCATCAAACCAGCGCCGATAAGCCAGTCCGCCTTCGCGACGCCCTGCTTGAGGGACCACTGCTTCACGATGCTCCCGAACACATCCGAGAACGATTCATTCAAGGCGCCGCTCTGGTCGATGTAATCCAGGCCCCCGGGGGTGGAGAATTGGGTCACGCCATGCGTGAGTTCGTGGGCCACCACGTCGAGCGCCTGCGTGAACCCCCTGAAAAGCTTGTTGTCCCCGTCCCCGTATACCATTTCCGCACCATCCCAAAACGCATTGTTGAACTTCTTCCCGTAGTGCACATACGAATCCAGCCGCATGCCACGATTGTCGATGGAGTTGCGACCGAGCACCTTACTATAGAAATCATAGGTGGTGCCCGACGCATCGTAGGCCTGGTTCACCGCTGTGTCCGCCACAGGCGCCGATCCCTCCCCGCGGACAAGCGATCCCTTCGGAGGCGTCGTCCTCGTGTTGCGGCAGTCATACACCGTGCGGCGCTTCTCCCCGGCCACGTTGGCGAAGAGTGACATGCCCCGCGCGGAACGATGCCCGCGCAGGTACTCCGACTGCAGCGCGCAATCGAGCAGGTCCAACCGATCCTGTCCCTCGGACTTCTCGGCGAGATGACGCAGGACCTTCGAGGGAACGATGAAACAAGTGCAATGATGACGATCCATGGAGTGTTTAGGCGTTGGGTTGTACGGATCTCCTCGCGGTTCGCGTCCCCCGGCTGATGACGCTCCCCGCAGGGCCCGTCCAAGACTGCCCGACACCCTCTCCCTTGCCTGCCAAACAGGTCAAGCCAGAAGCAGCGCGTCTCATTGTCCCCATCAGACGGAGCACCCGCACCGATCGGCATGCCATGAATTCGCTTTGCTCGGCCGAAGCCACCCTTAACCTCCTCCGCCCATGCGACTGGAGTTCACCAAGATGTCGGGCGCTGGAAATGATTTCGTCGTGGCTGACAACCGTGACGGTAGCCTTTGCCCGACTCGCGAGCAGGTTGCGCGACTCTGCCACCGGCAGTTCGGGATCGGCGCCGACGGATTGATGCTGCTCGTCCCCTGCACTTCGGGGCGGGCCGACTGGGCGTGGCAATTTTGGAACTCCGACGGTTCCGACGCGGAGATGTGCGGCAACGGGGCCCGTTGTTTCGCAAGGTTCGTTCAGCGGGCCACCGCGAGCCCCCTGAACTCCATCAGTTTCGAGACCGTCGCCGGCGTCATCCGTGCAGAGTTCGAGGGCGATCGTGTCACGGTGAACCTCACTCCGCCCCAGGGCCTGCGGCTCCACGAAATAATTTCCACGGCGGCTGGCCTGCTCGAGGTGAACTCCCTCAATACAGGCGTTCCCCACGCCGTTGTCTTCGTCGAGGATGCGGATCAGGCGATGGTCCAGGAGCGAGGCCGCGAGCTTCGATTCCATCCGCACTTCGGGCCACGCGGAACCAACGTGAACTTCGTCCAGGTCATGGGCCCGGATTTCATCCGTGTGCGCACCTACGAACGAGGCGTCGAGGGCGAGACGCTGGCCTGCGGGACCGGGGTGAGCGCCTGCGCGATGATCAGCTCCCGCGTACACGGCTTCCACTCGCCGGTGCGCGTCAGGGTCCAGGGCGGGGACGAACTGCGTGTGGGCTTTGCCGAGCGCGACGGCCAATTCTCCGACGTGCGCCTCAACGGCCCTGCGTCCTTCGTGTTCGAGGGCCGCATCGACATCTGATCCGCAGCGGGGATCGCGCTCCGTCGCGACCGCCGAAAAGGCCACTTGTCCGGGAGAGCCTGCCGGGCTGACGGATGGCGCCCGTGGCCCGTCTCGTGTTCGTTCTCATTTCGCGGTTTCCCGTGGAGGCGGCTTCCTTCATGCTGCGCACCCATGTTTACCGGGACCTATACGGCCATCGTAACGCCGTTCCGCGACGGGAAGGTTGACGAGGCTGCGCTCCAGCGCCTGATCCAGCTCCAGGTCAAAGGCGGCGTCGACGGCATCGTTCCCGTTGGCACCACCGGCGAATCGCCGACCCTCGACTACGACGAGCACATCCGCGTCGTGGAAGTGTCCGTGAAGGCGGCCGCAGGACGGGTCAGGATCATCGCGGGCACCGGTGGAAATTCCACGCGCGAGGCCGTTTTCCTGACCCAGGAAGCCGCGAAGGTCGGAGCCGACGCGTCACTCCAGGTCGCGCCGTATTACAACAAGCCGACCCAGGAAGGCCTCTACCTGCACTTCCGTGAAATCGCCTCGGCGACAAAGCTGCCCCTGATGCTCTACAGCATCCCGGGGCGCTGCGGCATCGAGATCGCGATCGACACGATACGACGCCTCGCGGCTGATTGCCCCACGATCGTGGCCATCAAGGAAGCCGGTGGCACCCCGGATCGCGTCAGCCAGATCCGCGCCGCATGCGGCACGAAGTTCTCGATTCTCAGCGGCGACGATTCCCTCACGCTGCCGTTCATGAGCGTCGGGGCCCACGGCGTTGTCTCCGTCGCCTCCAACGTCGCCCCAAAAGAGGTGTCGCGCATGGTCCGCGCCTTCGCCAGGGGCGACGCCCGGGCGGCATTGAGGCTGCACGCCCAGCTCTACCCGCTGTTCAAGGATCTCTTCGTCGAGACGAATCCCGTTCCCGTGAAGGCCGCGCTCGCCTTGATGGGTCTCATCGCCGAGGAATATCGACTGCCTCTCTGCCCTCTCTCGGACAAGAGCCGGGCCACGCTCACCGCCACGCTCACCGCCACGGGAATCATCCCCTGACCCAATCCCGAACTCCATTTCTCCTATGACCAAGGTCATCATCAACGGTTCCAAGGGTCGCATGGGTGCCGCCCTCCTCGCCTGTGGCGCCCTCATGCCCGAAGTCCAGGTCATGGCCGGCATCGATGTCGGGGATGAGTTGCCCGCCGCCGTCAGTTCCTGCGACGTCGTGATCGACTTCAGCTTCCATTCCGTCACCCCAAAGGTTGCCCGCCTCTGCGCCGAACGCGGCAAGGCCCTCGTCATCGGAACCACAGGCCATTCGGACGCCGACAAGGCCGTGATCCGTGATGCCGCGAAGTCCATTCCGATGGTCTGGGCCACGAACTTTTCCACCGGCGTCAACACGCTGTTCTGGCTCACCCGCAAAGCCGCGCAGATCCTCGGCCCATCGTTCGATCTCGAGGTCGTCGAAATGCACCACCGCCTCAAGAAGGACGCCCCCAGCGGGACCGCGACAACCCTTCTCGAAATCCTCGGCGCCGTCCGGAAACTCGAGCTCGAATCCGCGCTTCGCCACGGACGAAAAGGAATCACCGGTGAACGCACTTCACACGAGATCGGTGTCCACGCCCTGCGCGGCGGCGATGTTGTCGGGGATCACACGGTCATCTTCGCCACCAACGGGGAACGCATCGAACTCACCCACAAAGCCAGCAGCCGGGACACCTTTGCCAACGGAGCACTCCGCGCTGCCGTCTGGCTCGTCGGCCGACCGCCCGGCATCTACGACATGCAAAACGTCCTCGGTCTCGAGGACTGAAGCACCGTGCGCGTCAAGATCTGCGGCGTCACGTCGCTCGAAGATGCCCAGGCCGCGGTCCAGGCCGGGGCGGATGCCCTCGGTTTCATGTTCTACCGGCCGAGCCCGCGCTTCCTCGAACCCCACGCCGCCCGCTGCATCATCGAGTCCCTGCCACCCTTCATAGCCCGCGTCGGCGTCTTCGTGGATTCCTCCTACGCCGAGATCCGACGTCACATCGACACCTGCGGGATCGACACCGTCCAACTGCACGGAAACGAATCCCCGGAGTTCTGCCGCAGCCTGGATCCCATCCGTGTCATCAAGGCGTTCCGCGTGCGGGGACCCGAATCGATCGAGGCGCTGGCACAGTTCCCAGGTCTGGCCTGGCTCCTCGACAGTTACGTCGCCGGATCCATGGGGGGCACGGGACAAGCCTTCAATTGGAATCTGGCGGCCGATGCGGTGAAGCGCGGCGGCCGCGTGATTCTCGCGGGAGGACTCACGCCGGCCAATGTCGCCGACGCCGTGGCCGCAGTGAACCCGTGGGCCGTGGATGTTTCGAGCGGTGTCGAATCCGCGCCAGGTCGGAAAGATGCCGCGAAGATGCGCGACTTCATTGCCGCGGCGAAATCCTGCGGTGGCTTGGAAGCCACCGTCCCAGGCTCCGTGGGCGGCCCCTCGGTGGAGGGCTGAGCTCCGTCGCAGGATCCCCCGGAACTGTCAGACAGGCTCTTAGGCGGCGGCCGAAACGGCGCCTGCAGCAGCCGAATCCACCGCCCCGACACCTTCGTGCTTGGCTGTTGGCGGCTGCGCCCCGAGCCGCTCGTGGATGTGCGACGGCCAACCATCGGTGAAGAATCGGAACAGCCAACCTCCCTGCTCGCGGAGGCGGTGGTATCCGCTCTTCAGGTCCAGGATCAGCGTGATCCGCCGGTTGGGACAATTCAGTTCCCCGGTGTCATGGGTGGCGACCGGCTGGAAGCCGAGGACCCGGGTATGGAAATTGTAGGGGTTGTGGGCCTCGCCCTCGAAGATATCCGTGACGTAATGGGTGTAGTTGCGCTCGACCGTTTCGCGGCTCGCCTCGCGCATCAGCGCGCCCACCACCATCATGTGCCGGCGATACTCGGGAAGCACAGCGAACCGCCCGATCTCGGCAATCCGATTGCGCCGGATGAATTCATCGAGATCGATGCCTCCGATCGTCTTGAATCCATATTCCTTGTAGACTTCGATGGGGAGATCGTAGAGCACCCGCAGCGTCCCCACGGGTCGTTCCCCCTCCAGAACCACGAACCAGGACACGGCCCGGTTGCCAAGTTCCTCATCGGGGAAAAGCTTGTCGTCGCAGGTGATCCAGTTCTTCTCCTGCTTGTACGTCGCACGCATCACCTCGATGGCGAGGGCACGTTCAGCCTCCCCGGAGACTCGGATCACACGCAAACGATCACTCAAACCCATGATGTTTCCTCCGGCTCGATCCGATGTCCCAGATCTTCCCGCTCAGTCGGCCCAACTCGAGCATGATCCGCCCGTGCCATTCACGCACGTCGTCCCGCGCAGGCTCGGCGTTAGATGCCCCCGGGTGCAAGGGTTCGCCCGCTAAAATTTGCATCCGCGTACGGTCACGAACCGGTCGCCCCGTCGGATTCCCAGGGAACCGCACACCCACCGGCAACACGGAAACCCCGGTCAGCAGCGACAGTCTCGCCGCACCTTCGAAGCCGCGCAACAACCGGGTGGGATGCCGATTCACGGTGCCCTCAGGAAAAATGCCCACCGACCTCCCCGCGCGCAACAACCGCGCCGCCTGCTCCAGCGCGGGACCCTTCCGCTCAAACCACGGCCTGAAGACATTCAGGAAAGCAGGCTTGGCCGGCTTTCGCACCAACAGGATGGAGTCGCCCGCGCGTAGCGCCGCCCCCAACCCCGGAATCAACGCGAAGTTCCAGTCAGCCACGAACGGAATCACCCGGCCGTGACGATGAAACGCGAAGAAAACCGGAAGGAGCAACGCCTCCAACCGCGTGCTGTGGTTCATCACCACAATGAACGGATCGCTCCCCGATGACAGGCGCTCCAGACCGTCCGTTCCAAGGATGTCCCCCCGAAACGTCGCAAGCAACCCCCTCAACATCCACCGACGATGCCAACCCACCAAGTGCGGAAGCCCGCGTTTCCAAACCTCCGACCTGGAGGGCACACCCCATCCTGTCCCATCCCCGCACCGCGAGGACGAGTTCCCTGCTCCCCGGGGATCGTGGTCCTTCGCCGCGCCCTCCTGGGATGGTAAAATGACGGTCGGAGCACTCAACAAACCCGACGGCAGGAAAACAGATGGCCGCCGAACTACGCAAGACGCGAGTTCGAGCCCGCCCATCGATCCACCGGTCCCCCCAGCAGGCCCGTCATCATCGCCCCAATCCGGGTTTCTTGACGGTCCACACCCCCGCCTCTAGGTTGCTCGCCCATGAGTTCGAACAGTCAGGCCGGATTCCTCATCCCGTACGTCATCGAGCAAACCGGCCGAGGCGAAAAGGCTTACGACATCTACTCGCGCCTGCTCGTCGACCGCATCGTCTTCCTCGGAACACCCGTCGACGACATGGTCGCAAACGTCATCATCGCCCAGCTCCTCTTCCTCCAGATGACCGACCCGAAGAAGGATATCCACCTCTACATCAATTCCCCGGGTGGAAGCGTCACCGCCGGCCTCGCGATCTTCGATACCATGCAGTTCCTCACCTGCGACGTGAACACCTACTGCATCGGCCAGGCCGCCAGCATGGGCGCTGTCCTCCTCGCCGCCGGCACCAAAGGCAAACGCTACGCCCTCCCCAACGCCCGCATCATGATCCACCAACCCTGGGGCGGCGTTCAGGGCCAGGCCACGGATATCAGCATCCAAGCCAGGGAAATCCTCCGGCTCAAGGATCGCCTCAACGAAATCCTCGCCAGCGCCTGCGGAAAATCACTCGACGCCCTCACAAAAGACACCGACCGCGACAACTTCATGTCCGCCGATGAGGCCAAGGCCTACGGACTGGTCGACGGCGTCGTGAAATCACGCCGCGAACTCGTCGATACCCCCGCAAAACCCTCCTGATCGCCGTCACTCCGTGGCTCGCCCAACTCAACTCACGATGTGCAGCTTCTGCGGGAAATCCCACGCAGAGGTCAAGAAACTCATCGCCGGACCCGGAGTCTTCATCTGCGACGCCTGCGTCAACGTCTGCAAACAGGTCCTCGACAAGGAACTCCACGTCGACGAACGCCGCCCCTCGCAACGCCTGTCCATCCCGAAACCCGCCGACATCAAGCGGCACCTCGACCAGTACTGCATCGGACAGGACCAGACCAAGCGAACCCTCGCCGTTGCCGTCCACAACCATTACAAGCGGATCACGACCAATCCGCCTCAGGTCCCAGGCAAAGACTCTCCCAAGGACACCCCGACACCGGGTCCAGACGACGTCGAGCTCGAGAAGAGCAACATCCTGCTCATCGGCCCCACCGGCTGTGGCAAGACGCTCCTCGCCCGAACGCTGGCCAAGCTCTTGGACGTCCCCTTCGCCATCGCCGACGCCACGACACTTACGGAAGCAGGCTACGTGGGCGAAGACGTGGAAAACATCGTCCTGCGTCTCCTGCAGAACGCCGATTACGACGTGCGCCGCGCCCAACTCGGCATCGTCTACATCGACGAAATCGATAAAATTGCCCGCAAAACCGAGAATGTCTCCATTACCCGTGACGTCTCGGGCGAGGGAGTCCAGCAGGCCCTGCTGAAGATCCTCGAGGGAACGATCTGCAACGTCCCCCCCCAAGGCGGCCGCAAACACCCCCAGCAGGAATACATCCGGGTCGATACCTCCGGCATCCTGTTCCTCTGCGGCGGGGCTTTCGTGGGCCTCGACCGGATCATCGAGCGGCGTGCAGGCCGGCGAAGCCTGGGCTTCGGTTCCGCAGCAAACGCCGCCAGCGCACACGGTGGCACGGGCGGCCATCCATCGGAAGGTCTTGAGCCAGAAGATCTTCTCAGCTACGGATTCATCCCTGAATTCGTCGGACGCCTGCCCATTGTCAGCGTCCTCGAACCCCTCAACGAAGATCAACTCGCCACGATCCTGACCGAACCCCGGAACGCCCTGACCCGGCAATTCACGAAATTGCTGTCGATGGACGACGTGCAGCTCGAGTTCACGCCGGACGCCATTCGTGAAATCGCCCGCCAAGCCATGTTGAAAGGCACGGGCGCACGGGCCCTCCGCGGAATCCTCGAAAAACTCATGCTCGAGCAGATGTTTGAGATCCCCGGCAATCCCGAGATCGCGGGCGTCACCGTCTCCAGTGCCGTGGTCCGGGGAGAGGTTCCTCCCATCATCCGCCGCCGCGAGGTCAAGGCCGCCGCCTAGCCGGGGCCTTTCCTCCAGCGGCCCCTCCGCCTCCTTCCGAGCCGGCGCCAACCTTGCTTAGGCAAGGTTTCGGCCTGGCGCCCTTGCCGTACCTGCCCTGGTCGCCGGTGGCCTCCCACGCCCGTTCTCAACCGCTGGCCTGGCTTTCGCCCCATATTCGTCCCCGCTCGGCTGCCCGTCGAGGGCACCGGCTCATCCTCAAGCCCTGTGCAAGGCGGTGTCCGGATGGCGCCGGACGCCGAAAAATTTTGCATGCGCCCGGCAAAAATCCGTTCGAATACGGTGTAAGCTGTTTATCCGCAACATTTTACGACAAAAGAAAGGAGTGCGAAATTTTTTGTAAGAATCCGAACACAACTCGCGTTATCCGGGTGGTTAGAAGGCGGGAGTTCCGCCATCTGCTCGAGCAGGCCCTGAAATCGGAAAGAATCGAAGAAAATCGGCGGGGCTGGTTCGGGTGGGTGGGGTTCCCAACGGAATCGCAGACTGGTTGGACCTGACCTTGGGAGAGGCGGGGGGCAGCGAGTCGCGGTTCCAAACGCAGATTACTGAAAATGAACAGTTTACTGGAAGCGCCGGTCTCGAATCGCTGGTGGAACGACAACACCACGACGGATAGCGATTGGCGTTGGTCGGAATCCGCGGCGGAGTCGCGCGCACCGTTCGTCGAATACGTTGGACGGACAGCGCTGGTGGTGACGGGGCCTTACACCGGCGCCCGCTACCGCTTCCTCCAGCCTGGAGCCCGTGTTTCGGTGGATTCCCGCGATCGTCAGGCGATGCTCTCGATCCCGATGCTTCGCGCGGTCGCGGGCTGATCGGTCCCAAGGTTGACCGCATCGGCAAATTTGGTTGCCCGTGCGTCAAGATCGCCTTCGATACCACGTTACGTCTCCCCAAGCCCCCGCAACCCGACTGGTCCGGCTCCCACCCACCAGTCCTTGGCTCTCGGTCCGTGTTCTCTGAACAACGTCGGTTTGGCATCCGTCCGTGATGCCAGGATTCCGGAGGTGGCTGACAGCAAGCCAATGCTCCGGATTTTTGCTGCCCCGGCGGGGTTCGCAGCCTACCGGTGCTTGTCAGGATAAGCCGGGATAGCGGGAATCTGGA
>CAIMTB010000050.1 GCA_903844265.1 uncultured Verrucomicrobiota bacterium
AGCGGGAGGTCGGCGTGTCCCAGACCTTCAAGCGCTTCGCGAGCCAGCGCACGACGACGCTTGCGATCAATCCACCCCCAAGTCGCAGGTTCGCCGCCGAGAAGCAGGTTCTCCTCGATGCTCAGGTGAGGCGCGAGAGTGAGCTCCTGATAGATCATCTCGATCCCGGACTCCCGCGCGTGAAGCGGCCCGTCCGGTGTGAACGGAACCCCGTCCAACTCGATGCTCCCCGCATCCGGCCGGTACGCGCCGCTGAGGATCTTCATCAGCGTGCTCTTGCCCGCGCCATTCTCGCCGATCAACGCCAGCACTTCCCCTGGTCCGACCTCCAGCGAAACGCCCCTCAGGGCACGTGTGGCCCCGAAGCTCTTCTCAACCTGCCTCATGACCAGGCGGGGTGGCATTGGGAATGTCGCTATCACGGAATGCGCTTTGCCGTGCCAGTCCCGACTCCCACACCGACGACGCCATGGCTCTCGGACGGGAAGCGGCTGACGGCCTCCAGAAAGCGGAACCGCACAGCGGGGTCAAGTCTGGGCAGATGGAAACACCGCGCCGACAGGAGTCCACACCCCCCCAAGGGCGGGCTGGAGCCTGGCCATGCATCTGGACCTCCCCTCGGAACAATTGAGGGACAGGTCTTTTGAATGGCTGCCGATCTTGTGACCGCCCGTCCTCGACCACCGTTTCCTCCTGTTCAACTTTCACGACCCGACCTCATTGTCAGGGCCTGCGAGGAGCATGAAACGCCGCCCTTCATCCCCAAAATCGAAGCCTGTTCCAGCCGACTCCATCCCCGCCGCCGCCAGCGCAGTGACCTCGCGTTCGGGTCGATTCGCCGGCGGCCCGGCGTCTGACGTTGCGGCATTCTCGGAATCCATCAGCTTCGACTGGCGCCTCTGGCGACAGGATATCCGCGGCTCGATTGCCCACGCACGGATGCTGGCCAGGATCGGGATCCTCACCGCAGCCGAACGCGACGCCATCGAATCGGGCCTCGGCGATATCGCCGCGGAGATCGAGGCCGGCAAGTTCATCTGGAAAGCGGAACTCGAGGACGTCCACATGAACCTCGAGTCGGAGCTCACCCGGAGGGTTCCGGCTGGCGCGAAGCTGCACACGGCGCGTTCACGCAATGATCAGGTGGCCCTCGATATGCGGCTTTGGATGCGCGATGAAATCGCGACGCTCGACGCCGCGATCGCGCAGCTTCAGAGCTCGCTCGTGGGTCTCGGCGAGCGCCATCCGGGCGTCCCGATCCCGGGTTACACCCACCTCCAACGCGGTCAACCGGTCACCTTCGCACACCACCTCCTGGCCTACGTCGAGATGTTCGCCCGCGATCGCGACCGCCTCGCCGACTGCCTGGACCGGTCCAACGTGTGCCCGCTCGGCTCCGGCGCCCTCGCCGGCAGCACGCTCCCGCTCGACCGCAAGTTCGTCGCCGTCGAACTCGGCTTCGTCGATGCCAGGGGCCACCCGAGGATCACACAGAACTCGATGGACGGCGTGAGCGACCGCGATTTCGTGGTGGAGTTCTGCGCCGACGCCGCGCTCATGGCGGTCCACCTCAGCCGGCTCGCCGAGGATGTTGTGCTCTGGGCGACGACGGAATTCGGCTTCATCAAGATCGCCGACGCCTACACCACGGGTTCCTCGCTGATGCCCCAGAAGAAGAACCCCGACATCGCCGAGCTGACCCGCGGCAAGTCGGCCCGCGTGATCGGCAACCTGATGTCGCTGCTGACCCTGCTGAAGGGCCTGCCGATGACTTACAACCGTGATCTCCAGGAGGACAAGGAACGCCTCTTCGACACGGCCGACACCGTCCTGGCCTGCACGCGCCTGATGGCCGCGATGCTCGACCACACCACCGTTCGCGCCGAAGCCTGCCGTGCCGCGGCGTCCGATCCCCAACTGCTCGCGACCGACCTCGCCGATTACCTTGTCCGCGGTGGCATGCCCTTCCGCCAGGCCCACCACGTGGTCGGCGCGGTGGTGGGTTTCGCGGAGAAATCGGAAAAGGCTCTCAACGCCCTGACGGTGGCGGAATACCAGCAAATTTCGCCGGCGTTCGGTCCCGACATCCTCGAGCTTTTCGATCTCGACGCCGCGCTGGCGCGTCGGAATCTCCCGGGCGCACCTGGGACACGCGAGGTGCAGGGGCAACTGAGGCGTTGGCGCAAGGAGCTTGGTTGATCCCGGGCAGGGGCGCACGGCACACCTGTTGGAGCGTCCGGATTCATTGACCGGGGAAGTCCGGAAGAGGCCCCAGCATGCTTGCGGGCCGCGGCCCGGGACCTATTCTCGGCCATCGTGACGCGCAACTGGCGAGACCTCCTGCTGCCCGCGGTGTTCGTGCTGCTTGCGGCACTGACCCGCTGGCCGGGCCTGTTGCCGCCCAACTTCAGCGCGTTCTACGCTCTCGCCTTCTGTGCCGGCGCCTTCTTCCCGGGCCGCGTCGGGTGGTGGGTCCCGATGGGCACGCTGCTCGCCACCGACCTGATTCTTGACTGCTACTATCAGTTCGCGCTGGGGATCGATGCCTTCCAGATCTATCAACTCGTGAACTACGTCGGGTTCGCGGGGCTCGTCGTGCTGGGCCGTTGGTTCGGTTCACATCGGCGTTGGCTGTCCCTGCTCGCCGGAGGCGTGGCGGGCGCCTGCATCTTCTATCTCCTGACCAATACGGCCGCGTGGCTCTTCAACCCGTTCGGGAATCCAGAGTACACCCGTGACCTCGCCGGTTGGATTGCCGCGTTGACCAAGGGAACCGCCGGACACCCACCCACCTGGGAATTCTTCCGCAACACCCTCGCCAGCGGCGGCCTGTTCACCGGCCTCTTTGCCGCGGTCCTGAAATGGTCCTCGGCACCGGAGTCGGAGACCGCTGAAGAAGCGGAGTCCGCTCCCACGGCGCCCGATGCCGAGGAAGCGCCGGAACCGGAAACAGCGAAGGCGTGACCGGGGAGGGTGGGTTGGCGCACGACTGCGACCCCGTTCGGGGTCGAGACCCTTCTTGCTGCGTTGACCGGGAGTCCATGAGATTCGCAACGCTTCCCTACCTCAGGCCTGGGTACGTGACACCCACGGTTTCGAAGCGGTCAATTTGCACCTGGTCGACGACCGATTGGGGGACGTCCGGAACAAAGAACGGGGGATCCGGCGGCGGCAACGGTACGGATTCGTCCGTGTGATCGGGCCATCCGTCGTAGCAGTCGACATCAGGAGACTCCATTCTCTGCCATTTGGATCAAGTTTGAGTCTCCTCACGTCGACTGCTACGGAGCCATCCG
>CAIMTB010000051.1 GCA_903844265.1 uncultured Verrucomicrobiota bacterium
GGGAAACCACGGGGCGCCGTTTGTTCAGGACCAACGCTCCCAACACCGCCGGGCCGCGGGTGAGCACGAATGACGTGGGGCGCCTGATCCAGTTCACCCATCTCATGCAGTTCACGCGGCTGATGTTGAGCTCGGATGGACTGCATCTTCCCACCTCCGATTCGGGTGGCCTGTACGTCCCCGGTGTCCGGTGGGTGGAGGCGGCGCTGCCGTTGCTTGGGGATACCGTGACCGAGGTGACGCAGACCGGGCCGGCCCAGCTGAGCCTCGTGCGCCAGTCGGCCACCGGGTTCAATTCGATGGAACTTCTGTACCTGCTCCGGTGGATCGAGAACCCCGGTTTCCCGGGCTGGCAGGAGCCGCCTCCGCCGCAGACGCGGACGTTCCCGCCGAAGTCCGGCACCTCGGCCACGCCGGGTGTTTCCGGGACCTCGACGCCGAGCCCTGCGGTGCGGACGTTTCCGGCGCCGGCCACTGCGTCGCCGAAAAAGTGATCCCTCTTCCAGCGATGCTCAAACTCGGCGTCAACATCGACCACGTCGCGACCCTGCGGGAGGCTCGGTTCCGGGGTCGCACGGTCGGGGAGCCGGACCCTGTCGAGGCGGCGCTGGTGTGTGAGCGTGCGGGGGCGCACGGCATCACGGCGCATCTGCGGGAGGATCGCCGGCACATCCAGGACCGCGACGTCCTTGCGCTGCGCCAGCGGATCGCGACGCGCCTGAATCTCGAGATGGCGCTGGTGCCTGAGATCGTCGAGATCGCGCTGCGCGTGAGGCCCGACATCGTGTGCCTGGTGCCGGAACGGCGCGAGGAAGTGACCACTGAAGGAGGGTTGGATGTCGTCGGGCAGCGGGAGGCGGTCAGCGCGATTTCGCGTCGGATGAAGGCGGCGGGCATTGAGGTCAGCCTGTTCATCGGGCCGGAGCCTGCGCAGATCGAGGCGGCGGCGGCGGCGGGGGCGCCGTTCATCGAGCTTCACACGGGTGCGTACGCCGACCGGTTTCTGGAGGGGCATGGGGCGGAGGCGGAACTCGAGCGCCTGGAGAAGGGGGCGGAACTTGCCCGTCGGCTCGGGTTGCGGGTGAATGCGGGCCATGGCCTGACTGTGCGCAATCTCCCGGCGTTGCTGGCCCGTGTTTCGCACATGGAGGAGTTGAACATCGGTCACAGCCTCGTTGCGGGTGCGTTGTCGACGGGGCTTGAGGCTTCCGTGAAGGCGTTCCTGGGGGTCATGGGCGGTTACCGTCTGGGGCCGCGGCCATGATCCTCGGCACGGGCATCGACATCATCGAAGTGGCGCGGGTCGTGTCGTCGGTTGAGCGGTTTGGGGACCGGTTCCTGAAGCGGATTCTCCTGCCCGGGGAGATCGAATATTGCCAGAGCTACCCGGGTCCGGGTCCTCACGTCGCGGCGCGATTTGCGGCGAAGGAGGCGATTTCAAAGGCGTTTGGGACCGGGATTGGGGCTGAGCTGGGATGGCATGACATGGAGATAGCGAGGCGGGAATCGGGGGAACCGTTTGTGAAGCTGAGTGAGAAGGGCAGGGGATTGCTCGCGGGGCGGGGCGGGAACCGGGTGCATGTGAGCCTGAGTCACACCGGAATCTACGCTGTGGCGATGGCCATTCTCGAGGCGTGAATGGAATTGCCGCTTGCCACGGAGCCGGGGGCTTGTTACTGATCCCGCCCATTTTCGAAGGTAACAGGACTTTTATGGCGAGGATTTGCGAACTGACAGGGGCCCGTCCGGGCAAGGGCAGCAAGATCTGGCGCAGCGGCAAGCCGAAGCGCGAGGGCGGCATTGGCACGCACGTCACGGCGATCACCAAGCGGCGGTTCTTCCCGAACCTCCAGCGTGTGAAGGCGATCCTGCCCAACGGCGAGGTCCGATTCATACGGGTCACCGCCAAGGCCATCAAGAAGGGCTTGGTCATCAAGCCGCCGAAGCGCACGTGGAAGAAGGGTCAGACCGTTGCCAAGGCGGCCTGAGGCGTTCCTGACGTCTCCCCGCGGTTTGGCTCGTGCCGGGCGCCCCGTTGGGCGCCCGGCTCTTTTTGCTAGATTCTTGCGCGCCGACTTGCGGGTGTGAAAACACCTGCTTTTCGGCGCTCTTGCGCTTCTGGAATTGCGGGGAGCGGGAGTCCGAGGGCAGACTCCGGGCATGCAACCGCCTTCCCCATCCCCCGCACCTACTCCATCTCCAGAATCCACGAACCTCGTCACGTCGCGCCGCGCCTTCATCAAGGCCGCCGGAGCGACTGCCGGGGTTTCCGCCCTGGCGGGAGTGAAGCTCCCCTACGTCCATGCCGCGGACGACAGCACCATCAGCGTGGCCCTGATCGGCTGCGGCGGACGCGGCAGTGGTGCCGCCGTCAACGCCCTCACCACCGCGAAGAAGGGGCCGGTCCGGCTCACGGCGATGGCCGACGTTTTCCCCGATAAGCTTGAGAACAGTTTCAAGGCCCTGAAGCGCAACGAGGAAGTCGGCAGTCATGTCGAGGTCGCCGACGACAAGAAGTTCATCGGTTTCGATGCCTACAAGCAGGCGATGGACTGCCTCAAGCCCGGCGACGTGGCCATCTTCACGACCCCGCTCGCTTTCCGCTGGGTCCATTTCCGGTACGCGATCCAGAAGGGTCTGAACGTCTTCATGGAAAAGCCGCTGACCGCGGACGGCCCGACCTCGCGCCGCATGATCGAGCTCGCGAAGGAAGCCTCGGCCAAGGGGCTCAAGGTGGGTGTCGGCCTGATGTCCCGCCACAGCCGGTCGCTTCAGGATTTGTCGAAGCGCATCCAGGACGGGGAGATCGGCGACATCGTGGCCATGCGTGGTTACCGCATGCATGGGCCGGTGGGCTCGGCGTTCTCGACCAAGTGGGACGGCAAGGGCAGTGAGTTGATGTGGCAGATCCGTCATTTCCACAGCTTCCTGTGGGCCAGCGGCGGCTGCTTCAGCGATTTCTACATCCACATCGTCGACCACCTCTGCTGGATGAAGGGATCGTGGCCGGTGAAGGCCCAGGCGCTGGGCGGCCGTCACTACCGCAAGTCGAATGGCGAGGACTGCATCGACCAGAACTTCGACACCTACTCGGTCGAGTACACCTTCGCCGACGGCTCGAAATTCTTCATGGACGGACGCTGCATCAACGGCACCCTGCCGATCTATGCGAGCTACGTGCACGGCACCAAGGGCATCGCCATCGCCTCGAAGGCCAATGACTGCGGCTTCCCGTCGAGCATCCACAAGGGTCAGAACCCGGACCGCGCCAGTGCGCTCTGGACCTCTCCCTCGGTCCCCGGCGAACAGGACCCGTACACCAACGAGTGGAACGACCTGATGGACGCCATCCGCAACGACAAGCCGTACAACGAGGTCAAGCGCGGCGTGGAAGCCAGCCTGGTCACCTCGATGGGCCGCATGGCCGCCCACACCGGCCAGGAAATCACCTTCGACCAGATGCTCAACCACGAGCACGAATACGCCCCCGGCGCCGATACCCTCACGCCGGAGTCCGCCCCGCCGCTGCGATCCGGGCCGGATGGCAAGTACCCCGTCCCGATGCCCGGCATCGTGAAGGACAAGGAATTCGAGCCGCTGAAGGCCTGATCGAGGCGGACTGTCTCGTCGTCCAGTGGAGTCGGTTTTGGGCCCGGCCTGCGAAGGTCGGGCCTTTTTTTTGCGAGGACGCGGCGCGCGGCCTTCCTGGGGGTTGCGGCGGCGCGCGATCCCCAGGCTCCGGAGGTTGGTTTTCATTAGGAAATAACCGTCGTAAATGGTTTTATGATAAGTAGAACTTTCTCAGCGTGTCCGGGAAGGCTGGTGATGTGAAGGGATTCA
>CAIMTB010000052.1 GCA_903844265.1 uncultured Verrucomicrobiota bacterium
CCCCGTCTGCGGTGCGGTGCCGTGCACGAGCGGACTTCCCAATACGTGGTGCCTGGCTAGTGTCTCGCGCAGCCATGCTCTCCATCCCGATGAATCATCGTGTGCCTCCGCGTGTTCCGTGGATGCTGGTTTTCGCCTGTCTCATCGGGTTCGCGGTGGCGCGGCCCGCCGTCTTGCGGGCCGACGATTTCACGATGTCGGTGCGGTCACGGGAGCGCGACCCGGGGGACACCAACCAATGGCGCGTCGTGGAGAAGGCTCTCACGTGGGATGCGCGGCGCACCGCGGTGGTCATCTGCGACATGTGGAACCAGCACTGGTGCGAAGGCGCGACTCGGCGCGTTGGGGAGATGGCGCCGCGCATGAACGAGCTGATCAGGACGGCGCGCGCCCGGGGCGCGTTCATCATCCATTGCCCGAGCGATACGCTCAAATTCTACGAAGGAACCCCGCAGCGGAAACTCGCGCAGTCCGCACCGAAGGCGCCGCACCGGCCGCAGGGCTGGAAGAGCCTCGATACCACGCGGGAGCCGGCCTTGCCGATCGACGACTCCGACGGCGGCTGTGACGAGTGGCCGCAGTGCAAGCAGGGAGGGCCCTGGAACCGGCAGATCGCGACGCTCGAGATCGCCGGGGGTGACGCCATCACCGACTCGGACGAGGCGTACAACCTGATGTTCCAGCGCGGGATCACAAACGTGATCGTGATGGGCGTGCACCTGAACATGTGCGTCCTGGGCCGCCCCTTCTCGATCCGGAACATGGTGTTGCAGGGACAGAACGTGGTGTTCGTGAGGGACATGACCGACACCATGTACAGTTCGCGGATGCCTCCCTTCGTGAGTCATTTCGCGGGGACGGATCTCGTGACGGAGCACATCGAGAAATACTGGTGTCCGAGCGTGACGAGCGCGGCGTTCCTCGGCGGGGATGCATTCCGGTTCAAGGGCGACAAGCGGCCGCGGGTGGTGATGCTCATCGGCGAGGACGAGTATCACACCTGGGAAACGCTCCCGGATTTTGCGGAAAAGGACCTGCGATGGCGCGGCCTGGACGTGCGTGTGGTTCGGCAGGACCCGGCGAATAAGCACCGGTTCCCGGGTCTGGTCGACGCGTTGCGCGACGCGGATCTGCTGGTCGTGAGCGTGCGGCGGCGGGCGCTGGGGACGGACGAACTCGAGGCCGTGCGTGCCCATATTGCGGCGGGGCGGCCCGTGGTCGGGATCCGCACTGCGAGCCATGCGTTTTCGCCGCAGGCCGCGGACGCGGGTGCGGGCGGGTCGTGGGCTTCGTTCGATGCGGAAGTGCTTGGCGGGAACTATCATGGACACCACGGCAATGAGACGCCTCCGGCGGCGATCAGCGTGGCCGGGGGCGCGGAGAAGCATCCGATTCTCACGGGCGTGAAGGTCGCTGCCCTCACGGGATCGGGTTCCCTCTATCTGACGGGGCCGCTGAAGGGCGAGGCGACGCCGCTGCTCCTGGGCGCTGTGCCAGGCAAGGCGGCGGAGCCGGTGGCCTGGACGCATGTGGCGGGACCGAGGCAGGCGCGGGTGTTCTATTCGTCGCTTGGGCATCCCGGTGATTTTCGACAGCCGGCGTTTCGGCGGTTGCTGTTGAACGGAATCCTCTGGGCGCTGAATCGCCCGATCCCGCCGGACGCGGTCAACAAGGCGGACGCGGAGAAGAAGTATCGTGACGCATGGCACGCAATGGCGGTGCCGGGGACGTGGGATGATCGGAGCGAAGGGGCGTTGTCGAACTTCGACGGGGTGGCCTGGTATCGATGCATGGTCCGGCCGCCGGCGGATTGGGCGGATCGCGACTGGGAGTTGCTGGTCGAGAACATCGACAACGCGTACGAGGCCTACGTCGACGGGGTGAAGATCGGGGCGGGCGGCCAGTTTCCGCCGAACTACAGCAACGGGCTGGACGATGCCAATCATCATGCGATCCCGAGTGCTCTTCGGCGTCCGGGGGAGTGGTTGGTCGTGGCGTTGCGGGTGTACGACCACGACGGGAAGGGGGGGTTCAAGGGCAAGGCGCCGGCGCTGCGCAGCGGCGACAACCTGATCGCGATGGCGGGCGAGTGGCAGTTCCGCGTCGGCGACGAGATGGCGTGGAGCCGGCCGCAGGTTGGCGAGAGCCTGGCAAACCACCTGTTCAACGACGTGATCAGTGTCGAGCAATACGTCCGCGGGGGTGTGCCCGAGAAGCTGGTGCCGCCCGCGAAAGCGCTGTCACCGGCCGAGAGCCTGCGGCGCTTCCGGTTGGCGGATGGGCTCGAGATGGAATTGGTGCTCAGCGAGCCCGACATCGCGCAGCCGCTTCAGATCAGCTTCGACGAGCGCGGGCGCCTCTGGATCGCCGAGTATCGCCAGTATCCTGCGCCGGCGGGACTGAAGCTGGTGAGTCACGACCAGTTCTGGCGGGCGGTCTACGACAAGGTGCCGCCTGCGCCTCCGAACCATTTTCGCGGCGCCGATCGCATCTCGATCCACGAGGACACGGATGGGGATGGCATCCCGGACAAGCACACGATCTTTGTCGACGGCCTCAACATAGCGACGGCCGTCGCGAAAGGGCGTGGCGGGGCCTGGGTGTTGAATCCTCCCTATCTCCTCTTCTATCCGGACCGCGATGGCGATGATGTTCCCGACGGCGACCCGGAGGTTCATCTGGAGGGGTTTGGCATCGAGGACACGCACTCGGTGGCGAACAGCCTGCGCTGGGGGCCCGACGGGTGGTTGTACGGTGCGCAGGGGAGCACTGTGTCGGGGCACATCCGGAGGCCGGGTTCGACCAACGCGCCGGTGATGACGCTGGGGCAGAACATCTGGCGCTATCATCCGGAATCGCGTCGGTACGAGGTTTTCGCCGAGGGCGGAGGAAATGCCTTCGGCGTGGAGATCGATGACCAGGGACGGATTTTTTCCGGCCACAACGGCGGCAACACCCGTGGCTTCCACTATCCGCAAGGGGGCTATCTGCAGAAGGGTTTCGAGAAGCACGGGCAGCTCTCGAATCCGTATGCGTTCGGGTACTTCCCGCCGATGGCGCACAATGACGCCGAGCGGTTCACCCACACCTTCGCGATCTACGGCGGTGGCGCGTTCAGCGGGCAGTTCGATGGGACCCTGTTCGGGATCGAACCGTTGCAGGGACGCGTCGTGATGGCGGATGTGCAGCGGGAGGGCTCGACCTTTCGAACCAAGGACACCGGTTTCGCGGTCAGCTCGGCAGACCGCTGGTTCAAGCCGGTGGATATCAAGCACGGTCCGGATGGCGCGTTGTACATCGCCGATTGGTACGATTTTCAGGTCAATCACTGGCGCAATTACCAGGGCAACATGGATGCCTCGAACGGCCGGGTGTATCGGCTCAAGGCAAAAGGATCGCGGGCGGTGCGGCCGGAGGATCTCGGCAAGGTCCCATCGTTGCGCCTGGTCGAGCTGCTCTCGAATCCGAACCGCTGGATCCGGCAGACGGCTTTGCGCCTGTTGGCGGATCGGCGGGATCCGTCCGTGGCTGGGCGCCTGCGTGGGCTGCTGCAGTCGGAGACGGGGCAGGCGGCTCTCGAGGCATTGTGGGCGCTTCACGCCGTGGGAGGATTCGATGAGCCGACCTCGCTCGTCGCCTTGAAGCATCCCGTGGCGCCGGTGCGCGAATGGGCGGTCCGGTTGCTCGGGGACGAGGGGCGCGTCACTCCGGGTGAATCCGAGGCGCTCCGCGCGCTGGCGGGCGTGGAGGCGGACATGGATGTGCGTCAGCAGATGGCGTCGAGTGCGCGGCGATTGCCTGCGGCGGATGGGCTCGCGCTCGTGCGACGGCTTGTCGACCGCGACGAGGATGCGCGTGATGCGCGCCAGCCTCTGATGTTGTGGTGGGCCATCGAGGCCAAGGCCGGCTCCGATCGCGCTGCCGTCGTCGGGTTCTTCGACGAACGCGCCGTATGGGATCGGGCGATCGTGAAGGAGCATCTTCTCGAGCGGGTGATGAGGCGGTACGCGCAGGCGGGTGGACCCGAGGATTTCGCAACGTGCGTGGCCCTGCTGAAGCGTTCCCCCGATGAGTCGAGATCGGCACGAATGCTGGCTGGATTCGAGAAAGCCTTCGAGGGGCGGAGTCTTGCGGGTCTCCCGGCGGATCTTGTGCAGGCTCTCGCCGGCGCCGGGGGCGGATCGCCTGCGCTTCAATTGAGGACCGGGCGTCCCGGGTCCGTGGAGCGAGCGTTGACCTCGGTGGGAGACGAGGCCGCGGATGCCGGGCAGCGCATTCAGATGATGCAGATACTGGGTGAACTGAAGGAATCGCGTGCTGTGCCGGGGCTCCTCAGAGCGTTGGACTCGGGCAACGAGGCGGTGCGGGTGGCTGCCGCCGGGGCCTTGCGTTCGTTCGATTCGCCGGAAATCGGAGCGCGTGCGGTGGCCTTGCTCGCGGCGGCCAAGGCGCAGACGCGTGTGGCGGCGCTCAACCTGCTCGCGAGCCGCATGGGTTGGTCGCTGCAGTTGGCGAAGGCGGTCGAGGGTGGCGTCGTCAAGCAGGACGGCGTGGGGCTGGATGTCGCGCGTCAGATGAAGCGGCACAAGAGCGCGGAGCTCCAGGAACTCGTGTCGCGGTTGTGGCCGCAGACCGGACGCCCCACCAGCGCCGAGATGGAGCAGCGCATCACGAAGCTGGCCTCGATCGTGCATGGGGGAGCCGGGGATCCCTACAACGGCAAGAAGCTCTTCACGGCTCAATGTGCGAATTGCCACAAGCTGTTCTCCGCCGGCGGCTCGGTGGGTCCGGAACTCACGCCGTACCGTCGCGATGATATCGACACGCTGCTGCTGAACATCGTGAACCCGAGCGCCGAGATCCGGGAAGGCTACGAGAACTTTCTGATCGAGACGAAGGACGAACGGTCGCTGAGCGGCTTCATCCTCCGGCAGGACGATGCGGTCGTTGTGATCCGGGGACTCGACGGCCAGGATGTCGTCGTGACGCGAAAGGAGATCTCCGAACTTAGGCCGGCGGGAATGTCCCTGATGCCGGAGGGGCTTCTCGACGGGCTGGACGACCGGCAGGTCCGCGATTTCTTTGCGTACATCCGCAGCAGCCAGCCGTTGGCGAATTGAGCCGGCAAACCAGCGACCGGGATGAGCGATTTCGTCGTCAACGCGCTGGGACAGCCGGTGGGTCGGCCGCTCCCGCAATGGCGGGCGGCGAAGATCCCGTCCCGCGAGCCGATGCCGGGGAGGTTTTGTCGCCTCGAGCGACTCGATGCCGCGGCCCACGCGGACGCCTTGCACACGGTCTTCGGCGAGGACGTCGCCGTCCGGATGTGGACCTACCTGCCCTACGGCCCGTTCGATTCTGCGGCGGCCTATCGGGAGTGGATCGAGGCGGTGACTGCCCGCGAGGATCCCCTTTTCTTCGCGATCCTGGATCCTGCGGGAGCGCAGCCGCTTGGGGTGTCGAGTTATCTTCGGGTGGATGCGGCGAATGGTTCGATCGAGGTGGGGCATCTCGCTTTTTCGCCACGGCTACAGCGGACTGCAGCGGCGACGGAGGCGATGTTCCTGATGATCGACCGCGCGTTTTCGTGGGGTTACCGGCGGTGCGAATGGAAGTGCGACTCCCTGAACGAACCGTCGCGCATCGCGGCGGCGAGGCTTGGGTTCACCTGCGAAGGACTGTTCCGCCAGGCGGTGGTGGTGAAGGGACGCAGTCGTGACACGGCGTGGTACTCGATCGTGGACGGCGAGTGGGCGGGGTTGCGGGCGGCGTACAGGCGATGGCTTGACGCCTCCAACTTCGATTCGCGGGGACTCCAGAAAGAACGGCTCTCGGCGCTCACGGCAGCGGTGGCCCGGGTGGGGGTGGGCTGCGCCGAGGTCCCACTGTCGTTTCCAGGATCAGAGGGCCAAAGCGGCGATGCCACCCACCAGGCCTGCGACCCAAAGCAGGGCCACGGCACCGGAACGCGACAGGCCCGCCCGCACGAGGCGGTGTGAGAAGTGGTTGTTGTCGCCGACCCAGGGCGGTCGTCGCAGCCGGATACGAATCCAGACCACCGAGGCGAGATCGGCCAGGGGAACCACCAGGACGAGCAGCGGGCCGAGCACGGCGAGTGCGTGCGGTCGCTGGGAGGAGTAGAAGCTCGGGAGAATCGCCAGCACGGCCAGCAGGAATCCGGTGACGTGACTCCCGGAATCACCGAGGAAGCAGGATGCGCGGGGATAATTCCACGGGAGGAATCCGAGCAGCGCGCCGCAGCCGAGAAGAGCGAGAGCCCCGACGAGATACTGCCCGTGACGCGCCGCGGCGATTGCGAAGAACCCTGCGGCGATGGATCCGATGCCGGCGCAGAGGCCGTTCATGTTGTCGAGGAAGTTGAGCGCGTTGGTCAATCCGACGATCCATAGAACCGTCACGACATAGCTGAACACGACGCTGGGAACGAAGAGCGTGATCCGGACTCCCGCAGCAGCGATGAGTGTCGCGATCAGGAATTGCCCTGCGAACTTCGGCAGCGGCCGCAGTTCGTGGAGATCATCGAGCCAACCCAGCACGAGCATCCCCACCAACCCGAGAAGCACGGCACCCAGCTGCACTCGGCGCGCGCCGAAGCCGTAGTCGAGCTTCGCCAGGTCCGTGCCGTCGAGCCCGGGAATCCGGGCTTCGTGTCCCGCGAAGAGCAGCAGGGCGGCCCCGAGCAGGAGCGGGGCAAGGAATCCGGTCATCACCGCGAGCCCACCCGCCAGGGGGATGGGTTCCGAATGGATCTTCCGCGACCCTGGGTCATCCACCAGACCCACACGCAGAGACCAACGTCGCCACAGGGGCAGCGTAAGGAGGGACGCGAGGAAAGCGCCGACCAGCGAGCCGAGGTAGAGGTTGAGCGGGAACGTTGTGATCACATCGGGCGAGATCGG
>CAIMTB010000053.1 GCA_903844265.1 uncultured Verrucomicrobiota bacterium
GCGCCGGCTTCCCCTGTTCCCGGCGTGCGCGCAGCCCCGGTGCCAGCCCTGGTGCCGTCCGCGGCGGTCCCGACGAATTCCGCCGCGGGCGCGGTGGCCCCGGGAACCGCGACCTTCCGGCAGGCTCCCATGCGCAATCGTCCCACCAACGCCCCGGCGATCGTGGTTCCGGCTGCTGCGGGGACTCCATCCGCGGCGGGCAGGCTACCGTCCGGGGCCGGTGGCGGTCCTGGCGGCAAGGGGCCGGACGGGAAGGATCTGAAGGACGCGAAGGAGACGAAGGACGTGGAGTCGGGTTTGAGTTCCGACGAGCTTCACGAGCAGTTCCGGGATCTTGAAGACGACAAGCCGATTTCGTTTTTCATCCAGGCGATGCCGTTGGACAACGCGCTCGATATTTATTCGGGCCTGATGAAGCGGGTTCTGCTGCGACCGCCCACGCTTGCTGGCGGGCCGATCACGCTGAGGTTGGACAACCTGTCCCGTGCGGAGTCGATCGAGGCGTTGAATGGCGTGTTTGCGCTCAACAACATTTCGGTGATCCCCATTGGCGAGAAGTTCCTCAAGGTGGTTCCGACCACGGAGGTGGCCGCGCAGGGTGCGAAGGCGACGGGCGAGGCGCCCGACACGTTCTCCGAGTTGGGCCAGTTCGTCACCAAGATGATCCGGGTGTCGAAGGTGAAACCTGGGGACATTGCCCAGGCGGTGCAGTCCTTTGCGTCCGGCAAGGTCCAGAACGCGGTGCTCGTGTTCGATGACCAGGATTTCTTCATCCTCCGCGACATGGCGGCCAACGTGAAGCGGATGGCGGAACTCATCAAGGAACTCGATGTGTCGGTCGAGACCGACTACAAGCTGGAGGTCATTCCGATTCGTTACGGCAAGGTGGACGAGATCTATGAAACGCTGAACAGCGTCGTCACCGGTTCGCCGTCCGGGGGCGGAGGGCGTTCCTCCGGTCGGATGTCTGGTTTTTCGTCGGGCGGTGCGGGCGGTGTCGGGGGCGCCGGTGGCGTCGGGGGTGTCGGGGGAGTGGGTGGTGCGGGAGCGGGGGGCTACAATTCACGGAGCTCGTCGTCCTCGAGATCCCGCTCGGGATCCTCGATGAGCGGGACGGGCATGAGCAGTCCCGGTGCGGCGCGGTCGGGGCTTCAGGATCGGTTGCGGCAGGTGACGTCGGCCGCGGTCGGCGGCGGCGGAGGTGGTGGGCAGTACAGCCTTTTGGCGGATGCCCGCATCATCCCTGACAACCGTTCGAATTCGCTCCTCGTCTATGCGAACAAGGAGGATTTCAAGATGTTGACCAACATCGTGGCGAAGATCGACAAGCTCCTTGCCCAGGTGTTGATCGAGTCGATCATCCTGGAAGTCAGCCTGGACAAGAACAAGGACTTCGGCGCGAGCATGGTGCAGAACCCTCAGAAGTTCGGGGGATGGTCAGGCGCGGCCGGTTCCATGAACGGTGCCAATTTCGCGACGAACATTGTCGGGTCTGCGTTCCCGAGTGGCTTCAGTTATTTTGGGCAGTACAAGGATGATTTCGGCCTGGCGGTGAAGGCGCTGGCTTCGGACAGCCGGGCCCGTGTGCTGGCGCGTCCGCGCATCCAGACCACGCACGCGCAGCAGGCGACCTTCCGGATCGGTGACACGGTTCCGTACCCCCAGAGCAGTTCTCCTTCCTACGGTGGGCTCGGCGGCGGTTACCAGCCGTACACGACCTATTCGGAGCGCGATGTTGTCACCGAACTTTCCGTGACTCCGTACATCACGCCGGACGGTCTCGTGACTCTCGAGGTTGACCAGAAGATCGACCAGCTCGGGCCGACCCAGAAGGTGGGCAACGACGAGGTGCCCACCATCCGGACGCGTTCCGCGGCGGCGGTGTTGTCGGTTCGCGACCGCGAGCCCGTGATTCTCGGCGGGTTCATCACCGACCGTGAGACCGATTCCACCAGTGGCGTGCCGTGGCTGAAGGACATCCCGCTGTTGGGTTGGGCGTTCCGGAGCAAGAGCGATTTCAAGCAGCGTTCGGAGCTGATCGTTCTGATCCGGCCGACCATCCTCAACACGCCGCAGGAGGCGTCGAAGCTGGCCGAACTCGAGCAGCGCAACCTGCCGAATGCGGCGCACGCGGTGCGTGAATTCCAGCGTGAGGAGGCCGCCATGGCCAAGCGGCTGGGGGTCGATCCTGGCAGCACCAACGACGCGCCTGACGAAGTCGTGGCGCCCGCCAGGAAGAAATCCTCAAGCCGCGACAAGAACCGCTGAACGGGACGGCATAACCCTGGCGATCCGCGCATGAAACTGACCTGGAAAGACAACGAGGAGATCGCCTGGGCGCTCATCGACAAGTTCCCCGACCAGGATCCTCTCAAGCTTAGTTTCCCCAAGCTGCACAAGATGGTTTGCGAGTTGGAGCAGTTTGGTGACCGACCCGAGGCCTCGAGTGAGAAGGCCCTCGAGAACATCCAGATGGCCTGGTACGAGGAGAAGAAGTGAAGAAGATCATCCGCCCAGCAAAGGCCGCCGCGCCCGTCGGCCCCTACAACCACGCGGTTCGCGCCGGCAGTCTCCTCTTTTGTTCCGGCCAGATCCCGCTCGATCCCGCGAATGGCCAGATCGTCGCGGGCGACATCAAGGCCCAGACGGAGCGGGTCCTGGAGAACATCCGTCTCATCCTGGAGGATCAGGGCCTGGGCTTTGGCCATGTGGTGAAGAGCACGGTGTTCATGGTCAATCTCGCCGAGTTCGCCGGCATGAACGAGGTGTATGCGCGCCACTTCGGTGGCGACTTCCCCGCGCGTTCGACGATCCAGGTTGCCGCGCTTCCGCGTGGGGCGGCTGTCGAGATCGAGGTCGTCGCGTCCTACGATTGATGATCCACGCGCGGATTTGGCCCGCATGACCCCGAGAGTCCCCCCCCCGATGTTGTCGCGACCTTCACGGGCCCTGTGTGTGCCCCGCCCTACCTCCTGGCTTGCGCTGCTGCTTGCGCTTGCAGGATTCGCCGGGGCTGGACGGGTGTTGCCCGCGAATGCAGGCGGCGTTGTTTCCACGAATTCCACAGCGGCGTTCCTCGATGCCATGCGTGGGGGTGGCACGGTGCAGCTGTCGTTCACCGATGCCCTGACGCTCCTGACGCCGGTCCTCGTGGCGGACGACACGATCCTGATGCCGGCGGCGGCGGGCGGCACGGCGACGGTTTCTGGCGGCAGCAGGTTCCGCCTGTTCCACGTTCTGCCGGGCGTCCGATTCGAGATCCGTGACGTGGTGTTGCGGGATGGGCTGTCCACCAACGGCGGGGCGATCTTCAACGAGGGAATCCTGCTCGCGTCCAATGTCCTGTTCGCCGCGTCCCAGGCCGTGGGCACCGCGGGGATTGCGGGCACTGACGGCGCGGTTGAGTTCGGGTTTGGCGATGACGGGACGGAGGGGACGTCGGGTTTTCAGGCGTCCGGCGGGGCTGTTGATTCAGCGGGCGACGCGACGTTCATCCAGTGCAAGTTCAGCGCCAACGCGGCCAATGGCGGCAAGGGTGGCGACGGTGGCAAGGGGGGAGCCGGTTCGGTGCGTGCCGGTCACGGTGGCGAGGGTGGCGTGGGAGCCCCAGGTTTCGGCGGGGCCATCTCGAGCGTTGGTCGACTGGTCGTCGCGGGATGCGCCTTCGAGGGGAATGCAGCGCGCGGTGGCGACGGAGGTGCTGGAGGTTCCAATGGTACCATCCTGGGTGCGGGGCAGGGCGCTGCGGGCGCGCGCGCTGCGGGCGGCGCGATATTCAGCGCGGGTTCGCTGATGCTCACCCAGTCCACCTTCACCACCAACCTGGTCGCGGGCGGTTCGGGGGCGGCAGCAGCAGCGCCCTTCACGAACATAGGCCTGGACGGAGCGGGCGGCGGCAGCGCGTCGGGTGGTGCGGTCGCGAGTTGGTCCACCGGCGTCGTCGTCAACACAACCTTCTACACGAACCTGATCGCCGGTGGCAGCGGTGGCAGTGGAGCGGCCGGCACGTTTACCGCTGGCGACGGCGGGCGCGGCGGCGACGCCCTTGGCGCCGGCATCCATGTCCGGGGGCGATTGGACGTGACCAACGTGACCTTTGCCTGGAACTCCGGAACCAACGGGGTCGGTGGAACCGCAGGCGGCACCGGGTCGCAGGATGGATCTCCAGGCAGGCTCGGCGGCAGTGCCATCGCGGCCGACGCGGGCGCCCATGTCACGGTCGTGAATTCGATCCTCGCCGCGAACGACTTCTCCACCGTGGACGGGCCCCTCCTGGATTACGGACATAATCTCTTCACTGACGCAGGACCGTCGGCTCCGTCGGCGTCGTCGCTTCTCCGCACCGATCCGATCCTCGGTGGCTATCAGGTGTGGTCGACCGGGCTCGCGGGTTGTCTTCCGCTATCGGGGAGTCCGGTGGTCGACGCGGCGGATCCCGCTTCGATCCCGCCGGTCGACCAGCGTGGGTTTCCCCGGCCAGCCGGGGCTGGGCCGGATATCGGAGCCCTCGAAGTCGGCGTCGTGTCCTTCCGGATCGGTGGTTTGGTGTTGAATGGGGATCAGGGAATGGCCGGGGTCGGCGTACTGGTCGGGACCAACCGGCTCGTCACGGATTCGTCCGGCGGGTTCCTGTCGGCGCCGCTCACCGCCGGGTTCTACATCCTCCAGGTGGAGGAGCATCCGGAGGTCTACACGCCCCGGGTGGTGCAGTTGTCGCTGGCGTCGGATATTACAAACGTGGTCTTCCGGGTGGTTCGGACGACGCTTTCGCTGGTGCATTCAGCGGTGACCGGGACCGATGTGTTGTCGGGAGGGGGAGTTCCCAACGTGCTCTACCGGTTGGAGGGTTGCCCGGACCTGAAGGTCTGGCAGGTGTTGCAGTCGAACACGTCGGATGGCCAGGGAAGGGTGGGCTTCACGTGGCAGCCGGGAGATGTGGGGTCTTGGTTCTACCGGTTGGCCGTCCCGTAATCACTCGGCGGGGGTGTCGATTTCGAGACCGACATTCGAGAAGCGGTTGCCTGCAACCGTGGTTCGTCCCGAAAGGTCGCGTATTCCGATGTCCGCCTGGGAGATGTCGTTGTCGGCGATCGTGCACCGGTTGGCGGCGGGGGCGATCACGATGGCTGGGAAGCCGGACGGGAAGCCGCTGAGGGTGTTGGCGCGGACGACGACGTCGGTGGTGGGGAGGAACGGCGCGTTGACGTCGCCGAGGGAAATTCCTATGGCGCTGTTCTCGATCAGGTTGCCCTGGGCGATGAGGTGTTCACCGGTCAGGACGATGGCGGGCTCGTAGCACGTGGTGATGCGGTTGTTCGAGATGACGATGCCGCGAGTCATCATCGTGGTCGTGGAATAGATCTGGATCCCCCGGCCCCCGATGTCGCTGATGACATTGCCGGTCACGAGGCAGTCCTCGATCGGGGCCTGGTTGGAGTAGAGCGAGATCCCGGCGTAATCGCCGTCGCGGCAGATGTTGCCCTGGATGATCCAGCGGCTTCCTCCGTTGACCGAGAGGTGGATGATCGGGACCACGTTGCCGCGCGGGTCGATGTGGCGCGGGGATTTTCCGATGATGACGTTGTCGCGCAGGACCACGTCCGACTGCTGGGAAGAGCCTAGGGTCGTGCTGCCGAGGAAGGCGACGATCCCGAGGTTGCGCACATTGACGATGCGATTGGCGCGGACCTGGACGCGGGAGATCGGCAGGTCCTGGGCGGTGTTTTCGATTTCGATGCTGCGACCGCATTCGTAGAAATAGTTGTTCTCGATCAGCCAGTCATCCCCGACGCCGCTGACCCCGGCGCCGTCGGATCCGAGGGTTCCGTGGCCCATGTCCGAGCCGTCCTCGAATCGGCATTCGCGCACCGTGACGCGGACCGATGTTTTTTCGCCGTGGAGATGGCTGATGCCGTGCATGAAGCCGGTGATGGTGCAGCGGCTGAAGATCAGGTCGGATTGCCGGCCTCCGAGAGCCACCGCCGTGTAGTTGCCGTCCTTCAGGCTCCGATCGCTGCCAGCCCCGCGGAAAGCAAGGTTCTGGACTGTGCCGCGATGGCAGTTCATGAGCATCAACATCTCGCCGTCCGTGTCGGTCACGATCGTGGCCCCGGCGCCGTCCACGGTGAAATCATCGACTCCGACCAGGCGGAGTGGGCATTGGTCGGGTTCGAGATAGGCGATCCGGGAGGTGATATGGTAACGGCCCGGGTTGATGACGAGACGTTTCACCACCCGGGTGGAGACATAGTCGAACGCCCTTTGCAGACGCGGGCCCGCGTCCGTGACACCATTGGTGGGTGGGCGCCACCAGGCGGTCTGGACCGCTTCTCCCGCCTCGACGATACGTTCGAGGCGTCCGCGTTGGCCGGGCATGACTTCGACCACCAGGCCTCCGTCATCCGGTCGGGTATCGCCTTCGCGCCATGCAAACCATCCGCCCCACCCATCCCCGTCGGAGGTGTACCCGCCCAGGTGGACCATCGGGGGAAGCGGGATCCGCGCGCTGGCACGGAGCGCGTCGAGGGATTCGTACTGAACCGGGGCATCCGAGCGCGCGGGAGCCGCCTCGGTCCGGTCGATGTATTCGGTGAGGTTGTTGACTCCGTCGCCGTCGGAATCCCGCAAGGCATCCGAGGGGTCCAACGGATTCAACATCTGGTTTCGCCGCACTTCGTAGACGTCGTCGATCCCGTCGCCGTCCTGATCCTCGGGTGTTGCGAGCGCGATCGAACGCAGACGGAACACTGCAGCCCCGCTGGTGCGCGGGAGTGGAATGGCCGAGTGGATCACGCCGGGGTTGGGAGGGATGAGAACGGTGAGAGGCCGGAAAGCGGAACCGGGTGGCGAGGACTGTTCCACCACGGCATAACAGTCCTGGGGAATCCGGCCGTCGATCATGAGGGCGCCGGTGCCTGCCCTTAGGATCGAGAGGCTTGGGAGCAACGGCCCCGCATTTTCCGCCTCCGCCTTCGCCGGCTTGGGAATCAGCAGCAGCCCCAGGAGGAGCGAAAGGGGACCCAAGGCTCCGGGCCAGCACGCGCACGCAAGTGTCGTGGTACAACCGACCCTGCATGCCTCTGCCCCGGTACAACTCATGCCCTTACGTCCTAGCCGTCGCCCGTAGGACGAGATCTGAACAGGGGTTGGTTACGGAAGAGTGCGAGGCGATCGATTCCGGGGAATACTCGAAGCCCGAGGACTGGGCCGAGCTGGAGCCGTGGCTTCAGCAGGCGCTGGCCTATTTCGTGAGCGGTCAGGACGCCATCCCGGATCATTTCGAGGACGGGTTTGAGGACGACCACCGTGAGTTCACGGCGCTGGCGGATCGGTTGGGGCCGGTGTTGGACCATTTCAGCGCCTGGCAGGCGCAGCGCCGGGAACAGTCGGGGGGTGAGGCCCACCTTTTCCGGAGCTTTTCATTGGCCCGGGCGTTTCGCGGTTTTATCGTTTCTCAAACCCGTCGCAGGGGACCGCGCGCGTGTGGTCGCGTGGGGCCGGGCCTGCCACGCGGGAACGAATCTATCGACATTGGATCATGAACTCAGTCAACCAGCTCAAGACGATCAAGAAGAACACCCAGGCCAAGGTGGAAGCCGAACTGGGGCGCACCGGGGGCCTGTTGCGGCTCGCGCCCGCCTGGGTTCCGCGTTCGTTCCTCCAGCCCGGCCTGCGGCTTAAGCTTCATCCAGACGACACCTATGCGTACGGGGCGAACCGGGGCGGCATCGACGAACGCTGGTTCGCGTCGACGACCGAGGCCGCCAACGAGGGGCGCGTGCCGGACGAGGGTCTCAGCTACTGCGTCGTGGGTGGAGAGCGCTTCACGTTGCGGCAGGCGGTCGCCGATTGTGGCGCCACGCTGATCGGCAAGGCCATTTGGAAGAAGTACAGCCGGTGGCCGGTGTATTCGAAGTTCTTCGACAACATGGGGCCGATCCCGCACCACATGCACCAGAGCGCCAAGCAGGCGAAGCTGGTCGGCCAGGAGGGCAAGCCCGAGTCGTATTATTTCCCGCCCCAGCACAACAACGTCGGGAACAATTTCCCGTACACCTTCATGGGGCTGGAGCCCGGCACCACCAAGGCCCAGGTCCGCAAGTGCCTCGAGGACTGGAACCGTGGCGACAACGGGATCCTCGACCTGAGCCGTGCGTATCGCCTCAAGCCGGGCACCGGTTGGCTCATCCCGCCGTGCATCCTCCACGCGCCCGGCAGCCTTTGCACCTACGAGCCCCAGTGGGGCAGTGACGTCTTCGGCATGTACCAGAGCCTCGTCGAAGGCCGCTACGTTCCCTGGTCCCTCCTCGTGAAGGACATGCCCAAGGAAAAGCACAAGGACCTGGATTTCATCGTCGAGCAGCTCGACTGGGACGGGAACGTTGATCCGAACTTCAAGGACAACCATTACCTCGAACCCGTTCCGGTGGCCGACACTCGGGGCGAGGGCTTTGTCGACCGGTGGATCGTCTACGGCAAGATCGAGGGTGAGCAACTGTTCACCGCCAAGGAGCTGACGGTGGATCCCGGGGTGAAGGTGACCGTCAAGGATTCAGGCGCGTACGGCCTGATCTGCGTGCAGGGCACCGGCCGCATCAACGGCCAGCCGCTCAACAGCCCCAAGCTGATCCGGTTCCATGAACTCACCGAGGACGAGTATTTCGTGACCGAGGACGGTGCGAAGGCGGGCGTGACTTTCGAGAACACGAGTGCCACGGAGCCGCTGGTCGCGCTGCGGTACTTTGGTCCGGAGGTCAATCCGTCGGCCCCGAAGATGGGTGCCTACCGGAACAATGCGTTCGCCTGAGCCTGACCTGCCTGCATTTTTCTACCGCGCATGAACCGTTCCTCCATGTTTCCGCGTGTTTTTCTGGCGCTGCTCGCCGTCGCGGCGTCGGTGTTGTCCCTGGGCGAAGCCCGTGCCGGCGGGGCGCGGGCCTCGAAGGAGCGTCCGCTGCGGGCGCTGCTCATCACGGGTGGTTGCTGCCACAATTATCCGTTCCAAAGCCGGCAGCTGACCAACGCGGTTGGCGTTCTCACAGCGGTCGAGTGGACCGTGGTGAACGAGGGCGGCAACGGTACCCAGGCCGAGATCCCGTTGTACGCGAACACGAACTGGGCCAAGGGCTACGACGTGGTGGTGCACAACGAGTGTTTCGCCGACACCACGAGCCATGATTACATCCGTAGCATCACCGCGGCCCACAAGGCCGGCGTTCCCGCGGTGGTGATCCACTGCGCGATGCACACCTATCGCGCGACCGACATCGACGACTGGCGCGAATTCATCGGGGTGACCAGTCGGCGACACGATCACCTCAGCCATTACCCGGTCACCAAGACCAGCGCCCATCATCCTGCGGTCAAGGCCATGCCGGACCATTGGGTGACCCGCATCGACGAACTTTATGTCGTCGAGAAAGTCTGGCCCGGGACCGAGATCCTCGCGACTTCCATGAGTGAAAAGGACGGGAAATCCTACCCTGTCATCTGGTCCCATCGCTACGGCAAGGCGCGCGTCTTCGGGACGACCTACGGGCATTCGGACGATGCGTTCTGCGACCCCGTGTTTCTCGACGTCGTGTCGCGGGGCATCCTGTGGGCGGCGGATCGTTCCGTGCGCTGACCGTCCCGCCCGCTGGCGCGGTTGCGGCCCTCGCCTGGAAGGGTTCAGGACGGGAGTCGCTGCGGCTGTCCGTCGTGGTCGGCGGACGCCATGCAGGCATCCAGTATCTGCTGGGTTTTCAGGGCGATTTCCGGCCACGCCGGGTTGAGGTGTCGGGAGAGGGCCTGGGCGGAGAAGTTGCGGAAGAGGTTGGATTCCGGGGCGATTTCCGCGCCGTGGCTGTGTTCCGGGACGGTGAATCTGCGGTCGTTGGGTTCCATGCGGAACTCGCAGCCGTTGACGTGGAATTCCGGTTGGGCCATTTCGAATCCGAGTTCCGTGCCGACGTGAGGCAGGACGTAGTCGGGCATGTAGAGCGAACCCTTGGTCCCGCTGACGTGGGCCCATTGCTGGAGGCCGGTGCGGAACGAGCAGTGGAATCCGGCCGTGACGCCGCCTGGGAAAAGAAGCTCGGCGGTGAGGTCGGCCGGTCCCGCGGCACCGTGCGGGGCGCCCGCCACCCGGGAATGGCAGCGCGCCGAGACTTCGATCGGCATCTGGCCGGGGAGCACCACGAGGGCCAGGCGGATGCAATACCAGCCGAGGTCGCCGGCGCAGCCCTGAGGCTCGAGATCGAGGCGGCCACGGATGTTGCTGGCCGCGAAATCGTCGTCGGCGAGGAAGCTGAACTGCGTCGTGATGCGGCGTACGTCGCCCACGGAAGTGCCGTCTCCGATGACTTCCAGGGCCCGTGCGATGCGGCGGCTGTGGACGAACATCACGCCGTCCATGAACTGAACCCCGTTTTTCCTGCAGGCCTCGATCATCTCCTGGAGATCGAAGGCGGAGGGGGCACAGGGTTTTTCGCAGATGACGTGTTTGCCGGCCTGGGCGGCGCGGATGACCCATTCCTTGCGGATGCCGGTCGGCAGCGGGCAATAGACGGCGTCGACGTCTGGCGAATGGATCAGGGCCTCGTAGCTGTCGAGGGCGATGGGAATTTCCGGGAACGGCACCTCGGCTTGGCAGCGGTCGATGAATTCCCGGGCGCGTGCAGGGTTTCGGCTGGCGACGGCGGTGACCGTGGCATTCCCCGCGAGGCGGATGGCGCGCCAGTTCTTATGGGCGACATTGGCGGCACCCAGGATGCCCCAGCGGAGGTGGGATCGGTTCATGGGTCGGTAATTACCGTGGATTCTCAGGAAGATGCGAGACACGGATTGCATCCCGCCCGAAACTCGTCTCCCATCGCCGCGCGTGAATGCCGCGACCCGTCCCTCACCTGATCGCGTGCTCCAGTTGGCCTGGGGGTATGCACCGACCTTGATCATCGAAGCAGCCGTCCAGAACCGGCTGTTCGACGTGCTTGTGGATGGGCCGTTGGGGGTGGACGAGATCGCGCGGCGCTCCGGCGCTTCCGTGCGCGGGGTGCGAGCCATCACCGATGCGCTGGTCGGGCTCCAGCTTCTCTCGCGCATGGGCAGCTCGTATGCTCTCACGCTGGAGAGCGACACCTACCTGGTCTCCCGTCGTCCGGCATCCCTGGCGCCGTTCTTCAAGAACATGGGGCGCGAATTTCTGCCGGCCTGGACCGAGTTGCCGAAGATTGTCCGCAGCGGGCAACCGGCCTCGGCGGTGAATCGGCAGGACCACGGCGCTGAATTTTTCTCCGAGTTTGTCGAGTCGTTGTTCCCGCTTTGCTATGCCGCTGCCCGGGCATTGGGAGAGCACCTCGGCGTCCCGTCTGCGACGGAGGCCGTCAGCGTGCTCGACCTTGGAGCGGGTTCAGGAGTCTGGGGCATTGGACTGGCGCAGTTGTCGTCGCACGTCCAGATCACCGCCGTGGACTGGCCGAGGGTGCTGGACGTGACGCGCCGGATGGCCTCCCGGTCCGGGGTCCGGAACCGCCTCAAGGGGGTCGCGGGGGACTTGCTGGTCGCGGATTTCGGCGTCGATCATCACATCGCGACCATTGGCCATGTCCTCCACAGCGAGGGTGTCGACCGGAGCCGCGAGTTGCTTCGTCGGGCCTTCGCCGCGCTGGCCCCCGGAGGGACGGTGGCCATCATGGAATTTCTTGTGAACGACGAACGGACCGGTCCGGCGCCGTCCTTGATCTTTGCGGTGAACATGTTGGTGCACAGCGAGCATGGGGATGCCTTCACGTTCGCGGAGATCAGGGCGTGGCTTGAGGAGGCTGGGTTCGTGAACGCGCGTCTGCTCGAGGTCCCGGCACCATCGCCGCTGGTGCTCGCGACCAAACCTTCCTGAGCCGAGCCCACACGCGACGTGAGTGAACCCCTGCCATCGGACAACCTTCGCATCGCCGGGCTGTACATCTACCCGGTCAAGTCCTGTCGCGGCATCCATCTCGACGAGATCCAACTGACACAGCGGGGTTTCTCGCACGACCGCGAATGGATGGTCGTCCGCCCGGACGGGACATTCCTCACCCAGCGGGAGGCCGCGCGCCTTGCGCTTGTCGAAACCGTCATTTCTGCCGAGGCATTGGAAATTCTCGCGCCCGACCACGGCGGGATGCGCTTGGATTTGAAGATCCGCCCCGGCGAAGTCACGAAGTGCGAGGTGGTGATCTGGAAGGAACGCTGCCCGGCGCTCGACATGGGGCCGGATGCCGCGGCGTGGTTCACGGACTTCCTCGGATTCCGGGTGCGACTGGTGCGTTTCGACCCGAAGTTCCGGCGTCTCAGTGATCCTGTCTGGACCGGTGCGTCCGAGGCGGAGAACCTGTTTTCAGATGGATTCCCGATCCTGATCCTCTCCGAGGAATCGCTCGCCGACCTGAACTCCCGCATCACGGGTCCGCCGCTCACCATGGAACGGTTCCGTCCGAACCTTGTGATTGCAGGGACCGCGGCTTACGGCGAGGACCGGATGGAATCGCTGATGGCAGGGACCGCCACGTTCCGCATCGTGAAGCCATGCACCCGGTGCGTGATCACCAACACCGATCCGATCAGCGGCGTGCGTGGCGAGGAACCCCTCAGGACCTTGGAGACCTATCGTCGGGACGAACGCCTTGGCGGGGTCACTTTTGGCCAGAACGCCATCATCACGGATGGCGTTGGCGACGTGCTCCACACCGACATGTCGCTCATGGCATGGGGCCCGGGTTGAACAGGACATCCGGTCCGGTTCACCTGGGTGTCGTCGTCGAGGGGATGGATTTCGTCAGGGAGGGAGGAGGCCAAGGAAAGTTGAGGATTTGACTGTTTTGGGAGAGTCGCGGCGGGCGGTGGGCGGGACGCTGGACCCCACGATGGATCGCTCCGTTCCCCGATCGAGGGCTCTTTCGCCGGCGCTCCAGTGGCTGGCGGTGATCGTGCTGGCGGGAGTCTTCGTGACCTGGCTTTTCGCGCCGCTGCGGACCGTCATCACGCCGAGAATCCCAGGTGCCGACGGCACGCCAGTCGAGGCTGCCGTCGCCAAGCCGGTCAACGTGTTCCTGGCGGGGACGCTGGCGGCGGGTCCGGGCAAGCCGTCGGACCTGCCCGGGCGCTGGCCTCGGTTCCGGGGTCCGAACCTGGATGGGATCAGCACCGAGACCGTTCCATTGGCGAGGGCGTGGCCCAATGGAAGGCCGCGTGAGCTGTGGTCGATCGGGGTGGGGGAGGGGTATGCCGGGCCGGTGATCGACAAGGGCCGGATCTATCTGATGGATTACGATCGTGGTCTTCAGCGCGACGCGCTGCGTTGTCTGTCGTTGGCGGACGGCGCGGAGATCTGGCGGTACTCGTACCCGATGGTGGTGAAGCGGAACCATGGGATGACACGGACCGTGCCGGCGTTGGCTGGCGGTCTTGTGGTGGCGATGGGGCCCAAGTGTCATGTGGTGGGCGTGGATGCCGAGGCGGGCACGTTCCGGTGGGGGCTCGACCTTGTGGCTGATTTTGGGACCACGGTGCCGGAGTGGTACACGGGGCAATGTCCGCTGGTGGACGGCGACATCGTGGTGTTGGCGCCCGGGGGGCGTGACGCGCTGCTGATGGGGGTGGATCTGGCGAGTGGCGCCGTGAAATGGCGAACCCCGAATCCCAACGGCTGGAGGATGACCCACTCTTCCGTCGTCCCGATGGAGTTCCGCGGCGCGAGGTATTTCCTGTACTGCGCGAGTCGCGGCGTGGTGGCGGTGTCCGCGAAGGACGGGGCGATCGCGTGGGAGACGACCGCGTGGAAGATCAATGCGGCGATGGTGCCGACCCCGGTCCTGCTTGGGGAGGGGCGTGTGTTCCTGACGGGCGGATACGGTGCGGGATGCATGTTGCTGCAGTTCGGTGAGGACGCCGGGAAGCTTTCTGCAAAGGAGGTCTTCCGTCAAAAAGCCGACGTGTTCGGGGCGACACAGCATTCTCCGATTTGGTCGGGCCAACACCTCTACGGAATCCGAGCTGACGGCCGGTTGGTCTGTCTTTCGGCAGAGGGCAAGATCGTGTGGGTCAGCGGGCCGGAGACGAATTTCGGGGA
>CAIMTB010000054.1 GCA_903844265.1 uncultured Verrucomicrobiota bacterium
AGTGGTCTTTTTCGGTGGGTCCGAAGATGGGGCGTTTGTCGACGATGCGGGAGAGGCAGTGATAGAAGGCGCTGGGCCTGTCGTTGGGAAGCTTGAGACGGCGCGCACGCATGGACGGAGGAAAGAGGAGGGAAGACACCAAGTCAAGCCTATAAAAGACCTGCCCCTTTATTTTAGCGCGGGGACTGTTTCGAGGATCCTGTCGGCGACGAATCGTATACAAGACCTGTCCCTTTATTCGATGGTGGAGACGCGCAGTTGGGGGAACGCTCGGACTGCGGCAACTCACCCCACTCCAGCACCCGAGATTCAAGGCCGGAGGACGTTTTCCCCGACGAGTCCGAAATGCGACGCTGCCGTCAGAAAGCGCGTGTCATTCGAAAACACCCTCCCGCACCCCGCCTCGGCGGCGCAGGCGAGATGTATGGCATCCGCGGCGCGCAACGCGACGTTCGGGGGTAGGCTCGCGTATGTCGACGAGAGCCGTTCGACAACCGAGGGCGACAAAGGCAGCCAGCGGAACGCGCCGGCCTCCGAGTCCCGATCGAACTCCGCGAGCAAGGTCTTGAATTCCCTCCCCAGGATCGCCCCTTCCCTCAGCTTGCGGTGGAAGGCCGCCACGGTTTCGGCCCGACCATGAAGGCAGCACGCAAGCCGGTCGGTGCCCGCGAGGGCCCGTACCTGCTCCCAGCCGGGGTCGCTGGTGTACAGCCGGACCAGGTAGCTCGTGTCGAAGTAGAGCATCAGCCACGGTCCTCCCGACCCTCGGAGATGATCTGGGTGATGTCGGGCCCCCGGCCCGTCCTTCCGCTTTCGTCCAGAGTGCGGAACGCCTTGGATGGTTTGCGGCTGGCGAAATACGGGGTTCCGGTTCCTTCCGTCTCGGGGATAATCCTGGCGATCGGGCGCCCGTTGTCCGTCACCACGACTTGGCCGCACCGCGAGGCCTCGCGCACCCACTCGCCGGTCCTGGCGTGCAATTCGCGGAGGGTCACGGTCTTCATGTGTCGCACCGTGACACACCCAGCGCGGGCACGTCAACGGTACCGACATCCCTGCAACCCACGGAGGGTCGGCTGACGGAGCACACCCTCTACACGCAGTTGCACCAGTTTCATCGGGACGCCGGCGTAATGAGTTCGGAGCAGGCGGCGACGAGGGTTTCGGGCCCTTCGGAATGCGTTCCTCACATCACACGGAACAGGACTTGGCTTGCCTCCACTGGGGGCGTGGAGATTACCTTGCGGCCGTTCGCAAGGACATGCGCGCGCTAGTCGTCACACCCACCTTCAATGAGCGCGACAACCTGCCGAAGGTTGTCGAACGGGTGCTGGCGTTGCCGGAGCACATCGAGCTTCTGGTGGTGGACGACAATTCGCCCGATGGGACGGGAGCGTTGGCGGATGCGTTCGCGGCGCGGCATCCGCGGGTCCATGTGCAGCATCGAGCCGAGAAGGACGGACTGGGCAGGGCGTATGTGGCCGGCTTCAAGTGGGCGCTGGCGCGGGACTTCGATTTTGTCCTGGAGATGGACGGCGATCTTTCGCACAACCCCGACGACGTGCCGCGGCTCATCGAGGCGGCGAAGAATGCCGACCTGGTCCTGGGATCGCGTTACCGCGATGGGCTCAGGGTGATCAATTGGCCGTTGAGCCGGCTGGTGCTCAGCCTCGGGGCCGCCCTCTACGTGCAGATGATAACGGGCATGCCGTTCTCGGACCCCACGGGAGGCTTCAAATGCTTTCGCCGCGGCGCGCTGGCCGAACTCGACCTCGATGCCGTCCGATCGAACGGGTACAGTTTCCAGATTGAACTGACCCACCAGATCTGGCGCCGGGGCCGCCGGGTGGTCGAGGTGCCCATCATTTTCACGGACCGGTTCCTGGGACAGTCCAAAATGTCCCGCAAGATTGTCCGCGAAGCGCTCCTGATGGTGTGGCGACTGCTCCTGCAGAACGGGCTCCGACGTTGCCCCACGCGACCCGGCCAAGGCGCGGCGGGTCACTCCACCGGAATTTCATCCTAACGAGGCGCCGAGCCTTCGATCGCGATCTTGAGCCGCGCCAGACCCTTCTCAAAGTCCGGGCCTATCAGTCGATCGATGGCCAACCCGAAGTAACGGTTGACCGGGTTCTTTCCGAAATCGCCCTCGTTGACCCAGGTCACTCGCAACCGGTCGCCTGCGGCCGCCATCGTGACGGACCCCGTGGACGGGTACTGGCCGGCGTTGAAATCCAGGTCATACCAGACTCCCTTCGCGGGATCCGCCTGGGTGATCTTCAAATGCCCCTGCCCCACCTTCGTTCCGGTCCAGGCATAGCTCGCCCCCACGCCGCTATCGGGCCCGTCGAACGTGAACTGGACGGTCGGATCGAGTTCCTTGTTCCAGACCGTCCATTCCGGCCAATGCCTGAGCCCGGCGATCTGCGGGTACACGACCTCAGGCTTGGCCTGCAGGTCGATGCTGCGCTCGACGTGGTACTGGTGCGGGAGAAAAAGGCCCACCAGGAGGAGCAAAGCTATCACCCCAAGCACCACCACCGCGATGTTGCCCAACACGCGCTTGATCCGCCGGGACTTGGAACGTCGGGAAGAACTCATGAATCGTTCCCGGCGGGATACCCGGCGAAGGGCCCGCATGCGAGCCCGAATCGCGGGGCATGACGGATTTTTCGGTTCACGGAGTGGCGCGCGTCGTCGTGATCAACCCGGCGTCGATGTACTGCCCTCCCGAGGTCTGATGACAATGAATAGCGATAACGTTCACGCCGGGTCGCAATGCTTTCGCGGCGTCGCCGGTCAGCGGGATCGGCTCGTAATCACTGGTGTACCCACTCAGGTCGGCGACCTGCTTCCCGTTGAGATAAACCTGGGCGTCCTCGTCGTGGTGGATGAGCAACTGCAGTCCGTCCGGGTTTGCGCGGGCCGGCAGTTCGAACGATCGCCGGATCCAGATGTCCGCCGTGGTCCATTCCGTACCGATCTCGGCGCCCGGCGTGCCACGTGATCCAAAGCCACCCAGTCCCTCGGCCCAGGAGGTGGCGTCGAACTCCGGCTGGGACCACTCGGCGGCTGGTCGCTGCGTCGTATGGCGCCACTTGACCTTCTGCTCGCGGGCGGTGGGCACTTCGGTGGTGATCTTGGGCGGCTTCGGCATCGGCGCCCACCTGGCCGCGCGCGTCACATCGAGGGCCGCATATTTCTTCCACAAATCCGTGTGATAGAGCATCGGGAGAAAAACGCCGCCCACCACGGGCCGAGCCTGGAATCCCACCTGACGCCCGTTGCCGGTCTCATACCAATCCGACATCGGCACCCGCGTGGGTGTCTCGTTCAACCAACGGAACACCGGGTCCACAAGGGCCGCGAAATCCGCACGGTCGCGGGTGAGCGAGGCGGTCCAGATCGTCCAGTCGAGCTTGGTGTAACTCGCCCGGTTATCGAGCGGCAGGCCGTAGGTCTTCTGGATGCGTTTGTAATAATCCATCTCCTTGCGAAGAACCGAATCGGGGAACAGGCCCAATCCGAGGATGCGATCCCAGACAAGATTGTACTTCTGGCTCCATGTCCCGGGACGATCGAAGGCCAGTCGCAGTTTCTCACCGTCGTCGGCCTCGCGCACCCAGCGCCCGGCAAACTCATGCGCGACCTTGCCATACTCGGCTGCCGTCGCCGCATCTCCCCGCATGCCCGCCATCTTGCCGAAGGCGCCCAGACCGCAGATCGCTTTCGCCGAAAGATTCACGTTGTGGGCGAGATGGCCGGCGAAGTCGTCGGTGCACAACTGGTTCTCGGGATCGAATCCCTTGGCCTTGAGATAGGCCGCCCATTTCTCGAGCTGCGGCCAATACAGGCCCGCGAAATCGGCGTTGCCCTCCATCTGGGCAACCGCCGCGAGCAGGATGAGGAGGTTCCCGGACTCCTCGACCGGCATCTGGTTCTCCTCGGTCCGCTCGCCGCCGCCATAGGCCTGGCCGTTCGCGTGGGGATAGGTCCCGAGGTCATGCGGTGCAAACGGAAACTTCCAGCGCTCCGAGGCGGCGTAGTTCATGAACGGCACGAGAAACGACTTGGCCAGGGACGGCCCGAAAAGGAGGAACTGCGGCGCCATGGGATAGAAGACGTCGGAGGTTCCGATGCAGCCATTGCTGAAGTTCTCCTTGGAAAAGGACATCGGCTGGCCGTTGTCGTCGGCGACGAACTTGCTCGCCGCAAAGCAATGCCGGTAGGCCAGCGCCGCGAGCTTCGCATACTTCTCACCGCCGACCTCGGTCAGGTCCCGCATGAGTCCATCGTCGAAAGCGGCGCAACGCGCGGCCAGGCCGGAGTAGTCCTTCGCCGCCGCACCCAACAACTGGCTCGCCTCCCATCCATTCCGGCGCCAGTAGGGACGAAGGTTCCGGCGCATGTACTGGATCGAATAGAGATCGTCGTAGGCAAGCATGAGCCAACGCGAGACCGAGGTCGCCCCCACGGGTCCCACGGCAAACGTGACGGCCGCGGACACCTGGTCCGCCGGTGTCGACCCGAGCTCCCCGCGGGCTGTCCCGCCCGCAGCCACGCCTCCCGACACGAAGGCCGCGATCGACTCCCCCCGGGACGGTTCCACGGTGCAGGAACCCATCGACTTCAGCGCCGCGAGATAGAGGTATCCCCAGTCGATCCGGACGTCGTCGCCCTTTCTCCCGAGCACGGGCTGCGCCTTCGATCCGATGCGGGCCGCCCCGATCTCGCCGAGGTCCTCACGTCCGCCCACGACGGCCTGGTTGGGCTGGTTCACCGCGAGCTCCCCGGACGCGGAGAAATAGAGCTCCGCCTGATGGGTCCTGCCGTCCAGTGACTTCAATTGATAGGTCAGGTAGGTCACGGGTCGGGACAGGATATCAAGATCCTCGGCGAGGGCCGCGTTCATGAAGACCAAGGTCACACCCAGCCCTTCCCCTTCGAACGTGTAGGTTGTCCGGGTAGGCAACACGGACAGGCCGGTTTGCCTCAGCGCCGGCACGGTGGACGGGCTGGCGCCCATGAGGCGCCGAACCGCGCCGTCAATCCGGATGAGGCTGCTGAGCCGGTGCGGGTGTCCGGTCCAATGCACGGTGTCCTCGTCTGTGAGTCGGTCCGCCGGTGACCAGATGCTGAAATAAGGATCGCCGGTGACCAGCGGGGTCGATGGCGGGACAAGTTGTGAGCCCTGGGATTGGCGAGGCTCCGGCGGCGTGTAGACGCTGCGATTCGCCGCGGTGATGACCTCGGCGTTCATCTTGACCATCGCGCGGTCATAGGTCAGGAGGCCGTTGACCTCGACCTCGCAATCCGTGGTCTGGGTGTACACCGCCGCACTGAGCCCGCCCTGGCCGGTCAAGGGGCGCAACTTCCGGATGAGTCCGACATAGGCATCGGTCAGCTCGTCCGAGGTCGAGTAGCTCCGGTAACCCCAGTTCTTCTCGTCCTGCCAGCTGTGTCCCTTCACGGGGAGTCCCAGCCCGCCGAATTCACCCAGCACACCGGCGCGCTTCGCCTCCAGCGGGGGCGCGCCGGGACCGGGGTAGACATGGATGTCATTGACGTCGCCGACATGGCGGTCGGTCCAACCGCTGGCGTTGTTGACCAGGCGCGTGGGATCCCAGGACCGGACGAGGTCCACGATCCGCGGCGTGTCCCATTGTCCCCAGCCTTCGTTGTAGGGAACCCACATCACGATGGAAGGATGGTTGAACCGGTTGTTCACCAGCGCGTGCAACTCGGCCTCGAACTGCGCGCCATCCTCCGGCGTGCGGGTGATGTCGGGAGCATTGCCGCCAATGCCACGGTCACCCGCCGGCATGTCCTGCCAGACCAGGAGCCCGAGTTTGTCGCACCAATGATACCAGCGGTCAGGCTCCACCTTCACGTGTTTGCGCGCCATGTTGAAGCCGAGCTGCCTGGTGATCTCGATGTCGTAGCGCAGCGCCTCGTCGGTCGGCGCGGTGTACAGGCCGTCCGGCCAGAAGCCCTGGTCCAGGGGGCCGAATTGGAACAGCGGCCGGTTGTTGAGAAAGAGGCGGTTCACACCCTTCTCATCCTTGGCCACCTCGATCTTCCGCATGCCGAAGTAACTCCTCACGGAATCCACGACCCGGCCCGACTCACTCACCGAGATATCCAGGTCATAGAGAAAAGGCTGGTCCGGCGACCAGGGTTTCGCGCCCGGAATCTTCAGGCGGAACGTCGGTGCAAACGTCGCGTTCGCACCACGGCCCAGTTCCTGCGCCGTGGCAACAATCGTACCGCCGTCCAGAACCGTGACCCGCACCTCGACATCCCGCGCCTGGCGCGTCGGCACCGACACCTCCACCGATTCAAGATCCGCCCCGGGGACGATCCGGATGTTCCCAGCGACGTGGGACTCCGCCACCGGTTCAAGCCACACCGTCTGCCAGATGCCCGAGCTGGGCGTGTAGAAGATCCCGCCCGGACGTCGCACCTGCTTGCCCCGCGGCTGCCGTCCGGCGTCGGTGGGATCCCACGCCGCCACCACGATCTCCTGCAGGCCCCCGGCCTTGAGCGCGTCGGTGATGTCGAAGGTGAACTCATCGTAGCCACCGCGATGACGGCCGAGGACGACCCCGTTCACGGACACCACGGATTCCCAGTCGACGGCTCCGAAATTCAGGCGGACGCGCTGGCCTTTCCAGCGGGTGGGGATTTCGAACGTGCGCCGGTACCAGAGTTTTTCAGCGGGCGACACGCGCCGCATCACGCCCGACAACGCGGATTCCACCGGGAACGGCACGAGGATTTCACCGTCCCAACGGTCGGGCAGCGACGAGTTGGTGGGCGCGATCGCGTATTGCCAGAGGCCGTTGAGGTTCAGCCAGGCCTCGCGCACCAGCTGGGGCCGCGGGTACTCGGGAAGCGCGTTGGCCGGCGAGACGTCCTTCGCCCAGCGGGTCATCAGGGGCCCGGACGCCGGGGCCCAGGCCGCCCGGGAGGACGCGGCGGACATCCACGCCAGCAGGATCCAGATCACCAGGCGGACGGGACTGGGAGGGTGCCCGACAGAATTGCCGAAGAGCCCAGGCCCATGGGCCGAAACATTCCCGGGCTCGGGGCTGCCGCCTGGATGCCGGCGCTCCGGTGAGCAACCGCTGCCATCCTGTCGTCTCCGCACGCCGTGACAGGGCTGGGGTCTTGGGGAGGGAGATGATACCGGAGGCGGGATCAGGTGAAGGCTCATGAACAGGCGGAATCTGAACCGAACCCGCGCCACGCCAAGACTTCGTTGGCGAAATGGCGACGATCATATCATCCCATCCGGATTGCTTGATTTGTTTATGCAACGGTCCCAAATTCGGCGCGCTGCGTCCTGTGGACCGGCACCCTCATCGATCATGAAGACACCTGTCGTCCCTCATCCGCTGGAGCGTCTCCTGCGCGAACGCATTGTCCTGCTCGACGGTGCGATGGGCACGATGATCCAGCGTCATCGTCTGCCTGAGGAGGCCTTTCGCGGGGATCGTTTTCCCGGCTGGCGCGGCAAGGATCTCAAGGGCAACAACGAGCTCCTGCAATTGACGCGGCCGGAGGTGATCGAGGGGATCCACCGCGAGTATTTCGAGGCCGGATCGGACATCGTCGAGACGAACACCTTTTCGGCGACGACGCTGGGCCAGCACGATTTTCTTTTCGACGGTCATCCGGCGAGCGGGCGGAAGGACCCGGAGTTTTTCGAGGCTGTGGTGACGGACCGGTTTCTCTCGGGGATCGTGGACGAGATGAACCATTCGGCGGCGCGGCTTGCCCGGCGGGCTGCGGATGAGGTGGCGAACCGGACGGGGCGGCGGCGGTATGTGGCGGGGGCGGTCGGTCCGATGCCGGTGACGGGCTCGATCTCGCCGGATGTGAACGATCCGGGGTTCCGATCGGTGACCTTCGACCAGCTGCGGCGCTCGTATCTCCAGCAGGTTGAGGTGTTGCTTGAGGAGGGGGTGGATCTGCTGCTGGTCGAGACCATTTTCGACACGCTGAACGCGAAGGCGGCGTTGTTTGCGATCGACCAGGCCTTTGTGCGGCGGGCGGCACGGGTACCGGTCATCATTTCCGGGACGATCACGGACCGGTCAGGGCGCACCTTGACGGGTCAGACCCCGACTGCCTTCTGGCATTCGGTGATGCACGCGGCGCCGCTGGCGGTGGGGCTCAACTGTGCGCTTGGGCCGCGCGAGATGCGACCGTTCGTCGAGGAGCTGGTGCATGCATTGCCGACGTTCACCAGTTTCTACCCGAACGCCGGCCTGCCCGATCCGCTGTCCGAGACCGGATTTCCGGAGACCCCGACGAGCCTTGCGCCGCAGCTGCGCGAGTGGGCGGCGGCCGGTTGGCTGAACATGGTCGGAGGCTGTTGCGGAACCACGCCCGAGCACATCCGGGCGATCGCCGAGGCGGTCCGGGACTGTGCGCCGAGGCTGCCGTCGAGCGCTGCCCCGGCTCTGCGTCTCAGCGGTCTCGAGCCCTACGCGCTGCGTTCGCGGCCCTTGCCGCCGGAAACGGGCGCGGGCCCGGTGCCCGACCCTGACGGGCTGCCGGTCGACGAGGACGCGGCGAGCGTGGCGCAGTCGTTCGTGAACATCGGCGAGCGCACCAATGTTGCCGGATCACCGAAGTTCAAGAGCCTGATCCTCGCGGGCGAATACGAGCAGGCACTGGCCATCGCGAAGCAGCAGGTCGAGAACGGCGCCCAGATCATCGACATCTGCATGGACGAAGGCCTGCTCGACGGCGTGGCGGCGATGACCCGGTTCCTGCAACTGATCGGGGCCGAGCCCGACATCGCGAGGGTTCCCGTGATGGTCGATTCGTCGAAGTGGTCGGTGATCGAGGCGGGCCTGCGCTGCCTGCAGGGCCGGAGCATCGTGAACTCGATCTCGCTGAAGGAAGGCGAGGCGAAATTCCTCGAGCAGGCCCGGTTGGTCCGCAGCTACGGGGCGGCGGTCGTGGTCATGGCCTTCGACGAGCGCGGCCAGGCCGACAACTTCGAACGCCGCATCCAGGTCTGCCAGCGCAGCTACGACCTGTTGACGCGTGACGTCGGGTTCCCCGCGGACGACATCATCTTCGACCCGAACGTGCTCACCGTGGGCACCGGCATCGAGGAGCACGCCAACTACGCGGTCGACTTCATCCGCGCGACGCGGTGGATCAAGGAGAACCTGCCCGGCGCGAAAGTCAGCGGCGGCGTGTCGAACATCAGCTTCGCCTTTCGCGGCAACAACGCCGTCCGCGAGGCCATGCACTCGGCCTTTCTCTACCACGCCATCCGGGCCGGGCTCGACATGGGGATCGTCAACGCCGGCATGCTCGCCGTCTACGAGGACATCCCGCGCGACCTGCTGGAGCGGGTCGAGGACGTGTTGCTCAACCGCAGGCCGGATGCCACCGAGCGCCTGGTCACGATCGGCGAGGAACTCCGGGGTCGGACCGCGGCACCCGGCACCCTCGCCCCGGTGGTTGAAGATGCGTGGCGCCAGGCCCCCGTCGAGCGCCGCCTCGAGCACGCGCTGGTCAAGGGCATCGACACCTTCGTCGAGCAGGACACCGAGGAGGCCCGCATCAAGCTTGGCCGCCCCCTGCTCGTGATCGAGGGCCCGCTGATGTCCGGCATGAACGTCGTCGGCGACCTGTTCGGCGCGGGCAAGATGTTCCTGCCGCAGGTCGTGAAATCGGCGCGGGTGATGAAGAAGGCGGTGGCGCATCTGACGCCGTTCATGGAGGCCGAGAAGCGTGCGTCCGTGGCCGCGGGCGGTGTCGCAAAACCTGCCGGACGCATCCTCCTCGCCACCGTGAAGGGTGACGTCCATGACATCGGCAAGAACATCGTCGGCGTCGTG
>CAIMTB010000055.1 GCA_903844265.1 uncultured Verrucomicrobiota bacterium
CCGACGGCGCGCCGCACCGACTCCCCCGTCGGGGTCCGGCGACGCGGACGATTCGAGCGACCGGCGCCTGTCCGCCGGCCAACCCAGGCCCGGGGCAGGCGGATCCGCGCGTCCCGCGGCCGGCCTTCCTTCCAGCTACGTGCCCGATGCGAAACAACGACTCGAGCTTCATCGCCGCTTCGCGCAGGTCTCCGAGCTCGCCGATCTGCGACGCCTCAGGGAGGATCTTCGCGACCGCTACGGCCCGCCGCCCGCGCCGGTCGAGCTGTTGTTCCTCATCGCGGAGCTTCGCCTTTTCGCCGCCGCCCTGGATGTCACGGCCATCGAGGTCCGCGACGACCAGCTCCGGCTCACGCGGAATGGCGATTTCGTCCAGGTGGGCGGCCGATTCCCGAGGCTCACCAAGCGCGAACCCAGGGCGCGCCTCCAGGAAGTGCGGCGGTTCCTCGGAGCTCTCGCCACCTCCGGGCCTGCCATGAAGCCCCGAAAACCCGCGGATTGAGCGGCGCTAACCGCCCCCTGCCTGAAGCGCATACGTCAGCAAGGCAACGAGGTTCAACGTCACGTGCATCGCCAACGGAGGAAGCAGCGAGCCCGTCCGTATCCGCGCCACCCCCAGCGCCACCCCCACGATCCCCACCTGGGCCATGTCGTACCCTCCATACTGGCCCGCATGGACGAGCATGAAGACCACAGATGTAAACGCCAGGGTCCCGGATTTCCCGAGCCACGACCTCAGCAGCCCGGGGTAGAGGAATCCTCGGAACAAGGTCTCCTCGGCCACGGGCGCCAGGATCACGACCGCAGTCCAGAAGAGCCCGGGGATGCCCGCGGTCTTGAAGGTGGCCTGCATGAACTCGGACGGCGGATGGCCCACCCACTCGTTCACCTGGGACATCGTCAGTCCCAGCACGAGCATCGCGAAGGTCCAACCGATCAAAGTCGGCACTCCAACCGGACGAAGCGCCAGGTAGTCGCCAATCCGGATCCCGCGACACGCCCCGCCAAGGAGTCCGCACGCCAGGAGCATCACCGGGCAGCTGACCCCAATCGCAATCGTCAGGCTCAGGCCCGTGATCCGAACACCCCCGGCCACCGCCATGCCGGGCCCCACGCCTCCCCCATGTTCCAGGATGAGAAACACCGCGAGCACCAGCCCCTGGGCGAGGGAATACCCGAAGAAAATCACAGCCCCGAAAAGCAGCGTCATGCCCGGACTCCACGGACGCGAAGCCTCCGGTGAATCGTCTTGGCCGGAGTCCCCCATGAGTCGATCCCTCATCACTTGGACGCGAGGTGGGTGGCCACGCCACGTTCGCGGAACATGGCGGCTGCCGCCTCGTTGATCAACGGTGCGGAACCGGTGAGGACTCCGCGCCTGTCGAAGATCACAGCAGCCGGTTTCATGCGGCGATCAGGCCGGATTCCTTCGACCGAAGCCACGACAAACTCCGGGACCACAAACCCCTCAGAAACAAGCGCGGCGGTGGAACCGATGCATTGGCAGGCGTCATCGCCGTTGGCGTCGCATGCATTGGGCATTCTGCCGGCAGTCCCCCCGGGGATCAGGAAGTCTGCTCGGGATTGGCCTAATCCACGGTCCGATGGCATGGTCCCACGTCCTATGGGATTTCCAGTTCCACGAACACGCTTGTCCCGGCTTCTGTCGGCAGTCGTCATGGCGGTCGTCTTTGCCGTTGGCTTCGCAGAATCAAAGGCAGCCACCATCAGCGGCTTCTCGCCCGCCCGCGGGCCGGCCGGCACGGAGGTGACGATCCTCGGATCCTCGCTCCAGAACGCGATCTTCGTCTATTTCGGATCCACGGATGCCCCCGGCGAGATCCTCGCACGCGCGTCGAATGGGGTGCTGGTGCGGGTTCCGGCGAATGCCCTGACGGGTCAAATCTCCGTGTTCACCAGCGGTTCAGGCGCGGCGTCGAGTTCCCAGTTCTTTGTGGCCACACCGCGGGTCGAGAGTTTCACCCCGATCTCCGGCAATCCGGGAACGCTGGTCACCCTGACTGGCGCCAACTTCGGCACCGGCATCCCGGGAGGGCTCGGCACGGTGACCACGGTCCTGTTCAACGGGGCACCTGCCCGCTTCCAGATCGTCGGCATCAACCAACTCGTCACCATCGTGCCCCCAGACGCCACTTCCGGCCCCATCACCGTCGCCAACGACGCCGGCACGCTGACCACGCTCCTGCGCTTCGAAATGCCCGCGCTGATCTACGGATTCACCCCCGCCGCCGCGCAACCCGGTGACACCATCAACATCCGCGGCCTGAACCTCGCCAACGCGATCAAGGTGGAATTCGGCCTCATCTCAGCGCCTTTCACAGCCGCCTCCCCCACCAACATCACCGTATGGATGCCCACCAACGCGGTCAACGGACGCGTCCAGATCACGACCCCAGCCGGCACCGCCACCTCCTCCAGCAACGTCGCCGTCCTTCCCCGCATCATCCGCTTCACCCCGGCATCCGGTCCCGTCGGAACCGCCGTGTCGCTCGAAGGCGGCGGCTTCAGCGGCGTCACCGATGTCCGCTTCGGCAACCTCCACGCCGCCTTCACGACGACGTCGCCCCTCCGCATCGACACCCTCGTGCCCTCCGGCGCCAGCTCCGGCCCCCTCGTGGTCGTCACCACCAGCGGCACGTTCACAACCACCACCGACTTCACGCTGCCCGCCAGCGTCTCCGCCCTGGCCCCCGCCAACGGCAAGCGCGGCGACCTCATCACGGTCGACGGCCAGAACCTCCGCGGCGCCACGCGCGTCACTCTCAACGGAATCGACACCGCCTTCTCCATCGTGTCCGCGAGTCGCCTCACGTTTCCCGTCCCGCCACTCGCCACCTCCGGCCGCGTCGTGGTCACCACACCCTCTGGCGATGCCACGAGCCCCGGCACGCTCACCGTCCGACCCGTGCTTGATGGATTCTCCCCGTCCAGCGGCGGTGTCGGCTCCATTCTCCATGTCCTTGGCGCCGGCTTCAGCAACCTCGCCTGGGTCCGCCTCGACGGCCTCGACGCCACCTTCACCCTCCTCGATGCGACGGACGTGCGCGCCATCGTCCCGCTCGGCGCTTTCAGCGGCCCAGTCCGGATCCGCACCAGCGACGGCTCAGAGATCGAGACCGCCGCGAACTTCTTCGTCGAGGGCGCCAAGCCCTCGCTCGCTTCGTTCCTCCCAGCCAGCGGCGCCGCAGGCGTCAAGGTCACCCTGCAGGGCAGCGGCCTGCGTTCCGCCTCGAAGGTCCAATTCAACGGCGCCGACGCCGCCTTCACGGTGAAGCTCCCCACCCAGATCGAGGCCATCGTCCCAGCCGCCGCCACCTCCGGCGCCATCGCCGTCACCACCCTCGACGGCATCGCCCTCTCCTCGACTTCATTTGTAATCGAAAAGATCGAGGTCCCGCTTTCGGCTGAGGTCGGTCCCGGCACCTTCACGCTGCGCTGGCCCGCCGCCGCCGCCGGGTTCACGCTCGAATCCACCCCGCGGATCGGACCCGATGCCGTCTGGCAGACGGTCGGCCAACCGCCCGTCGTGGATGGGTCCGACTGGCGGGTCACGGTGGTGCTCCCGCAGGCCGCCAACCGGTACTTCCGACTGCGCCGGTGATCCCGACCCGCCGCCAGATCCAGGCCATCCCAGGTCCAGCCTGGGCCGCTCTCCTCGCCCTTGCCTTCACCGCCGCCGGCTGCGGCCGCGTTCCCCGCGTCCATGGCCCGCTCGAGCACGACGCCTACGTCTGGCAACGTGACTGGAGCACAAATGTAATCGAATCCGTCGCCGTGCATGGACCGGCGTTCCGGCGTCTGGTGATCCTCGGTGCGGAGGTGTCCTGGCGCGACGGTCAGCCACGCGTGGTTCGCGTCCCATTCCGGTTTCCGGAACCAGGGGGGACCACGAACCGGCTTCTGGCAGCTCCAGGAATCGCGCTCAGGATCGGGCCGTTTCCAGGGCCGTTTCTTCCCGGGGACGCGAGCACACGATGGCTGGCTGGGACGGTGCGCTCGCTGCTCGAGGAGGCGCGGCGGCTGGGCTTCACGCCGTCCGAGCTTCAACTCGACTTTGATTGTGCGGAGAGCCGGCTCGAGGGATACCGCGTGTGGGTGGAGGCCTTGCGCCGGGAGGCGGCGCCGGTGCCGCTCTTCATCACGGCCCTGCCAAGCTGGCTCAAGCGCAGCTCGTTCGCGGGCCTCGCTCGTTCGGCGGACGGTTTCATCCTCCAGGTGCATTCGATCGCGAGGCCGCGAAATGCCGGAGATCCGTTTCAACTCTGCGACCCGGAGGCGGCGTTGCGCGCCGTGGAATCGGCGGCGCGGGTGGGAGTGCCCTTCCGCGTCGCGCTGCCCACCTACGGCTACCTCGTCGCCTTCGGCGCGAACGGTGAGTTCCTCGGCGCATCCGCCGAGGGCCCGCCGCCACAACGACCCGCCCAGTCGACACTGCACGAGCTTTCGGCCGACCCCGCCGCCATGTCGCGGCTGGTCATGACGTGGACCGGCGACCGGCCATCCGCGATGCGCGGGCTGATCTGGTACCGGCTTCCCGTCGCCGGCGACCGCTTCAACTGGCGCTGGCCCACTCTCGGGACGGTGATGACCGGACACGCGCCACGGTCGCGACTCGAAGCCCGCGCGCGTGAGTCCATGCCCGGCCTGTTTGATATCGAGCTGCAGAATTCGGGCGATGCTGACCGTTCCGGACCGGTCGGAATCCGCGCGCATTGGACACGCTCGTCGCTCGTTGGCCGCGACGGAATCCGCGGGTTCGCGACGCAGAGCGGAGGGTTGGGCGATGTCTTGTTCACAAACGCGATTTGTCGCTTGCGCGCCGGAGACACCGCCGGTATCGGGTGGATCCGGCTCGACTCGTCGGTCGCGCTTACACTTGAAGTCCTTTCCCCGCCTGCCCTCCGCGACTGAACCCGCGAGGCAGCAATGCGTCATGAACCCTCCCTCCACGGCGGGCGTCGGTCCCTCGACACCGCCGATCCGTCACCTCCCCAGCGGTCGCCACGAAGCGCGAACCTCCATCCGCCGGATGGCCATCCTGGTCGCGACGCTTCTCCTACCCGCGATCGTCATCGCCTGCGGTCTGTACTTCCCGAGCTCGCTGTTGCTCTCGGGTGACGACGCCGTGTTGCAGGCACCGATGGTTCATTTCACGAAGGAACTCGAACGCCTCCAACTCGAGCCGCCGCCCAGGCTGTCGCCATCGCTGAAAACCGGCACCGACCGCGAGGTGACGCTCGACAGCGAGATCCTCGACCTGCGTCGCGCCCTGGCCGCCCGGGGTCTCGACACGAACGAGGTCGCCGGGGTCGTCCTCGCGTTCAGCCGGAGTCGCGCGGACATCGAGGATCACCGGCGCGCTCTCGGCGATTGGGAGACGCCGTCCGAGGAAATACCATGGCTCCATCGCACGCCGAAGGTGGGGGAGACGAACGACCCGCCGGCCCGGCCTGAGTTGAGCTTCTCCGAGCCACCGTCCGGATTGCCCAGGGAATTTGCGATCTACCTGCGCGGCGCGGCCGACTGGCATGATCGCAGGACCAACGAGGCCCGCAAGGCGTGGTCCGAACTGCTCGCCCTGCCGGTGGGCGAGCGTCCCTACAAGACGACGTGGGCCACGTTCATGCTCGGCCGGTCATGGCATGATTCCGATCCGGTGAAGGCGACGAAGTATTACGAACAAACGCGGCAACTTGCCCGGGCCAGTTTCTCGGACAGCGCGGGCCTCGCCATCGCAGCCCTCGGCTGGCAGGGCCAGCTCAGCCTCCGCACCAACGATCTCGCCGGCGCACTCCGTCTGTACCTCGACCAATACGCCGCGGGCGCCCATCCCGCGGAGCACTCGCTGGCTTTCACCGTGGCACGAATCACGAAAGCCCCTGACGAGCAACGCCTCGCCATCGCACAAAATCCCCTGTTCCGACGCGTGGTCACAGGGTGGATTCTCTCCTCATACTCCCCCCACTCCACATCGTCCGACGAGCCCGGCGAGGTCGATTCGGCCGCAGCCGCCGCGCGTGCCTGGCTCGACACGATCGAGGCCACCGGCGCCGCCGAGGTCCCGCTCGCGGAGCAGCTCGCCGTGCTCGCCTACCAGTCCGGCGACTACCCGGCCGCCCAGCGCTGGGTCGAATTGTCCGGTGATTCCGCAGTCGCCACCTGGATCCACGCCAAGCTGCTCCTTCGCGATGGCAAACTGGCCGCCTCGACCGCCGAACTCGCGCGTGTGGTCGAGCATTTCCCGATCGACCCGCCCACCCGCGTCCACGGCGAACCACCGGCCTTCATCGACAGTTTCGGGAGCTTCTACACCGACTTCTCCGGCCGGGCCGAGGCGCTCGGCGAACTCGGCGCCCTGCGCATCGCACGCGGCGAATTCGCACAATCTCTCGACGCCCTCCTCCGCGCCGGCTACTGGCAGGATGCCTCCTACGTGGCCGAACGCGTGCTCACCGCGTCCGAACTCAAGACCTACGTCGACGCCCACTGGCCCGCCCTGACCGGCAGGAGCGCGGTGGCCGAAGCCGTGCCGGACCCGAACGAGCACACGCTCTGCGGACAACGCGAGCGCATCCGCTATCTGCTGGCCCGCCGACTCAACCGTGAGCGCCGCGGCCCCGAGGCCGTCCACTATTTCCCCGCCCGCTGGAAGCCCGCGCAGACGCGATTCCTCGCATCGCTGAAGCGCGGGGCGGACAAGGAATCGGCCGCTCCGGACCGGGCCCGGGCGTGGTTCGAGGCCGCGTGGATTGCGCGCACCAACGGACTTGAGATCCTCGGCACCGAAGCCGGACCCGACTGGGCGATCTGGGACGCTGATTACGAGGGACCCGACCTCACATTGCGCACGAACAGCGCCACCGCGAAAATCCTCAAGGCCACCCCCAGCGAGATCCGCCGCGCCGCCGCGCACCACGCGCAACCGGAGGAGCGATTCCACTACCGCTACGCCGCCGCGCGCCTCGCCTGGGAAGCCGCCCAACTCCTCCCCAACAACGACCCCGAAACCGCGTCCGTCCTGTGGACCGCCGGCCGCTGGCTCCAGTATCGCGACCCGGAAACAGCCGACATTTTCTACAAAAGCCTCGTCCGCCGCTGCTCCAAGACCGAACTCGGCTCAGCCGCCGACCGCCAGCGTTGGTTCCCCGAACTCGACGAGAATGGCCACCCGGTCGTCACCCGAAAAGCGACGCCCACCATCGCGCCCGATCCACAGCCCGCGGACAAGGAAGAGTAGGCACGGACATCCCGACCCGACGCCCTCGACGCGTCCCGCGCCGTGCGTCACGTGGCCAACAACGCCCGCAACGCCACGGTGTTGAGCAACGCCTTCGGCACGATCGACGAAACATCCACGTACTCCGGCACCTTCGACCCGTCCGCGCTCCGCTCCGAGCAGTGGTCGTTGTCACCGTGCGGCCCGAGCCCGTCGATCGTCGGGAAACGATCCCAGATCCAATTCCCATCGCTCAAGCCCCCGCGCTCCTCGCCGTCCAGCGACTGCCCCAACTCAAGCGCCGCGCTCCGCCAGATCCGGAACAACCCGTCCGTCCCCTCGTTGCGGGGCCACGGAGGACTCTCCTCCATCAGGTCCACGCGCACCACGCACGGATGTCCGTCCGCCGGACTCCGCACGTCACCCGTTCCCGCGAGCGCGAGGATCGACTGCACGCCATCCCGGTAGACCTCCGGCGCGAATGCACGCATCTCGACTTCGGCAGTGGCCGCATGCGGAACCCGGTTGACCGCCACCCCGCCCGCGACGATTCCCACATTGAACGTGAGATGACGTTTGTAATCCGTCAGGGCGGCGATGCGGTCGACGACGCGGCCAAGCTGCACGATGGCGTTTGCGCCCCGGGCGTGCCTGGCCCCGGCGTGGGAGCCGCGGCCCTCGACGGTCAGGCGGAACGTGGCCCTGCCCTTGCGCGCCACCACAAGACACGGGGTGCCCTGCGGCCGGCCTTCGGCCTCGAAAACCAGCGCGGCCAGGGTGTTTGCGGGATCCAAGCGATCCAGGCAGACGCGGCCGAAGTCGCGAGAAAGCGTCTCCTCGGAGGAATTCCAGAGCAGCACCCAGCGGGTCGCGGCGAACGCCTGCGGGTCGGTTTCCGCGAGGGCGGAAAGGACCAGGTGCATCATCGCGGTGCCGCCCTTGATGTCGATGGCGCCGGGGCCGTAGATGCGGTCACCCTCGGGCAGCCAGCGGAAGTCGTTGCGCCGCTCCTCCTCGGGCGGGAAGACGGTGTCGAGGTGCGACACCATCGCCACGGTTTGCGACGACCCGGAGTTTCCGGCGCGCGTGAGGACAAGGTGATCGCCGCAGGCCGCGTCGGTGTGGGGGACGAACGCGGCCGTGAACCCGAGGGATTCGAACTGCGCGGCCGTGAGGCGTGCGAGGCGGTTCACGCCTTCACGGTTCGCGGTGAAGCTGTTGACGCCGACCTGTTCCCTCAGCAGTTCCAGCGTGGAGGGGAGGCGGGACTCAAGTCGGCGGCGAAGGTCCTCGTGGGGCATGAAGCAACAGCTCAATGCGCCACAGGCCCGTAACCAGGGAGCGGCTTGCCGTCGTCGCCGAGTTTTCCGCAGGCCCAGAGCAGGCCGCGCGCGGCGATGTCGAGGTACCAGTTCTGTTCCATCGTCTGGTTGTAGTGGCCGACGGTGGTGCCGAAGACGCGGGCCTTGCCGTAGGTGTTGACCCAGACGTTGGGCTCATCGTGCTTGGTCTCCGGGCTGTAGCCGGTGGTGAGCGTGGTGGCCGTGGGCCAGACCTTCTCGATGATGTAGAGCTCCTCCTTCGGCGTCTGCCACGAGGTGGCCAGCCCCTTCATGATCGGGTGCTCGGCGTTCTGCACCTTCATCGGATAATCAAAGTGCGACCCGTGACGGCGCGAGGTGACGCCACAAAACTTGAACCATTCGTCCGAGGACGCGCGGTAGCAGTGCATCGCGCAGTGGATCACGACGCCGGGCACGCCTTCGCGATGCGGCTTCAGGATCCGCTCAAGCCACTCGACGTCCTTCTCGTCCGCGAAACATTCGTTGTGGATGACCACGTCGAAGTTCTTCGCCCAGTCATCCTTGGAATACACGGCCACCTTGGCACTCGTGCCGGTGCTCGAATCGCGGACGACCGTCCACTCCACGTTCGCGCGCGCGCTGATCCCCTTGGGCAGGATCTGGTCCTGATTCGGGTAATCATGGCAGCAACCGCCGCTGATCAACAGGGCCCGGATCGGCTTTGCCACGGCGCCATCGGCAGCTGCGGACGAGGAAATGAACGCGGTCGACCCGCCGAGCATGAGCGCGGCGATCACTGGGATGAATCGAAGGGCAGGTTTCATGGGAGGCCTTGGGATATCGTGAATTGGGGTTGGAAGGGAGCCTGAAATCCGATTAACGCGCCGTGGCCACGATGGGCACATCAACCGACGACAGCCGCGGGTGCGTGGTCTTCAGCATCAGCCTGCACTCGGCCGGCGCCGGAGGCAGAGACCAGCCCACCGGCAGGCTGAAACGGACGACGAACTCATTCGTCCTGCCACCCGGCAGGATCTCAGGCAGGAGAAACGCCGGCCCGCCGTCCAGGACCGCGCTGGTGACCGCGAAACCCGGCGTGCCGTCGTTGCATCGCACCAGCACCTGGCTGTGGCGCTCCGTCGTGAGCACACCCTCGGGAACGAGCAGCCTCTGCGGCACAAACGACACCGCACGCTCCACCACCGCACGCGCGGCCAACGCAAGCTGCTCCGGCCAGTCCGGTGGCGCCGGCTTCTGCAGCGTCACCCGAAGCGTGGTCTGCTGCGCACCCTGCGGTAGCGACTTCCCGGCCTGCACGACAACCTCATAGACACGTCCCGGCGTGACCTCCCGCAACGTCGCCGCGAACCCCGGATTCTGGGACTGCACCGACTGCAGCCGTGCGTCCTCGTCGAGCTCGATCCGCATCACGCCCTGCGCGACGGTTCCGCTGTCCGGATCGACGTGCCCGAGGTCGAGCACCGACGGCGTGATGCGGACCGGCTTCCATGCGACACCCTTCACGTGCACCGGCTTCTCGGTCTTTCGCGAATTGCTGAACATCGTGACGGTCTGCTCGAACGGCCCCGCCTCGCGTGGCACGCCAACCGCGATCTCCACCACGCCCGTGCGGCCAGGTTCCACGGGGACCTGCAGCCCGCGGATCACGCGGCCACCCTGCGGCACCGTCGCGCGGCTCACGTGCAGCATCGCCTTGCCGGTGTTCGTGTACGGCACGCTCAAAGCCGGGCCCGTGCCCGCAAACACCCGACCGAGATCATACGACTCGGCCACCGCCAACTCGGGAAACTGGTCGCGCACCAGATGCAGGTTTTCCTCCAGAAGTTGATAGAGCTCGGCCGCATCCGTCGGTGCGCCCGCCATGATCTTCTCACCCATGATGAACTGCGGGATGCTGCCGCTCCCCACCTTCGCCCGATTCGCCGCATACACCTCCTTCGACAAGTCGATGGTGGCCTGGACCCACGCCCGATTGGCCTCGATCGATGCCTCCAGACGACCGGGCCCAAGCCGCTGGATCAACGTCTGGCGAATCACGTCCGGCTTCAACGGCAGGTGCTCGAGATAAAGGTCCGACGCGACATCCGCCCAGATCTCGGGCTCCACCTTCCATGCCGACAACATCAGGGTCTGAAGTTCCTGCGAATCACCACCGTGGTGACTGGGCAGCATGGTGATGCCGAGCCGTGAGTGATCGAAGACCTCGCGGACCTCCTTCAGGATCTTGTACGCCGTGCGGCAGTGAGGGCAGGTGTAGTCCGAGATCATCACCATCAATGCCTCCGCATCCGGCAAGCCATTGCACGGGTAGGCATGCGGATCGATGACGAACCGCCCCTCGTGCAGGCTCAACCGCCGCACCGCATTCGTCGCCGCCCCCGCCGCAAGCCCCGAAACCACGCCGGATCCCCGCCCGTTCGTCGCCATCGAATCCCCGTGGGTCACGGCAACCTGAGACGTCGCAACCACCGAGGAAGGATTGCCGGGCCCTCCGCTCGCGGGAGCAACCGACGGAGCGGACATGGACGCCGTCTTCATGCGCGGCTTCGGCGGCTCCGGGCTGAGCGCCTGCAACACGAGGAGTCCGGCCAGCGCCGCACCCGCAAACGCACCGGCCGCACCCCACACCGAGCCCGCCGCCGCAGCCGCGGCACGGGTTCCGCGACGCGATGCGGAACCCGCCGCCCGCGCGGCGTCGCGGCGCCACGCGAGAACCATCATCACCGCACCCATCGTGGCAATCGCGTGCGTGGTGCAACACCAGGGACAGAAAGCCTTCAACACGAAGATCTGCAGCGCCACGAACCACAGCGCCGCCCCCGGAATCAGCAGCACCAACGCCGCCGCAAGAGTCCGCGCCGCCCGCTGCCCAGGCAGCAACGGTCGCGACCCAAGAATCGCGAGGACAAGGTACGCGCCGCCACCAAACAAGCCCACCGGCGCGCCAAATACCTTCGCCCACTTGCTCCCAAGCACGATCCCGCAGTTGCCCGAATCACACCCCGCCACCTCGCCCGACCCCATCGAGAGCCGGATCAGCCACACCGAAAGCGCGATCGCAGCCAGGAACAACACCTGCGCCGCGGTCCGGAAACCGTTGCCGAAAGAAGGACCGCGATTGCGATCCGGGGTCTGGGAAACTGCAGGGGAAGCCATGCCGTTGGAAATTTAGGGGTGATGGAAAGAAACGGAAGATCACTGCCAGGGACCTCAGTCAAAATTCTCAACGAACCATCCGGGCACGCCGCGGACCCTCGGAGCGCCCGCCCCAGGACACGCGCAGTCCCGTGGATTCATTCCCTGTTCCGCACCAAAAACCGGCGGAATGCACGCCGTCAGGACGGAGAGGACAGCCGGGTACCAGGTCATGTGCCAGCCACTCAACCACCGTCCCGCGCATTGTTCGAGCCCGAAGCCACGCCTCGGGAGCGTCCATCCACATCCGCACACAGGCAAACCCACCGATACAAATAGAGGGCCAGGTCTTTAAATGTAGGGCGGGCAATCCCTCCACTTTCTCCCCAGG
>CAIMTB010000056.1 GCA_903844265.1 uncultured Verrucomicrobiota bacterium
GCTCAACAATACGATCCGCAAGGGATACCCGGCACTCGTCATCACATCCTCGGGACCTCATTTCGGGTTCAACGGCGGTCAGTTCAGCTTCGATCTCACGGCTCGTCCGGGGCAGTCGGTCGTGGTCGAATCGTCCGGCGATCTGCTAAGCTGGACGCCACTCTGGACCAACACGCTTGCGGGTCCTCTGAATTTCAGCGACTCGGAAGCCGGTGGCCAAACAAGTCGCTTTTACCGTGCGCTCAGAAGATGACAGAGCGGTTGGCCGCAGCATGAGCTTGCCTTCGTTGGAAACTGCCTCAACGGGGTTCTGCGCGAGTGGCCCAGAGCTTGCCCCAGACTCGTTGCTTCGGCTCCCGCTTTTGACCAACGTCCGGACCGCTTCCCCGAGTGGCCATGGAAAGGGATCGGCCTCCGGACGAGGAATGCGTGTGCGCGCAGCGGAGGATCTGAAATGACAATCATTCAACTGGACGGCGGGCGAGCGGTCAGCGACCAGGCGTGGCTTCGTCAAAGCAACGACCAAACAGAGGTCCCTCGGGGTGGACTTCAGGCCCACCGGGGCCAACCGCATTCCTGCGGCTGGGCATCGGAGCGCATGTCCGTTCTGGGAAGTAGCCGGCTCCTGGTTTTTGCAGCCCTCATGTGGTCGCTTCAAGACCTCTCCTGCTCCAGGGCACACGGCGCCGATGTGGCCTCCGTCCAGGTCGCGTATGAACATGCCTTTCTGCAAACGGACCCCACGCCAGGCATTGAGGCCCCGTTCGAACCCTATGTGTTCAGGGCGGAAGCCCGCAGCGCCGCGACGAACACGATCGCTTCCGGTTCCGTATCGAACGCACGCGGGACGTCCGCACTGACGGTCGACCCGGTGAGCGCGGTCCTGCGGGCCGGTTTCGCCACGACCAGCGAACTCCTCGCGGCCCAGCCACCAGGAACATACCGGTTCATGCTCGAGACAGCCCACGACGGTTCCCGCCAACTGGCGCTCGACCTGGGACCTGCCGCATTCCCCGAGATGCCGCACATCACCAACGCCGACGAGGCCCAGGCGATTCCCGCGACACGCCCATTCCCCCTGCAGTGGGATCACTGGTCCGGCGGAACGGGCCAGGATTTCATCGGGCTTCGAGTCGAGGACCTGTTCGGCAACCTGGTCCTTCGCACACCTGCTCCCGGCCAGCCCGATGCCCTGAGCGGATCGGATAGCACCTTTACCATTCCGGCGCACACACTGGAGCCGGCATCCTCCTATGTGATCAGGCTTGGTTTCCTGAAGGTCACCCAGGCCAACATGACGAGTTATCCTGGAGTCACGGCGTTGGCAGGGTGGGAGTCTATCACCACGCTTTATGTCGGAACCAGCGAAGACATGCCGCGGATTGATCTCGGTCGGGCTTGGGTTCTCAAAGGACGGGTCTTCCAACAGACCAACGACCTGGCCGGTCTGCCCCCCGCCGCCCTGGGTTATGAGTTCGTCGCCGGTGTGACGGTCGAAACCGTTGGGGTCGTGAGCTCGGCGATGGTAAGCGGACCGGACTCCAACCCTGTAACCCTGCTGGATCAGGGGGATCATCGGACCTATTCCGTAAGCCGGCCAACCGCCACCGCTCCAGCCCTCGACACCTTCGCGCCATGGGGCCGTTACGATTTGGCGGTCCAGGCCGTCGACGGCACAGCACTTGCGGCAAGCGTTCCACTGACCGCCGCGGGGTACCCTCCGTCGCCTCGCATTGCCAATCTCGAAGCGGCGCAGGTGATTGACGGCACTGCGGACTTCACCCTCACCTGGGACGCTCTGTCTGGCCCGGAGCCGGGAGATGGCCTCGTGCTCGCCGTCCGGGACGCCGCGGGCAGGACATGGTTCGAGACGCCGGGCCCGGCGGAAAGTGGCTTGTTGGCCGGAACCAATGACCGGATCCAGATTCCTTCCCTGACTTTGCCGTCGGGCGTGGCATTGACCGGTGTGCTCCGTTGCCTGCGGGTGGAGTTGCTCGACACCAACACCATTCCCGGGGCGGTGATTTACTCCGGAACTTTTAGCGAGACGCGCTTCCCCTTGAACGTCAGGTCCGACGAGCCGCCACAATTCTCCATCACTGTAACCAACCTCACCCCGGCGGTGGTCGGGGAGGATTACGAATGCTTCCTGACCACGGCCAACGGAGAACTGCCGGCCCGCTGGGAACTACTGGAGGGAACGCTCCCGAAGGGTCTGGAACTCGACGGGGCGATGGGGGTGATCCATGGGTACGCAATCACCTCGGGAAGCTATTCGTTCCTCGTGCAAGCCCGCGACCAACAGTCACGGCTTGCGGCCAGATCCGTGACGATGGAGGTCACGGGGGCGCCGTCGCAGCTATCAGTAGCGACCACGGCTTTGGAGGACGCCATAGGCGAAAGTCATTACCTTGCCGAGCTGGAAGCCGAGGGGGGCGTCCCGCCCTATCGCTGGTCGTTGGCCGATCCGTCGACCTTGCCGGCCGGACTGCTGTTGCAAGGCGGCACCGGACTTATTTCCGGGACGCCGGCAACGCCTGGGAGTCATTCGCTGGACTGTCTGGTTACCGATGCCGCGGGGCAGTCGGCCCACGCGGTGCTGACCCTGACCGTACCTCCGCTCGTGCCGGCGACGCCGTTGTTGCTGACCAATGCCGTGAGCATGGGAGATACATTTCGCTTTGAAGCGTTGGTCGAAACCAACGCCGCATACACCCTGGAGGAGTCCCGGGACTTGAGTCATTGGACGCCGCTATTCGTCACCAATGCCCCGTCCAATGGGCGAATCCTGTTCACCGTGGCAGCTGGCCAGGGAGCCGGGCGTTCTTACCGGGCGCGACTCGGGGCGCCGGTCGCACCGGGCAACCCGGCCAAGGTCCATGTCGAGCTGGCGTCGAATGCGGTGGCCTCGCTCGATTACCCACTGCTCGGCGGAACGCTCCGACTTACCAACCAGGCCGGGCAGACTTATACCCTCGAGATTCCGAGCAACTCCATCCGCGCAGCGGTTCCCATCCGGATGACGCTGCTTGCCTCGGCCTCGGGATTGCCGATGTCCGGCGGCCTGCTGGGCGGGGTTCATCTGGAGCCGGAGGGAGCCTGGCTGGCCAGACCCGCGCGACTGACGGTCCAGTTTACGGGACCCGTGCCGGACGGGCTCCGTTGCTTTTCCTATTACCAGCGCGGCGAAGGTTATCATGGTTATCCCTATCTCGCGGTCACCAACGCGGTCACCTGCGACGTCCTGCATTTCAGCGGCTACGGCTTCGGGACCGACGCGGGCACTTGCGAGCCGACCCAGACGCCGTGCAATCCCGCGGATCAGGCCCGGCAAGGGCTGGCGGTGCTCCTCTGCCAGAAGCTGGACATGGCGAGCCCGGAGTTCGGGGCGCAGGCCGAGGTGATCTTCGACGGCTGGTTCAACCAGTCGGTGCTGCCCAACGCCGTGCTGGCGAAGACCGACGAAAACAGGCTCAGGCCGGCATGGAGGGATTTTCTGTCCTGGCTGAAGGCCAGGGAAACACTCACAGGAACGGCGACCAACGTGCTGGACTGGAACGGGGACGATCCGCAGGCACGCCTGGCGTACCGGGCTTTGGTCCTCGGCACGGAGAGCGCGATGAAGAAAGCCTACGAGCGTTGCGTGGAGAAGCATGATTACATCGCCCCGGCGAAGGTCCTTGAGTTATACCGTGACCTCCAAACCATGGGTGGTGACCGGTTCAGTTCCTTCGAACACTGGGTGAGGAAGATCCAGGAATGTTTCCGCTTCGAGGTGCACTTTGTATCGAACACGGAGTGGCGTTCCCCGGACGGCGCCGAGCGTGCGACGGTGTCCATGGAAAGCTGGCCGCGTAGCGGCAATCGTTCGCTGATGGTCCCGCTCGGCATTCTGAACCCGGAGGGAACCAACGCGACCTATGACCTGATCAACACGGGTTACCGGATCTCGTCCCCGCCGAAATCCCTCATCTCCTACCAGACCGAACCGCGGAAGGGCTGGTTCGGACTGACTTATCTCAAGCTGCACTGGACCACCAAGCCCCCGCCGGACTTGCCGCCTGATGGGTGCCCGGTCGAGCCGCCTTTCTGGGACGAGGTCGACCGGCTTGAAGTCACAGCCTGCTTCGATTACCTGAGCCCGACCGTGGTGTGGTTCTGCGAGAAGGGCCAGCGGACACGGCTGCAACTGAACCAGCAGGCATGGCCGTGGCAGTTCCAGGTCCTGCACCAGCAAGAGTGGATTCCCTACGATTCCCCCGCGAGACCCTACTTTGGGAACAGTGAATCACTGTTCGTCTTTCGCCCGGATGCCTGGGAACAACAGCCACCGGGACAGGCCCTGGTGGCCAGGTCACGGATGTCCAGGGAAGTAAACACTGACATGGGCCTCGTAAAAGGGAACACCCTGATCGAGCTCTATCACAAGCCGAAGTGCGCCAGCTGCCGTCGTTGAAGCCTCCCTGCGAGGGCCGAGCGACCCTCAGCTTCGGGGAGGGCCCAAGTGTGTGGCACAGGTGATGCGTTGCTGGTTTCGCTTTGCCCCGCAGAAATACACCAATGATTGTTGGCTGACGCCCCGGGATCACTCCCGCTCCACCCTATTCCGTCGCGGGGCGGGTGAATACCCCGTTGTGACAGGCCCATCTGGCAACCCAGAGGAGTTTGGGGGAGGATCAGGGGCCAGGGGAGCCAGCCCGGGTCGACTGCGAAATTGCGGGTGCGGCGGAGGCAGACGTTGGTCGAGACAATCCCCGACTCCATCACGCGCGGCAGATGCTCGGCCCGGGCATCTCGCAAGGGCGGGTCCCGGATCCAGTCTGCAGGCGAACTACTCCACCGCACGCAAGTCATGGAACCACTGCGGTTTGCGACTGGAAACCAGGACGGGTCCCTCGCCGATGAACTCCGGCATTGCCCGGCGCAGACGGTTCAAGCGCATCCGTACCGTGGTGATGCTCAACTTCAGGGCAGCGCTGGATTCCTTGGCGGTGCGACCTTCGGCGATGCATTCGAGCACTGCCTGATCCCTGGGATCCTGGCGGCGGTGAATTGCTGCCAGTCGAGGTTCCTGGCGGCCTGAGTGGCAGGATCTTCCTCGTCCCGGCACATGATCTCGGCGACTGGAGGCGCACCGTCTCCGCATCACCACGAACCGTGATCTCGCCTCGAGGCAGATCAACGTCGCTCCACCTGACGGCGGCAGCCCCGCTCTTGCGAAAGCCACCGAAGGCCAGGAATTCCACGAGTTCGTCGCTGGCGAGCCCGGGACCAGAGGGAGCCCGCCGAATTTCCTGCACAAGCATCGTGCGGAAGGTCGTTTTCGCCTCGTCCCCCACCTGTACAACCTCGAGACGAGAGCGCTCCTCCGACTCCAGATCTGCCAGCTTCAGTTTCGCGACCGTGATGGTCTTGGTCTTCAGACTCCGCCAAATGAGCTTGCCGCCCACCCGAATTCGGGCCAGAAACACGGGCTCAACGGCGGGAAGGGTGGCTGAGTGGTTTAAGGCACCTGACTCGAAATCAGACGTAGTCGCAAGGCTACCGGGGGTTCAAATCCCTCCCCTTCCGCCAAACTCCTCGAACCCAGCAGCGGCGCGGGTTCCGCAACCCGCCGATCGCCGCTCCGGTCGGCCTCCAGTTCTCGGGATTCGCGAGATGGGCATCCGCCCGCGGCTCGGGTGTACTGTCAGCCCGAGGCCCGCCCCGCGCCTCCGTTCTCCGAGCTCGGCTTCAGTCCACCCCGTCCCAAGAGGGGAACCCGGCGCATGCCATCGCGGAATCGTCCGAGCATCACTGCCGCATACGCAACGACTCATCAGGTTGTGAGTTTCATGTCTCATGAGCCCACGAATTGGGCATGATAGCATTTCCCCCAAAGCATGACTAAGTCAGTCGTCGCATGAGTACGCGCCCAACTTTAACATACAGCACGCTCCGTAGTCTTGAGTTGTAGGGATGATAGGATCGGTTGGGCGCCGGACCCATCGGCGTATCTTTGGACTGTCTTTCGGTTGTGATGCCAGGCGTTGCCCACGATCTCGAGAATCGGACGACCCACATCTTGTCTGCACGGCTGTCGCTCGGTTGCGGTTGGTTCCTTACTATTTGCCTTGCTTGCACCCCGCGATCTCTACTCCATTCGAAGGCACACTGGAACGTACGCACTCTTGAGACGACTGATTGCCCGGGAGACATCCATGGTTACCGGAGTAAAGACCGAGGCCCAACCGGCTTCCTGACTTACAATCCTGGGTCCGTGTTACACAGCCGATCAGCCAGGAAAAGTGAGATCAAGCCGAGGCCAGCAAGGCAAGTTAGCCCCCCCGCTTTGACGAGCAATCGGCCCAGCGACTTGTGGACAGCGTCGGCTTGGCCCGCCGGGATCAGGCCGCGCCGCGCAGTGAACCGGACCAATGCGCCCAGTGTCCGAATCATCGCGATGGCTCGCGTCACGTCGGTCCCGATAATGTCTGCGCAGGCGCGGGCGATCCGTCGCTCCAAGCCTGACGTCACCAGGTAATCGAGGACGTTTGAAGACGGCACCCGACGGCGGTCATCCTCGGTGGTGAGCATCCGCCAGACCCCGTCCAGGCCGAGCCACGTCAGTGGCGGGCTGTGGTGATCGATGTGGAAAGCCTCGTTAACGAACCGAATCTTGGTGCCGAGGAACGTGAGTGCGGCGTCACGATGCTCCTCTTCGCCCGCATCACCGGTGGCCCACGCGGCGAAGGCTTCCCGCGACCACACGGGCTCGGCGTCCTTCGCGGCGAGAGTTGCCGCCGCAGAGCGAGAAGCCTCGACGCTCACCAAATCCGACAACCGCTCTCGCAGGGCATCGGCCAGATCCGACTGAGATTCCGTTCCCGGATCGGGGACGACGATCCGTTCACCCAATCTGAGTTCGAAGATCCTCCACGCCAGATCGCTCTTAGCGCTCCCGATCAGATCCCCGTCCACCATGACGATCGGGAGGAACCGTTCGCCCAATTCGAGCGCCACCCGACCCAGGCCATGGAACATAAGTTGGTCCAACAACCGGAACAGTGCATCGACATCGTAGGTGCTCGCGTCCAGCTGCGCGAAACCGGCCGCGACCTCCGGGAGCAGTCCGCTCTGGTCCCTGCGAAGAAAGATCTCGCATGCGGCCAGGTGCAAGAATGCGAACCCGAACCGATGGGCTTCACTTCCCTCATCAGCCGCCGATAAACCCCAACCACATCGGGATGTCCCCGACGATCCAATTCACGCAAGACATCGGACCACTCGACCTGATCGGTGGGCAAGGGCATCAGGGCTTCGACGAGGACATCCATCTGCTCGCGGGTAGGCTCCCGGAGATCCATGTACTTCTTCCAGGCCTTGTTTCGACGCCCTCCAACTTCACGATCGAGGGACGGCCGACCTTGGGCAGCGTGGCAAGCAACTCAAGCTCGGACGGTGGAGTCGCCTGCCACCGATCGCAGACCCACCACACCGCGCCCATCGGTGAATCCAGGCCCAACATCGGGTGGGCCTGGAGGCACTTCTTGATCTTCATCCCGGACCCGCTGGGACACGGGTCGTTGCGACCCAGTTTTCGACGCCCGGGAACGGCGGGTACTGTCGTCATGTTGGTGGATCTGTAGCACGAGCCGGGGCGAGGGAACAAACTCCGGGGGCCACTTGATCAGGCCACCCAGCGGTCGGACGTGGAACCGGTGGACCCCAACGCCGAATCAGCGCCGCGGTTCCCGACCGGGTTCCGCCTGGACCGCGGGCGGCTCGTTTGGGCCGATCACTCCAAGTCGGCTGGCCGAGAAGCAGGCCGGGAGGGACCCGTTCTTCGCGACGGTTTTCCGAGAGGGGGTCGCCATTGCCTCGTAGGACCGATCCATCGAATTCGGCCGACTGATCCAGATCGCCACGGCTGACCGGGTGGAGGAGCCGGTCCCCGCGCGGTGCATGGGACGTTCCATGAAGTACGTTCCATGAGGTTGCCGGCAGCCTCGTGAGGGAATACGCTGCGCTCCATGGGCACAGCCGTTTCCATCCGTCCCGAGCTTCTGACCGAGGCGACACGGCGGCTGACGGTCGAGTTCAATCCCGAGCAGGTATGGCTCTTCGGATCCCACGCTTGGGGCGAACCGGACGAGGGCAGCGATTTGGACTTGATGGTCGTCGTGAGGGACAGCGAGGAGGCCCCGACGCATCGGGCCCAGCGGGCGCATCGGTGCCTCCAGGGACTGGAGGTCGCCAAGGACGTGATCGTCAAGACCCGGGCTGAGGTCGAGCGCTTCCGGAACGTGCGATCTTCCTTGGTCGCCGAGATCCTCGAGCGCGGGCGATTGCTTTATGGATGACGCCAAGCGCGAGTTGGTCCGGGTTTGGCTGCTCAAGGCCCGCAACGACCTGGAGACTGCCCGCCAGATTTCCAATCTGCCGGATGGCCATCTGGATGCCGCGATTTACCACTGTCAGCAGGCGGCCGAGAAGGCGGTCAAGGGCTTCCTCGCATTCCACGATCACCGGCTCGAACGCACTCATGACGTCGAGCGGTTGGTGGGGCTGGCGGCGACCCGCGAAGCCGGCTTCGCAAACTGGATCAACGTCGCGTCCCTGCTGACGCCATACGCGACGGCCTACCGGTATCCGGGGGAAGCGGGGGTACTGGAACCGGGCCGGGAGGAGTTCGGGGACGCTCTGGCCTCGGCGACTGAATTGGTCGCGTACGTGAGGTCTATCCTGCCTCCCGAGGTCCTGCCCTGACCCACTGACCCCCCCATCACGGGTCTGCTGAATCATCAAGGGGTTCAAATCCCTCGGCTGCGGTAATGAGCACCCTTTTCATCAGAGCCAAGAGCGGTGTGGACGGCCGAGTTCTGCCGGTCTCCCAGTTCAGGCTGCAGGCTGTGTCCGAGGCCCCGTCCCCTTCGGGGGATCGTGTGGCCCGGATTGCTTCCCGCCCGGGATCTGCGTCAGTATACGCCCTGTCTCGGGGATGGGCTCCGAGCTCGAAAACCATGACGCATTCCGAAATGTCAGCGAGAATCTCCGTGGACCCGGGGGTGTGCTTTGGGAAGCCGTGCATCAAGGGCACCCGGATTTGGGTATCGCTGATTCTCGACAACCTCGCCGAGGGTGTGTCCGAGGCTGAACTCCTGAAGGAGTACCCGCAGCTCCGCGGTGAGGATATTCGGGCCGTCCTGGCGTTTGCGGCGGAGGCGACACGGGAGCGCGTGGTGGATCTGGCGCCGGTCACCCCATGAAGTTCAAACTGGACGAGAACTTGGGCGCGGGGCTCGCCCTGCCGTTGGCGCGGGATGGGCATGATGTTTCCTCGGTGTTGCTCCAACGGATGGGCGGGCACCCGGACGGGTCGGTGTTCGAGGCCTGCCGTCGGGAAGGCCGGGCTTTGATTACGCTGGATCTCGACTTCAACGACCCCATCACCTACCCGACGCAAGGGACCTCCGGGATCATCCTCCTGCGCCCAGGCAAGCCGCTGCTTTCGATCCTTCGCCGACTGTTCGCGCAACTCCCGGACTGCCTGGCCCGGGAACGGCTCGACGGGCGGCTTTGGGTTGTTGAGGTCGGACGGCTACGGATTTTTGATCCTAACCGGTGACCGCGGTTGTGCTGAGGCGCGCGAGGAACGGGGGCGCAAGTCGCCCCGGATCAGCTTCTCGTAAGCCGACTACGGCGCCACGGGGTTCAAATCCCTCCCCTTCCGCCATTCTGCATCAGGTACCGGCAGGTAGCCGGGCCTCCAACGGGGCGCGCTTGCGCAGACGAAGGTCCTGCAACGCCCGCAGCATCCCGGTCCGCTCGTCCTCCCCCAGCTCGGGAATCGCCGCCTGCAACGAAAGCCGGGCGATTTCACGATCCATCCAGGCGTTCCGTATCCGCATCGTGACGTCGGCCAATTGAACGTCAGGGTTTGGAATCTTGCGCGCGTCCGACATGGACTCCGA
>CAIMTB010000057.1 GCA_903844265.1 uncultured Verrucomicrobiota bacterium
CACGAAGGCCAGAGGTTGAGCGTCGAGCGCTAACCCAAGTTCGCCAGTCCCGCGCAGTCGAACCTCCCGCCGTCCGCATGCCGAGTGAGCGCCCTCAGATCAATGATAACCCTCCCACCGGCTGGCGAACTTGGGCTGATTCGGCCAGACTTTCAGCGTCTGCTTTCCGCTTTGGGAGAATTCGATCGGGCCCGGGAATGGATTCCCGGACCTTCGCTTCCTGCCGAAATAGTCGGTGTGGATGCGGACGGGCGAGCCGTCCACGTTTTCGAAAGGCTGTCGGGGAATGCTGGCCTGGCCCAACCAAGCGGTAGTGACGAGCCGGCGCTTCTGTTCGGCGGCCCACACACAGTCGACCGCCATTTCCAGATACCAACCGTCCGGCCTTTCCGCCAGCGCGATTTGTGGGTCGAAGTCCGGCTTGAGCAGCGGCGCGACCTCGTGGCGGGAGGGCTTGGCGCCCTTCAGATAGACATTGCCCGCCATCCCGACGGGCAGCATCGCGGTGTCGTAAGGGGTCGTATCGCCGGGTTGGACGAACAGGTTGTTGTAGAAGCGAACGTCACCACTGGGACTGTTGTGCATCCCGGCCAGCTCGGTGGCATGCGCCTGGTGAAACGGCGTCAAGCGCTCGTCGAAGGGGTGCATGGACAATGCCCCCGCCATCAAATTGTGGGCATAAGCACTGCCCTGCGACGATGTGTCCTGGGTTTTGCGGGACAGGAACAGGTTATTGGCCACGAGAACCGGTCCGTGATCCACCTCCAGGACCAGGTCCTGCCCGTTATCGTGGAGCAGGTTGCCCAGGACCTGCGGGCCCTGCGCCATCCGGTCCAGCCCAATACCCAGCGGCGCGCGGTAGATGTGGTTGTGGCTGATCTCGACGTCGATGGCCCCGTGAAACCTGATGCCCGCCATCTCGGCGCCGCCGAACTGCCCCATCTCGTGGATGTCGCGGATCTCGTTTCCCGTGATCCTGCTGAAGGTGCATCCCAAACTGCCCACGATGCCGGCTTGTTCGCAGTGGGAGATCCGGTTGTTGCGGACGAGGTGGCCACCGACCGTTGCCTTGTTCCAGCCGTTCGTCAGAGCGCGAGTGAGTGTGCCCGTGTAACCCTCCGCCGACTCGGCCCGGTTGTCCCAGGCGTCGCTGTATTTGCCGAGGGCCACCCCCGAACATCGGGAGTGGCTGATCTCGTTGTTCTCGATGATCCAGCCTTTGCACCAGTAAGCGGTGACCAACCCGACCTGGCCGGCCGTCGGCGGCGCCCATGGGGTCGCGGCATGCCGCAGTGTGAAGCCCCGCAGGGTCAGGTAATTCACGCCGACCTGCGACGGCGTGAATACGGTCTGTCGCACGTTGATTTCCACGGGTTGCTCGTTGGGGTTCACCCCCGGGAATTGCGCCCAGATCGTCGTGTTGTCGGTGGCCGCCTTGCGTGCATGGAACACCAGCCAAATGCTCTGCTTGCCGCGCGTCGGCCGGATCCTGGCCTTGAACGTGGCCCAGTGATGCCAGTCACCGGTATCCGTGACGCTGCACGTGCCCAACAGCTCGCCGTCCGGCTGGTCCAGCCTTATCTCGATGTCACCGCCGCCGGTCACCGACGCGGCCAGTAACCCGAGCTCTTCCGAGCCGTCGCCAAAGTCAACGTGGTCGTATCTCAGCCAACTGCCGACACGAATCCAGCCGACGCACTGGCCCACCGCAGCGTCGGTGGCGGCATGCAACTCACCGCGTCTGTCGGTGAACTTCTCGGCCCCGATCCGCTGCCGTCCCACGGTGATCGCCGCGAGGTTCAGGAGATAGTCGCCGTCCTCGGCGCCGTCCACCCGCCCGAACCAAAGCGCCCGTTGGCTGGCCGGCTTGAGCACTTCATTCAGGTGACTCGCTGCCTCGGCCAGCGCCACGCCATTGAGATAGACCGCACCCGTATGATGGATACGGCCATTTGGCGCGAACCGGTCACCGTGAATGACATCACTGTAAGGGTTGAAGTCCCCGAAGAAGGAATTCGGGATCGTGACTTTCCAGGTGTCGTTCTGGAGCTTCTCCCATCCCCTGATGAATTCCGACCCGGTGATGACAACCTTTTCACCCGGGGCGGCTTGATAGACGATGCGTTTGCGATTGGACTCCCCACCGCGAGGCGGGTTGACACGTTCGCGATAAACGCCTGCATGAACCGTGATCACATCGCCGGGTTGCGCCACTCGGGCCGCGGCGGAAATCGTGTGGAGAGGCAGTCTCCGGGAGCCTTCGAAGGCGTCGTCACCCAGAACCGAGACGTGGTATTCCTTTCCAAACGTCGAGCTGGCGCCCACCAGAACGAGGACTGCAATGAGGGTTCGAATCGGATTCCTTCTGTTCCAGATCCGAATCGTTCCGGCTAAGTGGGGAGCCCACCCGGGCAACAGCGCACTCCGTCGCGGGCCTCCGGAATCGTTTCCAGCATCATGATCCTGCCGTCGTCCCGCTGGCAGTCCCCGTGGTGTTTTGAGGTGCATGGTGTTTGCCGTGCCTATTCCATTTTGGCGACCAGGCGGAGCGGCGAATCAGCGGGCGGAGACGTCCATGGTTTCGGCACCGCGGAGCCCGTCGGCGCGGGGATCTTCGCGGCCGGCTCCGGCTGGGGCTTCTCGGGGCGCCAAGCCTTCAGGGCGGTGAGGGCGTCGGGATCGCCGCCCGGCAGGAGGCCGAGCTGGCCGGTGGCCTCCTGTGGGAGGCTGTAGCATTGCATCAGGAGGTCGTCCAAATAGAACTCGAGCAGGCTGCCTTTCAGCAGAAGTCGGAACCGGGCGGTCTCGCCGAACTTCCACTCCCGATCCACCCGGTGGTCCGCCTTGAATCCGGTGCCATCCGGGCGCATCGGGCCGAACTCGGTGACGCCCCCGGCATGGACGAGAATGGCCGTCCCGGAGTCCTTGCCTTGCGTCAGGAACAGACCGACGGGCGTGGCCGTCCCGACCGCGGGCAGCTTCAGCGTGCCTTCGAGGATCAAGCCGGTGCGCAAATCGAAGTCCGATCCGAGCGTGGCCACTTTCTGCGTCCCGCCCGAGTGAGACAGGGGCGGCTTCACCTCGACGGCTTCGCTCTTCATCTTCTCGTTCCCCACCCACCAATGGAGCCGCAGCGTACCTTCGTCATCGAGCTGCGCCGCCTTGAGTGTGCCGAAGGAAACCTGCCCGTTCCGTGCGATGGAATGGTGGTTCGCCAGCAGTCCTTCCGGTGTCGGGAAGAAGCGGGCGAAGTAGGTGTGCCCGGCGAGAATGCGAAGGTTCTTCTTCGCGGCGGCGAACGGTCCGTCGGGTCGCTCGGCCACGAGGGTCGCCATGGAACCGCCGGTCCCGAACAGCATGTAGTACTTGGCCCCGATCCGCTCGATCGCGCCGACCTCGCCTTCGCCCACGCCGGAAACCCTGGGCGGCGGCAACGCTTTCCAGGTGATGCCGTCCAGTGTTTCGCCGAATCCGAATCGCCCTCCCGTTTCGGCCTTCGGCGAAGCGGTCCAGTAGCCGTAGAGTCCGCCGCCGGGGCGCGCGAGAGTCCAGATGCAGTCCCAGCGACCGTCTCTCTGATACCACCTTTCGTCCTGGACGAATTCGTACTCGCTGCCGAGGCGTGTCCAATGAACGAGGTTCGTCGACTCGGCGAAGAAGATGGTCTGCCGCGGCCCTTTCCACTCGGAGAAGTTCATGAAGAACTTACCGTCCTTCTCGAAGCGGGGTGACTTCCAGGTGGAGCCTGTGCCCATCCAGGTCACCCCCCGGCCTTTCGATAAGATGCGGCCTTCCTCTTTCCAATGCACGCCGTCGGGCGAGCGGGCGAGGGAGATGTTGTCCCATTGCCCGCGGCCCATGGCCAGGGAGTAGAGGTAGTAGTTCCCCTCGTGCAGATAGAGCCATGTGTCCCACATGTTACCCGTCCGCGGGGAGCGCGCCTTGTAGAACAGGGTCTGGACGCTGCGATCGAAGGCTGGCTCGTCGACGGGCGCGGACTGGAAAGCCTTCGCGTCCTTGGCGGCCCACAGGTAGCTGTGCCCATCCAGGACCAGCCGTCCGTCCGCGATGTGCGCGTTACCTTCGAGCCGGGTGGCGGGAAACCGCTTCATCACGTCGTCCGCCCTGCCTTCCTCAAAGGTCCAGCAAGCCAGTGGTTTCGGGTCGGAAACCCGGTTGGGGGCCAGCGCGGCGAGCTGATCAGCGCCGAGCGCAGTGTCGTAAATGCGGGCCTCCTCGATCGCCCCGGCGAAGTAGCCGATCTCGCCCATCTCCCCGAGGTAGCGAAGTCCGAGCAAGACCATCGCGTCATCGCCGAAGGGCTGGGCCTGGCCCACGGCGTAGGCGGCGTACTCCTTGCCGTTCCGGAAGAGGGTGACCTGATTACCTCGGTAGGAGACCGCGATCTGCACCAGCGCCTTGGGATCAGCGCTCTCCGCCGGCCAGTTCGCCTGTTCCTGGTGGGTTCGCCGGAAGAAATCGCTACCCGCCATCCATCGGCCCTCGGCCACCTCGCCGAGGACGATGGCATCGAAATGCTCGGCCGGATCGATCAGCGTCAGCGCGCTGCCGCCGCGCTGGCTCACGTTGGCTGGCGTCACCCAGGCGACGAGCGTCTTGTCCTGCAGCGGCGCGGCCGCCCCGGCCGCCAGCTGAATGGCGATGACCGCCAGGACCCGGTTCAGAAGCGGTGGCAATCCAGATCGCATAGGACAGTGTCAGTAGACCGACAGTTTGACCGAGGCCGGCGCAAAGGGTTCGAGGCGGACGGTATTCCCGCCCGGCCGCAGTTGGCGCGTGACGTCCAGGCGCAGCGGCTTGCCGATGAAGCCGCCAGCCGACTGCCCGTTGATCGTCACGCGGGCGGCGGCCTCCGGCGTCAGTCCCTCGGCTTCCAGGAAGACGCGCGCCGTGGCGAGGTCGATATCGGCGGGGATCGCGCAAGCGCCTTCGAATGGATTCGCCATCGCCGGGCTCGCGGTGAAAGGCCTGCCGGCCGCCTTGCGGATCAGCTCCTGGTCCAACGCGGATGGATTGGCGCTGAGGGATACGATCTGCGGGTCCTGGCCCTTCACGGTGAAGCGCTGGTCGCCGACGCTGCACTCGGCCTCCAGGGTCTTGACGATGCCAAAGGCCGGGTCGTCATCTCGCGCCAGTTCTGCGACTTGGAGGCGGCTCTGGCCCGCGTCGACGAACTTCTGCAGTTGCTCACGCACGTCGCGGCTGCGCTGCGCATCGCCCGGCACCCCATAGGTGGCCTTGGCAACCACCACCCGACCGGCGTCGGCCTGGGCGGCGGCCGGCCGCGTGGTGCGCAATGCAATCTCGCGCGCCGGCTTCATCCCGCTGCCGATGCGGGTGGGGAGGTGGCGGTCCTGATCCTGGAACACCAGCAGCACGCTCTCCAACGGTTCCAAGGTCAGGTCGATCTCGACCGTGCGCGCATCGATGCGCCGGCACGGGATGGCGGAGATCTCGTTGCGCATGGCATCCCAGCATTCCGGCACGCCGGCCGCGTTGATGCGGAAACGAAAGGGGCGCGGGTCGCCCAGATGGTTCTGGTTTGCGATGAAGAACACGTCGCGGCCCTCCTTGACCCGATGGAGGACGTGCAGCCAGTGGTCGGTCTTGCCAGCGACGACTTCAAGCGTGGGACGAATTCCTCCGTCATTGGCCAGGACCTGCTGCAGTTGCTCGGGCGACGGCCGGTCCGGCAGGAGGTAGGAACGTCCGCCGGCGGCGCTCCGCTTGCAGACGGAGAGTCCGGGCTGCGCTGCGCCCCAGAGGTCGTCTCGGAGCGAGGCGATGTCGGCGGAGGTCTTGCCCAGCGTGGCGGGTTTCTCCGGCAGAAAACCATGGGTCACCACCACACCGCCCTGATCGAAGAACTCCTTCGCCTTGGCCAGCGTGGCGTGGGGGATGACCTCCACCGCGGGGAGGAAGAGCACCCGGTAGGCTTCGTCCCGGAGCTTCACTTCCTTGCCCACCAGCTTCATCTCGTTCTCGAAGACCTCGTAGGGAATCCAGTCGCAGTCGTAGAGCGCGTCCTGAAGGCTTTCGCTCACCTGCTCGGACGTGATGTGTTTGCCGACATGCGCGCTCTGGCCCGGTGTCACCAACGCGACGGGCGCGACGTGCCGCCCGCCGGTGAGCATCAGGCTGAGCCGGCTCGTGTAGTCGGCGAACACACGGTACAGCGGCCAGCGCGGCTCGAAGCCGCCGTTGTAGAAGTAGGGCGGGCAGTCGGTGTCGAACGGCGCGCGCGGGTTGAAGGAGTGGGGGATGAGGAAATTCACGCCGGCCACCTGCATGGCATCGGTCCACCATTTCATCTCCGGATAGGTGACGTCCTGCCCGCGGGCGCCGAAGATTTCGCACATCGTCACGTCGCCGGCCTTGCCGTAGGCGTGCGTGATGGAGCTGCCGAGCTTGGGCGTCTGCCAACAGGGTGGGGTGAAGGCTTCGCGCTGGCCGGGCTTGAACTGCGTGAACACCGCGTCGATGCCGCCCATGCTGCTGTACTTCTGCACATGCATCAGGTCGCCGGCGCAGAAGTCCTGGAGCAGGTACATGTTCCCGTGCTCCATGAAGTGGCCGATGGACTTCACGCCGCGCTCCTCGCACCACCGGGTTGTCCGCCCGTACATGATGCGGCCCCACGTCTCGGCCCGCGTGTCGAGATACTGGAAACGGGCAGCTGCCTGCTCCTCGCCGGAGAGGCGGGACGTATAGGCCACGTAGGCTTTTTTCCAATCCACACCCTTCTCGGCGAGCACGACGTTCAGCTCGGTGCCCCAATCGCCGCGGGTCTCCGGCTCGTCGTAAAAGAAGCCGACGATGGTCTTGCCGAAGTCGGCTTTGAAGCGGTCGTAGTGCGGCTGGTAGACGGTCTGCAGGAACCAGTCCACACAGTCCCGGCTCATGCCGTCCACGCTCAGCTGCTGGCCGCCGCCCTGGCCCAGGCCGGGCGCCTGCTTGTGCGTGAACTTCATGATCTGCCAGCGGCCGGCCGGCACCGGCCACGCGAGCCTGCCTTCGTGAATGAACGGCGCGAGGTCCACCAGGCTGCCGCCCTCCACGCCGCCGTCCGCGGCCACGCGCCCCGCCACGGCCGCGATGTAGCGTTCCCCCGCGTAGCCTTCGGCCTCGAGGGTGCGGGGCCCTTCCACCCCGACCGCCGCCGCCGCCAGTTGCTTGGCGGCGTAGCGCTCAGGCACCTTGCCGCCGACGCCCTGGCTGGGCCACCACTGCTCGTCGAAGATCCACAGCTTCAGCCCGTGTTTCCTGGCTGCCTGCAGGCAGATGTCCAGGTCGCGGTACCAGTTCGGTCCGAGCCAGTCGTTGTGCGGACGCGACTCGGCGGTGAAGGATCCATTGCCGCCCTCGGCCACCTTGTCGACGTCCAACTCCAACCGTTCCTGACTCTCGTCTCCGTGCAGCCAGAACAGCGGACCGGTCAGCTCGCGCGCCGCGAGCGGGAGCTCGCGGAACTGCTTTTCGAGCTGCGTCATGTCTGTTTCGCCGGCCCGCGCCTGGCCCAGACCCAGGATCACGGTGAGGAATACAAATGTTCGTGTGGCTCTCATCGATGGGTTTCCTTTCAAAGAACCGAGGGTGATCGCTTGGCGGGTGAGTCAGGTCCGTCGCCCCTGCAATCCTGGGCGTCGAGCCACAGAACCAGGTCGGGCCCCGTGAGAGGCTCCGGTGCCGCGGCGGTCCTCAGGTCGCCCAGAACGAGGACCAGCGCCGCCACCGCCCAGCGCGTGACGGGCAGGCACCGGGAGAGAAATGGAGGAATCGCGGATTCAGTCATGGGCGTCGATGGCACGTCGGAAGAGGGTCAGCTGAACAACCCGGCCGACCGGTTGGCCGCGAGGACCACGCCTTTTCCTGAAATGGCCAGCTGGTAACCCTCCTCGCCCAGTTGCGGATCGGTCGCAGTGGTCTTCATTGCTTTATTCTCCCACCCCGTTGACTCCGACAACCCGTCCCGTCTCACAGGCACGGGCGAAGTTCCATTCACGCGTTCGCGGCGCAACAGACTCCGTCGTCGACCACGCCGTCCGGTTACCCGGCGACGGCGGCTCCGGAACGGAGCTTCGGATGCTGCCGCCTGGATCTCCGCCGCAACGAGGGTTGCGCTCCAGATCCACCGCGTGCCCGGCTTTGTACGCCAAACGCGTTCAGCCGTCTTTGATTTTGGTGTAGAACCGATGGCCGGAGTTTGGACGATCTTTGCAGCCGGGACGAACGGTTCGACCGATTCGCGCAGTACCGTTGGCCGGGCTCGAGCAACCGGCCGCCGTCATCCGGGCCGGACTCCCGACAATTCCTGTGTGGCAATTGGCAAGGACTGGGGAGCGCCGCAGGGTCAAGAAGGTCGAACGCCTTGGAAAAATCCACGAGGGTAGTTCACGCGAGACATCCGGACGGACCTCCACGTCGATGACTTCAGTCCCTCTCCGCCCTCGCCGCCGCATCACAACACAAACAAACCCTGCCGCGCACGACTCAGCCGAGTGTAGACGTGGTCCAGGCGGCTCCCCTCAATTCTCGGCGGTCCGGATGCGGTAAACGCACCGCCGGGCACCGGCCATCATGTGCTCCGCTCTCTCGATGGTGACACCCTCGCCAAGAATGGCGCGGAAGACATCCATTTCCGCGTCGCAGAGCCTGGGGCACACGTGGGCCGCTGCGGAGATCGGGCAGTGGTTCTCGATCAGCAGAAACGAACCGTCAGGCTGGCGCTGCACTTCGGCCATGAAGCCTTCCTCGTTGCTGATCGAAACCAGCGCCTCCAAGCGCGCTCGGAGAGGGGCGCGTGCGGGGATGCGTGCGTGGTAACCGGCCACCTGCCCTTTGGCGCATCGGGCCACGAGGCGCTGGACACCCTCCTCGCCGAAGGTCTGCTGGGCCGCGTTCAGCAAATTCACAGTCAAGCCCGCATGGGCGTCGGGAAAATGCGGCGCGGCGGCCGGCGTCAGACACCACATCTTGGCTGGCCGCCCGATTGGGCGTGGCTCTTCCTGGTAGGTTACCAGCCCTTTGGTGCGCAGGGCGTAGAGGTGTTGGCGGACGCCCATCGCCGAAATGCCCAGTTGTGCGGCCAGCGATTCCGAATCGCGCGGCCCCTGCTGCTTGAGCAGACGCAGAATCGCCTGCCGATTCGGAACCGGCTCGGATTTCTTGCGGATGGCACCGCGTTTCGTCATCCGCGTGAGCTTGCGGCAAACCTGTTTTGAAGCCAGCCGCATTTACGATTCATTTCGAAACCAAACACTTTGGAAATGCGCTTGCCGAACACAACTGCGCGGCTATTCTTTTCGATAGACGGAGCTTTTGGAAGTCGGGTGTTCGGAGCCGAGCCGGCTGAGATGACCTGAGCCCGAGTGCAAGAAACGAAAGAAAGTTTATGGCCGACATTGCGAATAGATACGTGGAGAACGGCGCAGGAAAATATTACGTCGATAACCAGTGCATCGACTGCGACCTGTGCCGGGAGACGGCGCCGGTCAATTTTACGCGTAGCGACGACGGAGGATTTTCCTACGTTTTCAAGCAACCCGCCACGCCGGAGGAAGAAGACCTCTGCCGCCAGGCGATGGAGGGATGCCCGGTCGAGGCGATTGGGAGCAACGGCGAAGGCGGAGCGTAATCAAACCAGGACAACGAACTGGAACGGTGGAACAAGTCTGCCAACATCAGGTGGGGTAGTCACTGCGGCCAGCAGCGTTGGTGTCTTCTGCACGATGCGCCTCAACCGAATCAATGAAAACGCAGATCGATTCCGCCGTTTCCGAGACGCTGCTTTATCACGAGCAGACCAAGCATCATTATCATCGGTATGCGAGGTCCGCCGGGTTCATGGACTGGGCCAATCAGCCCAATCCATTCCGCTGCTATGAAGGAGTGACAGCGGTCAGGCTTCCGTTGCTGCAAAAAGACCCGGCGGGCGAACACCTGGCTTTGTATGAAAGGAGCCGCAGCGTCTCCCGGGATTTTACCAGCGAAACCATCGGCGCCTTTCTTGAGTTATCGCTCGGGCTTTCGGCCTGGAAGTCCATCCCTGGAAACTCGTGGGCGTTGCGGATGAATCCTTCCAGCGGAAATCTGCATCCGACCGAAGGCTACCTGATTCTGCCGGCGCTGCCCGGAGTCATTGCGGGCGTCTTCCATTACAACTCCTACCTGCACGCTCTGGAACCCAGGGCCGAATTGCCCGAGACGCTGTGGCCGCAAATCAAGCAGCATCTGCACTCGGATGGATTCCTCGTCGCCTTGACCAGCATCTTTTGGCGGGAAGCATGGAAATACGGTGAGCGGGCTTTCCGCTACTGCCAGCACGACGTTGGACATGCCTTGGCGGCTCTGAGCTTCTCAGCCAATCTGCTGGGTTGGAAAGTCACCTGGCTGAATGCGGTGTCCGACGAGGAGATTGGGCGATTGATGGGTTTCGATCAAACCCAGTGGCCGGAGTTCGAGTCGGAGCATCCCGAACTTCTGTGTTTCGTCCACCGCAGTGGGGAGCAGGGGATCCCGCGAGATCTGTCGCGCGAGATTGTATCGGAGTTTTCAGGGCTGAGGTTTCAAGGATGGCCAAATCGATTGAGCAGGGATCATGTGGATTGGGAAATCATTTCGCGTGTCGCTGAGGCGACGGCAACACCCAAGCACGAGGAAGCGGCGCTGACTGTCCCCGTTCGTCCCCGCCCGTTTTATGCGCCGCCGACCCAATGCGGAATCCCGGCCGCACAAATCATTCGCCAGCGAAGAAGCGCGGTGGCCTTCGATGGGGTCAGCAGCATCACCAAGGATCAGTTTTGCGCCATGCTGGACAAAACCCTTCCCCGCGACGGCTCCGCGCCTTTCGATCTTGGACTGACGGCCTCTTGCGTGCATCTGCTCTTGTTCGTCCACCGCGTCACGGGATTGGAGCCGGGCTTGTATTTCTTGCTGCGAGCGGAGCGGGATTTACCTGCCTTGCAGCAGAAGTGCCATCGCCATTTCCTCTGGCGGCCAGTGGTTGAAACACTTTCCCTGTATTTGCTCCAGACCGGAGATTTTCAGAGCACCGCAGCGTCGGTAAGCTGCGGGCAGGCCATTGCTGGCGAAAGCGCTTTCTCGTTGGGCATGATCGCCCGGTTTCGGGAGGAGGTTGAGACGGCCCCCTATCGCTATCGCCAACTATTCTGGGAAACCGGCATGATCGGGCAGGTCCTCTACCTCGAAGCCGAAGCCGCCGGCGTCAGAGCAACCGGTATCGGCTGCTTCTTCGACGATCCGGTCCATGAATTGATGGGTCTCCCGGACGACGCCTTCCAAAGTCTTTACCATTTCACGGTGGGCAGCCCTCGCGACGACGCGCGCCTGGCCACCCTCGCAGCCTACCGCCACTTGGAAGCACCGGTCCGTTCGGAAGCGATGCCTCGTCACCCGCTCGTGTAGTATGAGAGCATATGGACACTTCAGCCCATCCACGACACCAACATCGGTCCCTCTGCCTTCGCCAGTGGCACGGGACTCACCAACCTCCGGATCTCTGACAATGTGACGCGGATGGGGGACTTCGCCTGGTCCCGCTGCAGCGGCCTTACATCGGCACTCATCCCGGCCAGCGTCAGGGAGGTCGGCCCGTCGGCATTCCGGGAATGCGGAAGGCTGAGCACGGTCACCATGTCGCCGGGCGTTGGTAGCATCGGGGACTTTGCCTTCTCCGGCTGCGACGATCTCACGGGCTTGTTCTTCCGCGGCAACGCTCCGGCCGCCTCGGAGTACCTCTTCCTCGATAACCCGACGGCCAACATCTATCGACTGCCGACCAGGGACGGCTGGCTGACCACCTTCGGCGGGAGGCCCACCTCCCTTTGGCCGGCCCAGATCCTACCCGCGGGGCCCGGTTTCGGTAGCTCTGGCGGGAGATTCGAATTCGCCATCAGCTGGCCCGAGGACCGGGAGTTGATCGTGGAGACGATCGAGAGTCTTCAAGATCCCTCCTGGACCCCGTTATCCACGAACTCCGTCACCGGCGGATGGGCTCACTTCGAGGACTTGGAAGCGGCGCGTCATCCGTCCCGGTTCTACCGCGTCCGAACGCGGTGAGGGCCGAATCCCTCACCCCGGCCCTCTC
>CAIMTB010000058.1 GCA_903844265.1 uncultured Verrucomicrobiota bacterium
CAACCACCCCGACATGACCGCGGACCGATCGCGCCTTCAGAACCTCGACCCGCGGGAGCGTCCACCGGCTCTCGCCGAGCGCCTGGTTGCGCTCGAGGCGAAGCTGGACGACCTGCCGACCAATCGTCGGCGCGCCATACACCAGGCGCAGCTGGGCGTCCGGAGCATCCGCCGGCTCGGTGAGGAAATGATCGCTCAACCCCGTGGCCTCGAGGCGCGCCAGGCTGTAGCCCTTCGGAACCCGCAACACCAACTCCCGCAGCGGCGCCTCACGGACGTCGACCTCAAACTCGCCGTCGATCGAGAGCTCGGTCTCACCCAGCCGATGCACCAGCACCTCCGACACCGCCAACTCAGGCAGGATGTTGTCGGCCTGGATGCGCAGCGACGATTCCGCGCCGGCGAAGCGATAGGCGAAAACCTGCGTGCTCTGGGCCGGAAGCAGCGCCTTCGTCGCTTCGCTCTGGACGAATTGCTCCGGCGAAATCTGGGAGAGCCCCGTCGACTGCACCACTTCGAGCCGCACCGCGCCCTCGTTCACGATCCGCACATATCCCCCAAACCGCGTCGCTCCCTCGGGCCGCAGCCGGACCGCATCGAACGCCAGCGGAAACGCACCCAGCGATCGCTGCACCTGGAGCTGCAGATGCGCCTGGTCGCGCTGCGGCTGGTTGAACTGCACCGACAACCTCCGCTCCTGCGTGCCCGGCACAGGCTGCACCTCCCACGACAACACCTGCGGCCCCTGCACCCGCGTGATCTCCCCATCGCCGGTGACCCGCAATTCCACGCGCCCCAACTCCCCCTGCATCACCTTGAGATCCAACAGCGTCGTCTGGAGCAACAACCCCGGGCTCACCGCCACCTGCGTCACCGCCTCCGCAGCATAGAACAGCTTGCCCTCCGACTCCGTGCGCGCCTGGCGCCACGACATCCTGAGACGCCCATTCGATGGGAGAAAACTCGCGAACGCCGCACCCTGCCGCTCGGGTTTCGCCGCATCCGCCAGCTGCAACTGCGTGTCCGCCGCCAACCCACGCAACAGCACCGGCGCAAGCGCCCCGGCAGCCACCCTGAAATCCACCGTGCTCCATCCGTCCCGCGTCACCACCCCCGCGTGGAATCGCACCTCGATCGGATACTCGCCCGCCCGCCCGAACACCGCACGGAACCGCCCCTGCTCGAACTCCATCCTCCACCCGGCGGCAGCTACCGGCTGCCCCAGCGCCACGCCGCCAGACAACAACTCCAACGTCCCACCCGACGCATTCCTCACCCGCGCCACCGCGCTCAGCGTGAACGTCGCCGACTCACCCGTGACATCACCCGCGAGGCTGAAATCGGAAACGATCACCTCGCGCGACTCCGGATCCGCCGCCGAAACCACGATCGGCAGGGAGTAATTATCCCCATGGAATCGATACGCGAGGATCCGCGTCGTCAGGCCTCCGGGCTCCGGACCCTCCTTCGCCGGACGCATCCCGTCCGGGAGCAACGAGGGCTCGATGGGCACCAGGCCAACCGCCGACTCAAGCCGCGCGCCAAGTTCCGGCGGCGTCTCGATTCGGACATACCCGCTGACGAGCGAGGCCGGGTCCGCGGCGAGGGTGAGCGCCGGCACGGACGCCGGCAGGGATCCGATGGGAGTTTCCGCACCGACCACGGCGGTGAAGCGGGTGCGTGGCGCGTCGCCCGTGTTGCCGAGGTGCAGCACGAGGAAACGGGCGCCATTCGTGCCTTGTCGGACGCCCCAGTCGGAAAGCCCCTCGCCTGCGACCGACCGGACATCGCCGGCACCGAGGAGCGGCAAGGCCACCTCACGCAGGGCGCCGCGGATCGATTCCAGCTTGATCTCGAACGAATGAAACAGGCGTTGGCGCGTCACGCGGACCGAGTGCTGCACGCGTGTGCCGAAGATCGCGGGTTCGTCCCTGGATCCGAGCCCACCAAGCGTGGCCTGGATGACGAGGCGCGCGGTCTCGCCGTCGATCTTGCCGTCGATCGTCGCGTTGCGGACCTCGACCGGCAGCGGGGCTGAGGCTGGCTTCATGCCTGCGGGTTCCGCCGCGACAGCGTTCCGCGCGAGGAACAGGCACAGGATGGCGAGGACGTGGAGACCTTGCGGAAAGGGCAGTGATTTCATGGCAGTGACAGGAGCGCGGAGAATTCAACGACCACCGAGGGCCTGGGCCTGGCGGATCATCCACTCGAGCCGCGCAGGACGCGGGTCGGGCTGGAAGGCCGCGGGCACACCGGAGAAAAGACTGAGCAACTTGTCCGCCGTCACCTCGGCGGCGTAGGGGCTCGAGGCGAGCCATTCCGAGAACGCGACCGACGTGGTGGCGAGCCGCATCGCCGGGCTGGACTGCTCGAGCGACGTCGAAGAGCCGCTGTAGGGGACGAGCCACTCATGCTCCACGACGACGCCGGTGGACGGCACCTTGTAGCGGACACGGACCGTGGCAATGGGGCCGTCACCACGAGGGTTCGTCTCAAGCGTGTACAGGGCATTGCCCGTCTCCGCTGCGCCGAGTTCCGCGGCGTCGACGGTATTGTCGCGGAACTGTTCCTTGGTGAGCTGGTGGCGCGCATATCCCAGCTGGCGCCACTGGCTCACGCGGCGCGGGTTGAACTCCACCTGGACCTTCACGTCCGAGGCCGCGACCTGGAATGCCCCGGCGAGTTGCCCTGCAAATTCCGCGGCCGCTTCCTCGGGAGCGTTGACGAATCCGTACCGGCCATCGCCGTTGCGCGACAACATCTCCAGGAGATCGTCGTTGAAGCCTTCCCAGCCAATCCCGAAGCAGTCGAGAGCCACCCCGCGCTTCCGATAGGACTCGACGTTGCGTTTCAACGACTCCGGTTGGACATCGCCCAGATTGGCCGCGCCGTCGGTGAGCAGCACCACGCGGTTCACACCGCCCACGGAGAAATTCTTGAGCGCGGTTTCATAGGCAACGCGAAGCGCGTCCTCGAGGTTCGTGCCGCCCTCGGGCCGAAGCTGGCCGACCGCGTCAACCAATTCGCCGGCACGCTCGCCCGGCAATCCGTCGAGCCAGAGCCGCGCGGTGCGGGCGAACGCAACCAGGCTGATGCTGTCGCCCGCCTTCAACTGGGTCGCCAGGGTCTGCATCGCCGCGCGCATGATCTGCACGCGATCGCCACGCTCCATGGACCCCGAGTTGTCGACGGCAAGGACGAGGTTCAACGGCCGACCGGCTTCGCGGCCCAGAGCCGCCGTGCGCACCGCGAGGCGAAGCATGTCCCGGTTGTGCGCAAACGGATACTGCGACCGCTCCCACGCGAA
>CAIMTB010000059.1 GCA_903844265.1 uncultured Verrucomicrobiota bacterium
CGGAACAACCTGCGGGCTGCTGCTGGTCACTCTGCCCCCGTCCCAACCAGTCCAGCAATCCGAGTTCGGTTCCACGGGCCGCTTCATCCATACCTGACGACCATTCACAGCTCGCCGGCCGCCCCACTACGAAATCCACACGGCGATTCCACCGGGCAAGGAACCGGATGTTACGGCATCACGCCTTTTCTCACGACCGCCGCCGATCCGAAGATGTTGTCAGCGTGAATCCCCGCCCGAGATGGAAGGATCCCCGTTGGTGGATTTCGATCCGAGGCGCCGGGGCGACTTCCACCTTTGGATCGCGAGATGGCGCGCACGCATGGCGTCGAGCATCGCCAACTTTTCAGCAATCGGAAGGCTGGCGAGGCGTTCGCGGAACCCGCGCTTGCTCTCCAGAATCTTCGCGAGGTCGAATGTCATGACGATTCCCGGAGGAACAGACGCTCGAACTTGCCCCAGGCTTCCACAAGGCCATGGCGGGCCAAGATGCCTTGGAAGCGTGGCTCGTCGAGGATTCCCGCCTCGTGGAATTGCAGCACCCGTGCCTTGTCCTTAGCGCGACCGGTTTGCAGTGCGATCGCGGCGAGATGTTCGGCCCGAAACACGCGACCAGGAACACCGTCCACGTCGATGGTGACCGCCTCACGCAACGCTTCTTCGACGAGGGGTCCGGTTGGGGGCAGAAACTGGACCGGCCAACCGGCGATCATGACATACTCGCCCTCCATCGTGCAGCCCCGAGCCTTGAGGTAGTCGAAAATCGGCTGCGGAGTGATGATCAGGGCGCCGGGTTCGGGGCGGAAGGAGACGAAGATGTCTACGTCGAGCGTGGCAATGGGTTCGAGAAAGAACGTGGCTCCCACAGCGCCGCCGATCGCGTAACCGTCAATGACGGCATCGATCTGCATCTGATGGATGACGGCGATGACCTCTCGGACGTTCACGTGTGCCCCCGAGGATGGGTTCGACCCTGAGCGGCTTCAACTCGCGATTGGCCGAACAGGAACTCCACCCGAAGGATTGGCCGGATCCCCCAGTGAGGTCTCCACGTATTCCATCACCGCCGTTGACTCGACCCACATGTGGGGTGCCTTACAGTATGCCTGCCAGGTCCTCGGGTGAGATTCCTGTCTGCCGCAGGATCGCTCGCAGCGTGCCGCGATCAAGCTGGCTGTGATTCGGAACCACCGTCTGCGCGTAGGGATCGTCCCGGCGCATGATGATGTGGCTGCCATGCTGCCGGCGGACCGTGAACCCAAGCTTCTCCAAGGCGCGCACCAAGTCGGGCCCTGACACTTGGGGGAGCTTGCTCATACGGCCACGAGCATGGCCTCAAACCGCTCCTCCGGAACACGGAGTCCATCATCTTGGAGCGCAAGCACGTAACCCTCGATAGCCTCACGGATATTCGCGATGGCGGACTCGCGGCTCTCGCCCTGAGAGATGCACCCCGGGAGGCTCGGGCACTCAGCGATCCAAAAGCCATCCTCGCCGGGGTAAATGATGACCTGTCGCATGAGGGACAGGATGCCCCGTTCGCTCACGGTCCGCAACTCCGCGTCCGACCGCAGCCTGAATGCGCTGGCACCCGGACCAGGACTCAAGGCCAGCGTGCACCCCCGGTTTTGGCTGCTGGGGGGCACTTGAGGGCAGTTCAGGGCACACCCGGCCACTTCAGTCCTGAAAATCGACCGCGGTGGTGACACCCCCTGACCCCGGCGACGCGTCCTGAGGCATCCTGGAGCGTCCTTCCCACCCTGCCCTGCGGGCGGCTGGGTGCCGTTGGAGCACCCCTGGATTTCTGGTGATCAGGCGAAATCAGATGCTCCGTCTTTGATACTGCCGTTTGATACTGTTGGCCTGTTTTTGGGCCTTGATGGGTCCACGTGGGTCCAGATCGAATGCTCTACAACCTGTTGTCGTGGAGACTCCTGCATCAGTGAGTCCACACCGGTCCAAATGGGGGAGAACCCCCCTGATAAAACTACGGATCAGAAGGTTGACTGTTCGACTCAGTCCGGATGCACCAATCTCTCTCCCAACGGGTTACGTAGGCAGGCAGGTCTCCCATTCAGAGTGTCCCCCGTGCACTTCCCGTGCACTTTCAGGGCGTGATCCCCCCCCCGGTTCTCGGTACGAGCCCGGGCTCGCAGATGTCCGCGGAGCGCCAAACCTGGAGTTCTCGGATGGGCCATTGGGTGCAGAGCCCGGCTCCGGTGCACTTCGATGGTCGCCGATGCCCCACCGGCCTGGACCCCGAGTGCGGCCGGGCGCCGATGCGGACCGCCTCCCAAGGGCCCCCAGCACCATCTCAAGCCCCGCGGGATGTTGGGTCCAGCACGCAGCGGTCCTCCGGCGTCCGCCCACCCCCATGACCCCGAACGCGCGGGGCTGACCTCGCACGTCGATACCCAGGACAACTGGCGAGCGGAGCGACGCGGGGCTTGGCCATGCCACAGCCAACGGGGGCAACCCCAACGCGGAACCCGATGCGCCGAGCGCCAGGTGACGGGCGACGACCCTCGCGGCGAAGCGCACCCCGGGGGGAGCGGGGTACCGGGTGGCCGGGTTCTACATCGTAGGTACCCCCGTTGTCGGCTTCTCTAACGAGATTTTTGCCTTCGATTGTGGAATACTGCTTTCAGCCTCTGATTCTCTGCAATCCCTCACCCGGTGCCATTGGCCATGCGAGCGTGCTGGCTGCCCCACGCTGTCAGCCGAACAAGCAGGGGGGCATGCGAGCGCGACAGGGGTACGCTCCCGCGGACCGCTGCCTCCAGATCCGACTGCCGAACCGGGCGCTCCCCATCGTCGAAGGCGGCGTACATCGCCGACACCACAGCCTCGGCGATCTCCGCACCGGCATGCCCCGCCGATGCCTCCACCAGCCGCCCCAGATCGATCTGAGCCTCGATGTGACGGGGACGTCGCAGGTGAACTCGCCAGATGGCGTCCCGCTCCAGCGCCCCAGGTAAACCGACGAAGAACGTCTCGTCGAAACGACCTTTCCGGGTAAATTCGGGCGGCAAGTGAGCGACATCGTTCGCGGTGGCCACAACAAAGACGGCCGCCGTCCGATCCTCCAACCAGGTCAAGAACTGGCCAAAAAGCCGCTGCGAAACCCCGCTGTCCTGAGACTGCCCCAGACCGGCAAAGGCTTTCTCCAGTTCGTCGATCCAAAGGATGCAGGGGCTGGCTACCTCAGCGGTTTGCAGCGCGCTCCGGAGCCGCGATTCGGACTCGCCCAGCCGCGATCCACGGATACGCCCCATGTCCAAGCGCAACAGGGGAACTCCCCAAGCCTTCGCAAGGGCCTTGGCGGACAGGCTTTTCCCGCATCCAGGCACACCAACCAACACGGCCCCCTTCGGAGGCGTCAACCCGAACCGGGCCCCTCTCGGGGTGAACGCCTCCCGGCGCGCTGCAAACCAGGCCTTCAGGTTGTCCAGCCCGCCGATATCCTCGAAGCCGACATCCGGCTCACAGAACTCCAGCACACCGGCTTTTCGCACGGCTTGTCGCTTTTCCCTGGTTACCGCCATGACGACATCGGCAGTAAGCCCATCACGGTCCAGGGCTGTCCGCCGGAGCACCCGAGCCGCTTCGCGTCGTGTCAGACCAATCAAGGCACGCGCCAGTCGTTCCCGCACCTCTCCGGCGAGGGGCGGCGAGCTCGGGGAAACCTCGGCATGCACCTCGGTCACCAATTCCGCAAGGGCCTCCCCATCGGGTGGCGGGAAGGAAAGCAGGGTGGCGTCCTGTTCCAGCTCAGGCGGGAGCACCAGTACTGGCGAGATGAAGACCAGGCTCTTGCGCTGACGCTTCATGATCCAGATGGCATCACGGGTGAAGCGAATGCTGATGGGAGTGAAGTGTCGGTGCGGATCGAGGAAGACATAAATGCCCTCCGCCGGAGCATCGATCGCCACCCTGAGTGCCGCCAACGGATCACCCGCGGTCCCAGCCGCGACCTGACGACCCGCACCATCGCGGAGTCCCAGAGTCTCGCTCCAAATGAAAAGGCCGAGGGGCTGGCGAGCCGCCATCACCTGGCGAATCCTTTCCAGCGACCCCAGCACCCGATCCTCCTCATGCGACGCGATGAACATCAGCGGGTACCGGGCCCGGAGGAGCACCTCCAGCTCCCCTTCCAACGGACTGACCGCCGCGGCATGTCTCAACACGGCTTCAAGGTCGTTCGCGAACTCGCCTGCGTGCCGATACCGCTTGGCGGGTTCCTTCTCCAAGGCCCGCCGCACCACCCCGACCAAGCGCGCATCGCCGCCTCCTGCCTCCAAGGGATCCAGATCCGGTGCCTCGTAGAGAATCTTCCGGACCAACACGCTCTCGTCCCCGGCCACGAATGGCAGGGTGTTCGAGACCATCTGGAAGAAGGTCACGCCCAACGCCCACACGTCGGCGTTCATCCCCGCCGCGCCCTCGAACTGCTCCGGTGCCATATAGGCGACTGAGCCGACGCGTGTCGTGGCCAGGTACTGCGAGTGGGTGAGGAGCCGGGCCAAGCCGAAATCCAGCAACTTCACGCGCCACCCGCCCGGCGTCGCGGGGTCGGGCTCGGCTTTCACGTTCGCCGGCTTCACGTCACGGTGGAACACTAGGGCCTCATGGGCGTAATCCAGTGCCCCCGCCACCTGGCGCGCAATGGCCACCGAGTCGGCCAACGCCAACGGCCCACCTCTCTTCAGCCGTTCCGCGACCGTCTCTCCTTCGACGAGTTCCATCACGGCGAAAAGCGTGTCACCGTCCCGTTCCAAACCCAGCATCCGGGCTATACCCGGGTGCTCCAGTGCAGCGAGCGTTCGGTGCTCGTTGCGCAGCAGGGTCTGAGCCTCCTCGTCCTGGGTATGCGGCACGCAAAGAGCAACCGCGGCGGGATAGCCGTTGCTGCCCGTCGCGAGGTTTCGCCCGCGGTACACGGTCTTGAAGCCGCCACGGCCCAAGCGCCCCTCGATCTCGAAGTCACCCAGCTTGTTCATTGGAATTTCTCTCCCGCCGCTCCGGTCAGGCTTGTGCTCTCCCTACCGGTCGGGCCTGCCGGCCTCGCACAACCCTGACCTCCGCGGCTCGTACCTCGCCCCAGAACTTGTCCCCATCCGCTGCCGCGGTGGGAACAAGAGGCTTTGAATGAGCACAGTTGCCGGAAAGGCTTCACGCTGCTCCCCTCGCGAGGCGAAAACCCAGGCGGACGTCGCGGCGGGACGGGGCGTACCAGCTGCGGCGCGCCCCCCGGAAGAGCGACGCGACGTCGCGCCTCCAACTGCCGCCCCGGAACACCCGGTACGAGCCTGTCCCAGGTCCACTCGGGTTCTTCACCTCGCCCTTGCCATAGTACCCCGAG
>CAIMTB010000060.1 GCA_903844265.1 uncultured Verrucomicrobiota bacterium
CCAAGGCCAAGAAGGCGCTTGTCGGTGCGAACCTCCGCCTTGTGGTCAGTATTGCCAAAAAATACACGAACCGCGGCCTCTCGTTCCTGGACCTGATCCAGGAGGGGAATATCGGCCTGATGAAGGCCGTCGAGAAGTTCGAGTACCGTCGAGGCTACAAGTTCTCCACGTACGCCACCTGGTGGATCCGTCAGGCCATCACTCGTTCCATCGCCGATCAGGCGCGCACCATCCGTATCCCGGTGCACATGATCGAGACGATCAACAAGCTGATGCGGGTGCAGAAGCAGCTCGTGCAGGACTTCGGTCGTGAGGCGACGCCCGAGGAAATCGCCGACGAGATGCAGATGCCCGTCGAACGGGTTCGCGCCGTCCTCAAGATGGCGCAGCAGCCGATCTCGCTGCAAAGCCCCGTTGGCGACAGCGACGACACCAGCTTCGGTGATTTCATCGAGGACAAGTCGGCGGAGAATCCGTCCGAGATGACGAGTTACAGCCTGTTGAAGGACAAGCTGAACAACGTCCTCGACACCCTCACCGAGCGCGAGCGCAAGGTGCTCGAGCTGCGCTTCGGACTCGTCGACGGCTACAGCCGTACGCTCGAGGAAGTGGGCAAGCAGTTCAAGGTCACCCGTGAGCGCATCCGCCAGATCGAGGCGAAGGCCCTCCGGAAGATGCGTCACCCGACGCGTATCCGTCAGCTGCAGGGCTTCCTCGAGGGCGAGGAAGTCGTCGCCTAGTTCAGAAGGAGAGCAGCATCTGCCAGATGTAGGTGTTGCCGAAGGCGTCGACGTCCTCCCAGATGCGGCGCACAAGGTCCCGGTTGCCCGTGATTTCGGGCAGTTCGCGGACCTTGTCTTCCCACGGGTAACAGACGCCGGGGCGGATGGCGGGTTGCGGGTGACCCGAGAGGCCGATCACGTTCGCCCGGGTTTCCTTCGATGACGGGAGGTCGGCGGGTGGGAGGATGCCGGGGTTGTACGACGGGGCCGTGTACGCACCGAATTCGCGTGTCGTTTCGGTGAGGGCCTTGAGGTTCTCGATGCTGGTGTCGTCCTGCATGATCGCGCTGGCGTCCATGATGTAGCCGCCGTCCGCGGCCACCTCGGTCAGGACGCGTTTGCAGAAGGCGCGGACCTCCTCGGGTTGGCCGAAGCTGAGCATGACATTGGGAACGCCGCCGCTGATGGCGAATTTGTCGTGGAGCCGGCGGTGGACTTCGAAGACATCGTCCTGGTCACAATGGAAGACGATGCTGCGGTCTGGGAGTTCGCGGAATGCGTCGAAGTGGCGGCGCCATTTTCCCTCGGCGTAGAACAGCGTCTGGTGTCCGTGCTTCCAGAACTCCTGGATGATGGGTTTGAGGGTGGGCCAATTGTGGGAGGCGAACTGCTTCGGGGTGATGAACGGGACGCAGCCGCGGTGCATCCAGAAGCCGATGGGGACCAGGTTTGACGGGTCGGCGGTGGTGAGGCCGACGTTGCAGAGGTGGGGCATGAGCGCCTCGCAGGCGGCGAGCACTTTCGCGGGTTGGGTCTGCATGTCGACCGTGAGCCCGACGTAACCGCGGAGCTTGTCGGCGAGGATGTCGAAGGGAGCCTTGAAGATTCCGGCGATGGCGGAACAGCAACCGGCCTCGGTACGCAACCGCTGGATTTGAGGGCCGAAAGCGTAGAAATAGGAGAGCATCGCCATCGCGCTTTTCACCATCGCGAGGTTGTTGCGTCGGGTGGCAGGCGCGCCGATGCGGCAGACTTCCGTGGACACCCGCGGCAACCATGTCTCGTAGAGGTAGCCCGTCGGGTCGGCGATCAGGGCGTCATATTCATCGGCCCGCATGAATGCGTTGTCCTCGGGCGGCTCGATGTAGTTGAAGCCGCTCGTGTGCGGGATGCCGATTCCTGGGATTCCGTAGTAGCGAAGCCCGGCTGCTTGCGCGAGGCCGGTCCAGACATAGACCATGTTGGGTACGACGGCATCCCATTGGAAATCCTTCGCGGTGTGGACGGCGGCATCGAAGGCCTTGGTGTAGTCATGGGCCACCTCCTGGCACGTGAACCCCGCGTATTTCGCAGTGAACTCGGCGACGAACGGCCGGATGGGGACGCGATCGGGTTTCTCATTCCGCATGGCCGCGATGTAGCGGCTTAGCCGTTCCTGGTAGAGTTGCTCGGTGTTCATCGGGTCGGTCCACGGGGAATCCCGGCGGGACAGGGCCGGGCGATTTTCCGGGGATTGATTGGTGCGATTAGCGCCGGTTGCGGGCGCGTGTCCAAGCGTTTCGTGGCGGGAAGCGCAAAAATCACTTCGCCAACTCGGGCTTTTCCATGAACGCGTAGCAGAGCATGTGAAGGATGCCCATCTGCGCGTCCTCGACCCGCCCGTAATGGGTGTCGCCGATGACCACCGCGTGGCTTGCAATGTCGGCCATCCGTCCGCGTTTGGCGCCTACCAGCGCGACGGTGATGATGCCCTGCGACTTGGCCCATTCCATCGCTTTGACGCAGTTCGGCGAATTTCCGCTGACGCTCACGCCGATCAGCACGTCGCCGGCGCGGGCGAAGTTCTGCAGTGGGCGGACGAAGACGTCCTCGTAGGAGTAATCGTTCCCGATGGCGGTGAGCCAGGAGATGTTGTCGTTCAGCGCCAGGCATCGGAATCGCTTGCCGATGGCATCCGACGCGCCCTTGCCCAGGTCCGTGATGAAATGGGACGCATTCGAGGCGGAACCCCCATTGCCCATGATGAACACTTGCCGGTCCTCGCGGACTGCGGTGCGGAGGAGGTCGAGGATGCCAGGCAGATCGGCGGTCGGGATGGAATCGAGGGTCGCCTTCTGACGTTCGATATACTGATTGAACCAGTTGTGCATTGGGACTTGACGCTAGCGGGGGTGCCGGGGCGAGGGCGAACGGTTTCTGGCCATTGCCGGGCAATTCAATAAGGGGACAGGTCTTTTACAGGGTTCCGACACATTCCATCATGAATAGAGGGACAGGTCTTTCATGGGGTCTTATCTGCGGGATCCGGGGTCTGGGGGCTTCCAGTTCAGGCTGGGGTGTTCCGGAGGGTTTCCGCGGCGAGGAGCAGTGCGCCGACGGGAACGGCGTCTTCGGCCAGGCCGGCGAGGAAGAGGGCAGGGCCGGGCAGAAAAACTTCCATGAGGTAATGCTTCAGCGCCTCGGAGACGGCGGCGCGCAGCGGTTCCCCGACGAGTGAGAGTCCGCCCCCAAGCACGATGCGTTCGGGGTGGAGCAGGTGGACCGTGTGGGACAGCGCGAAGGCGAGGTTGTCGGCAAGTTCGCTGAGGATCGCCTGGGCGAGAGGATCGCCGTTGGCGAGCGCCTTGCCGAGGAATCGCGCCTCGCCCGATGTGTTTTCGCCTACAAGTTGTCCCAGAGGGCTTGCGGGATGAAGAGAGATAGCCTCGCGGATACGGCGGTCGACGGCCCAGCCGGAGCAACGCTGCTCGACCAGTACGCCGGACTTGTCGAGGCGCACATGGCCTATCTCGGATTCACCAGGCTTCGCGCCGTGGTAGATGCGACCCTCGACGACGAGTCCGCCGCCGACGCCGCTGCCCAGGGTGACATAGAACACGGGGTTGGCACCGCGACCGTTGCCGCGATGGGCTTCACCGAGGGCTGCGACATTGGCGTCGTTGTCGATGGCGATGGGGATGCCGGTCAGTTTTTGGAGCCACGCGCCGATCTCGAACCCGGACCATCCTTCAATCTGGTGCGATTTGGCGATGGAACCGGTTCGCCAATCGACGGGTCCACCGAAGCCGACGCCCATGGCGGAAGGTTTGAGGGTATCGATGGCCTCGGGGATCCAGGCCTCGATTTGGCGTCGGATACCGGCTGCACCGGCGGTGCGATCGACCGAATGACGCCAGCGGCGGGTGAGGGTGCCGTCGGTCGTTCCGGCGAAAAGCTGAAGCTTGGTGCCACCGATCTCGAGAGCGAGGAGGGTGGGTTCAGCGGAGATCATGAGGACGTGGCAATCCCGGATTCCCTGAGAAGCCGGTTCAATGATCGCCGAGGTACCCGAACGAGGACTGAATCGAATGGAATCGAGGCCCGGCTAGCGGCGTTCGTCCATCATTCCGCTGGGAAGACCGGTCTCCCAGGATTTCGGGGTATTCCACGGACGCTCTGAGAGATGCTCGTCATTGGAGGCACAGCCGAGCACCCATCGCGTGATGGCGAGGAGGAGCAAGGCGACGAAGCAGCGCCGTTGATTACCGGGAGAGAGCCTCATAGCTCGTCATGATCTGGTCCCCGGTGACAACTTCGCCCTTCTTCCAATCCGGGAGAAGGTTGGCGACGGCCGAGCGGGGCTCGACACGGACGAGTTGAACCTTGGCGACGAGGGTGTCGCCACGGGTGATGATCATCTTGCCGTTCTGCTTGAGGCCGTCGTCGAGGCCCTTGTCGAGAACGATGAACTGAAAGTTGCCGTCGACGATGGTGACCTTGCCTTTGACGTCGGCCATGGAGACCTCCGTTGTCTTGCCGCGGTAGATGTCGAGTTCGGAGCCGAGGCGCGAGATTTCGCGGCCCATGACCTTCTTTTCTTCGGCGAAGGCGTCGCGTTCGGCGAGGAGGCGTTGGGCTTCGGCCTTGAGGGCCAGAATCTGGTCAGGCTTGACGTTGAGGGCGTTCCACTGGGCGAGTTGGCGGGAAGCGGTATCGCGGGAGACCTTGGTCTCC
>CAIMTB010000061.1 GCA_903844265.1 uncultured Verrucomicrobiota bacterium
AACTGGAGTTTGCCGCTGCGGCCGCAGTGGCGGCGGCCCTCGTGCTTGGCCTGGCTGCGTCCACGTGGCTATTCATTCGTGAATCGAAGGCTCATACCCTGGCGACCCAGGCCCAACGGCAAGCCGAGGCCAATCAACGGAAGGCTCAGACGGCGCAGGCCCAGGAGGCTCAACAGCGACTGCGCGCCGAGGCGGGCGAGAGGTCGGCGCAACGGTTGCTGTACGCCTCGGACATGAACCTAGCCCTGCGAGCCCTGGAGACAAAGAACGTCGGTTTTGCCCTGCAGTTGCTGGAGCGGCACAAGCCGAGGGCGGGTCAGCCCGATCTACGTGGCTGGGAGTGGCGTTACGTCTGGAAACAGACGCGCAGCGACGCCTTGCAGACACTCGGCTCCCATTCGAACACGGTGGGATGTGCCGTCTTCTCGCCCAAGGGCGATGCCCTGGCCACCTGCGGTGAGGACCGTGCTGTCAGGGTGTGGGAGCTCACCACGCGGCGGGAACCGGCACTGCTGCTGCACCCGGCCAAGGTGGCAGTGGCGGGCTTTTCGTCCGATGGCACGAGGTTGGTCACGGCCTGCGCGGACGGGAACCTGCACCTGTGGGACGTCACCTCCCGCCGCGAGCTTCGGCGAATCGCGGTTGGCAGGATACTAGCCGACGGGTCGAAGAACCAGTTCGCGTTCTCGCGGGGGGCCGAGCGCTTCGCCTTCCGCGATGAGGCGGGGACCGTGGATGTTTGGGAGGTGTCCACAGGGACGAGGATCGCCTCCCTGCACGGGACGGGATCGTCTCATGCCTCCTACTGCCTAGCCTTCTCCCCGGACAGCAGACTGCTCGCTGCCGGCCATTGGAGTGATGGGGATGGGGCGGTTGAACTGTGGGACGTGGGCCGCCGCGAGCGAGTTTGCTCTCTTCAGAATGACAGGCAGATGATCACAACCGTGAGGTTTTCCACGGATGGGAAGGTGCTCGCCTGTGCCGGGTGGGGAGACTCGGCGGTCATCAGTCTCTGGGATCTTGCCACCCGGCAGAAGATTCGCCCGCTCACCGGGCACTCAGGGTGGATCACGGCTCTGGAGTTTTCGCCGGATGACAGGATTCTGGCGTCGGCGAGCATCGATCACACGGTCAGGCTGTGGAATCAAGCGACGGGTGAGGGCACCACGCTGCGCGGGGATTTGAATGAGGTTTTCGCCATGGCGATGGCACCCGATGGTCTCACCCTGGCAACCGGGACAAAAGTGGATGGAATGGTCCAGCTCTGGAGCGCCCTCCCTAGGCCCGAGGAAGAGACCACGCGAAGAATCGGCAGCTGGAGTGAATTGGCTTCCGAGAAGCCGGTGCTTGCCCCCGACGGCACGGCGCTGCTCAGGCCGTCAGACGGCAGGAAGGTCACCGTGTGGGATAGCGGGACCCTTGCGGAAGTGGCCGTGTTCCCCCTGGACTTCAAGAGTGGGACGCACTTCGCGATTTCCCCGTTCGGGAGGCTGATTGCAGTTGGGGATCCCGACGGCGCGATCAAACTGGTGGAGGTGTCGGGCCGGCACGAGATCGCCACGCTCGCCGAAGGGGGAGCCGCGATCGAGCGCATCGCCTTTTCCCGGGACGGAAGCAGGCTCGCCGCCGCCTCCGTGGATCGCCGGCTTCGGATCTGGGGCATCGCCAACCGGAAGCTGTTGGGTGAGACGGAAGGTCATGCCAATGGGGTCAACCCGCAGGCATCGGCGTTCCTGTTCTCTGGTGATGGGACGAC
>CAIMTB010000062.1 GCA_903844265.1 uncultured Verrucomicrobiota bacterium
ACCATCACCACTTTGTGAGTCATTGGCAGTTAATGAACTATTTAATGGAGTATCTTCATTTGTAGAAGCAGCATCCCAAACAGCAATAGGATAATCATCAACGCCCTCGACCAGGTGATCGACCTCGTCGAACCAGCGATCTTCGTCTTCAAGGATTTCCACCCCTTCCTCGCCCGCAACAATTTCGCGGTCATCCGCCGCCTCAAGGACATCGCCCTCCAGCTCAAGAACAGCTACAAGACGATCCTCCTCGTCTCGTCCGTCCTCGAAATCCCGCCCGAACTCGACAAGGAAATCACCGTCCTCAACTTCCCCCTCCCCGCCCGCGACGACCTCGACGAACTCCTCGGCCGCATCGTCGCCGATGTCCAGTCGTTCAAGCAGGTCCGCGTCGAACTCGACCCGGCGGGCCGCGAACGCCTGATTCAGGCCGCGCTCGGCCTCACCATGACGGAAGCGGAGAACGTCTTCGCCAAGATCATCGTCAAGGGCGAGCGGCTCTCCCCGGACGACGTCGACGAGGTGTTCGCCGAAAAGCAGCAGATCATCCGGAAAAGCGGGCTGCTCGAATACTACCCGTCCCAGGAATCGTTCTCGAACGTCGGCGGTCTCGCCGTGCTCAAGGAATGGCTCGTCAAGCGCGCCGTCGCCCTCACCCCCGAGGCCCACGCCTTCGGCCTGCCCTCCCCCAAAGGCATCCTCATGCTTGGCGTCCAGGGCTGCGGAAAAAGCCTCTGCGCCAAAGCCGTCGCCTGCCAGTGGCGCCTTCCCCTCCTCCGCTTCGACATGGGCCGTATGTTCGGCAGCCTCGTCGGATCCTCCGAGGAAAACACCCGGCGCGCCATCGCGGTCGCCGAGTCCGTCGCCCCCGCCATCCTCTGGGTCGATGAGATCGATAAGGCCCTCGCCGGCTCGCGCGGCTCCGGCTCCTCCGACGGCGGCACGACCGCCCGCGTCTTCGGGACCTTCCTGACCTGGCTCTCCGAAAAAACCGCCCCCGTCTTTGTCGTCGCCACCGCCAACGACATCTCGGAGCTCCCGCCCGAACTGCTCCGCAAGGGACGCCTCGACGAGATCTTCTTCGTCGACCTCCCCGGCACCGAGGAACGCCGCCAGATCTTCAGCATCCACATCGGCAAACGCGGCCGGGATCCCGCCGCCTTCGACCTCGACGCCCTGGTCGCCGCCAGCAACGAGTTCAGCGGCGCCGAAATCGAGCAGGCCGTGATCAGCGCCCTGTTCGACGCCTTCTACCAGCGCGGCGAACTCACGACCGAGCAAATCGTCGTCGAACTGCGCCAGACCGTGCCCCTCTCCAAGACGATGTCCGAGCAGATCAACCGGCTCCGGGGCTGGGCCGATGGCCGCGCCCGGAATGCCAGCGTGCCCCGCGAAATCGACGCGGCCGCCACGGGCCGACGGATGGAATTCTGACGCCCCCCACCTCCGCGCCCACCGTCCGCGTGACGCCCCGGTCCCCGCCCTGTCAAACCAGCTGACAACCTCCACCCCCCAGCCCCCCAAACGCCATGAGTGCCGTCTGTATCCTGGCCCCCGTCGTCATCGCCGCCTGGCCCGCCTTCGGCGCCGCCGTCACCGCCGCCGCCGCATCCCTCGGCTACCAGGTCCTGGCCGAGGTCCGAGCCGTCACCAACGTCCGCGTCGAAACAAAGGTCGAACTCGAAATCCCCCGGAGCGAGATCGTCACCAGCTCCCTCGGCCGCGACCAGCGCATCCGCGTCACCCGCGACAACGTGACGGTCGCGTTCGGCCGCGATGCCCGCAACCACGCCTCGGTCTGCGTCACCGGCGAGGGCCGCACCGAGGAGGAACTCCGCGCGATCGGCCATGAAATCCAGCAGCGCGTCGTCCAGCAGTACGTCTACCAACGGCTCATGGGCGAAATGGAGGCCCGCGGCTACAACGTCGTCGCCGAGGAGATCGATACCGACGCCTCCATCCACCTCAAGGTCCGCCACTGGGAAAACTAGCCGCAACCCGTCCCGCAACCCCCAAAGCCAAGACCACATGCCACAGCGCGAATACGATCTGACCATCGGGCCCGATGGCTCGGTGGAACTCCACATCCAGGGACACAAGGGCAAGAGCTGCCTCGACGTGATCAAGGTCTTCGAGCAGATCGTCGGCGAAATGAAGGACCACCGCGAGACGATCGAGTTCTACGAACCCGACGAACAGGTCCGCCACACCATCGACCAACGCATGTGACCTCGCGGCATCCCTGCTCGCCGCGGCGGCCGTGTACTGGCTACTCTCTCATCCGTTGACCCACTGGATGCCGTGACCGCCATGGACCCCACCCCATCCCCCTACTACCCGCCACGCGCACCGTGGTACCGTACGTTGCGCGAGGTCTGGTTGGGATTCCTGCGGGGAACCCGCGTCGACCGCTTCCGGACACCAGGGCGCATGCCGCTCTCCGGTTTCCTCCTCGGCCTCGCGATCCCCGGCCACGCCTTCCTGTCGATGCGCCTCCCCACCTACGGCTGGGCCGTGCTGCTGGGCTGGCTCGGACTTGCGTTCGCC
>CAIMTB010000063.1 GCA_903844265.1 uncultured Verrucomicrobiota bacterium
CTTCGTCACCTTCATCGTGTTCGGGACGATGATCATCCTGAACCTCTTCATCGGGATCATTATGAACAGCATGTCCGAGGCCCACGCGGAGCAGGAACGCCGGGTCGCCCGAGCGGACGTGTCGAACCCGGACCTTTTTACCCGGCTGGATCTTGCCGCCCGGCATCTGACGGAACTCCAGTCCGCCATGGCCGATCTGCGTCGCGAACTCAGCTCTGCGCACCCGCCCCGAGTCTCCGTCGACCACTCCTCATGCCCACCCCACCCGCCATCGCAATCCATGCCGACACCCGCAACGCTGACCTCGGGCCGGCCGTGCTGAGGCAGACCCTGTCGAGACAGCTCGCCCGGCTCGCCGCCGGGTTCGCGGATCGCCCGGTTCGATTCGGCGAACTGATCGACGTGCTGCAGCTCCGCGGCTACAACGCGGTGCTGCTCTTTCTCGCGCTCCCGTTCATCACGCCCGTCCCGTTGCCCGGATTCTCGACGTTCTTTGGGATTGTCATCGCCCTGCTCGGGTTGCGCATGGCCCTGGCGCAGTCGCCCTGGGTGCCCGAGTGCCTCCGGGCGCGGGAACTTCCTCCGCGCGTCTCGCCGAAGCTCCTCCTGCTGACCAGTCGGCTGACGCGTCGACTGGAGAAGCTGCTCCGGCCCCGGTGGCTCTACCCTGAGTTCCCGGGCGCGCTGCAACGGGCGAGTGGCGTGCTCATTGTGGCCTGCGGATGCCTGCTCCTGCTGCCGCTGCCGGTTCCCTTCAGCAATGCCTTCCCCGCGCTGACGATCGTTCTGCTCGCGGCCGCCGGGCTGGAGCGCGATGGCCTGGTGTTCATCCTAGGCTGCGGTCAGTTCCTGCTTTGCCTCGGCTTCTTCGGTTTCCTGATCCTGGGTGGCTCCGAGGTCTGGCAGCGTTTCACAGGTTAGCCCACCCCCCGGGGAGGACTCCCTGCCGGCGTGCCACCGGACTCTTTGACGTGGCGTCCCAACGGGGGAAGATTGGGCAGTTTTCCGGCGGCCGTGCGCGGCCGCCCCATGGCCGTTGGCAAGCTTATGAAATCAAAACGTCAGTCCCGCAAGCACCCGGAGATGTTCGGCTTCCTCGTCGCGTGGCTGGAGGAACGGACGGTGTGCCTGAAGTCCATCGATCTGGTGCTGCCGGTCCACCGCAACAACTGGCTGCGCCCACAGGTGGAAGAGAAGCTCGCTTCCTTGGACTTGAAGAAGCCGCTGGAGGCCGACTTACATTACCGCGTCACCCAGGCCTTGGAATTGTTCGAAGCCGTGCACTCCCGCCACTACCGTCCCCCGAAGGAGTGGAATGAACTCGAGCCATGGCTCTGTCGGGCCATGGCCTACTTCGTGCAGTCGGGCGACGCGATCCCGGACCATTTTGAGGATGGCTATGAGGATGATCACCGCGAGTTCGTCGCGCTGGGCACCAGGCTTGGAGCGCTACTGGACCACTTCGACGCCTGGAATCGTCACTTCGGGCGGCGCCGTCCTCCCGGAGCCTGAGGTGGGGCTGGTCTTGGCTCCCAAGCATCGGTCTAACCGGGGTTGCCACACGGCAGTGAGGCTCGAGGCCGGTTCCTATTGAGCCTCGCTTATCACGGTGACATGGGCACCCGTTAAAAACCAGGCCGTCGGGCGTCGGTTCAGGTTCCCCATCGTTCGCGCAATTCGAGGAGGAACCAACGGGCGAGGGCGCCGAGAAGCGGTCGCGCGCTGGAAGGCGCGAAGGTGAAACCCGGGATCAGGAGGCGCTGGCCGCGGTTCATGCTCCGGCCTCCGCCACGGGCATGCCGGGCGCGTGCGAGCACCGCAAGCCTGCGGTTGTACCAGCGCATCAGCCGGTACACCGGGATGGAAGGCCGTGTCGTGAAGGGAGGTTCCATCAGCCCGGCCTCGCCCCGGCGATAGGGCTGCGACGCCACGCCGAGGTAATAGCACCCGAGATCGAGGAGGAAGGCGATGCGCACGAGCTCGAAGTCGCCAAGGTACTCGTATTTGTCGCGGTAGATCGCGTCGAACCACCGGTCATACGAGGCCGTGAAATCGTCGTTGTACCGCGCGATCATCGCGGCCGGAGGATCGCCGTCCACCGCGTTCAGGATGAGTTCCTTCGCGCGCATCACGGTGAATGTCAGCCAGTCCATGCCCGGGCTGTAGAACGGATCAAGGAACCCCGCGGCATCGCTCACCAGAACGAAACCGTCGCCCGCGACCTGCGTGCTGCGATAGGCGAGATGCTTCCTCCAGTGGACGTCAGCCTCGATGGGCTCCGCGTCCTCAAGGAGCTCGCGCCCGGCCGGGTGCGCACACAGGAACGTCTTGAGCCGTGAGGCGATGGAACCTTCCGCGGGCCAGGAAACGATGCGTTCATCGAACACGACCCCGACACTCGTGTCACCGCCTCGGAGCGGGATCATCCACGCCCACCAGCCTCGTCCCATGAGGTGATTCGTCGCGGTGCCGCGCAGGCCTTGATGCGCCGCCGCCCAGGCGGGGTGGCGCCGCGCCAACTCGAGCCCGTCCCAGTCCTTCACGCCGCGCCATCGGGCCCATGCCGAGCAGGTGGGATGATCCTCGTTCGCGCGGTGCCAGCCTTCCTGGCGCGCGAGCAACGAGGCGAAGCCTGATGCGTCGACGACCCATCGGGCATCCAGCACACGGACCTCGTCGCCCTCCCGGACCGTGATCGTTTGTCGACCGCCTGGGCGGAGCTCGACTTTCTGGGCCACCGCGCCGCGTTGCACGGTGGCGCCTGCCGCGGCTGCCCGGGCGAGGATCTCCTCGTCCAGGATGGCCCGGTCGATCTGGAAACTTGGGACGCGAGAGAGAAATTTTCCGCCGATCTCACTGCAGTCGGCGAGTGTCCGTGCCTGGTCGTCCGCGAACCAGAACCGCAGTCCCTGCTTCATCAGGTGGTGATGTTGCAGGTGGTCGTTGAGGCCGAGCACCCGGGTGAGGAAGTAGGCGCTGACCTCGACCGTCGCTTCGCCCACCTTGCGTCCGTGGCTGACCGTTCGCTCGAGGATGACGACCCGGAGTTCGGGTCGGTCGCGCAGGAGCAGCCAGGCGGTTGCGGCGCCGGCGAGACTGCCGCCGATGACGGCGACGTCGCATGAACTGGGGCAGGGTTCGGAGGCCATGGCGGATCTCAATACCAGGCGCTGCGGAAGATCTCGTAGACATCGACCCGGCCGCCGATGAAGGACAGCGTCGCCGGCCAGGTGAACCGGCCGTCGCTGGCGGTGAAGGTGAGCGTCGACACGCGGCTCGGATCATTAGGGTCGGCGGCCAGAAATTCGAATCCGTCGGCGGTTCGATGCCCATCGAAGACGAGCACCGCATGGTTGATGGTCAACTGCGGGAACCGCACGAGGTGCACCAGCGCGGGGCGACCGGATTCGACGCGATTGAAAATGCGTTGCGCCTCGCGGCTCTCGCGGCGTCGGCCAAGCGGGAAGACCATGCGCCAATGGCCCCGTTGCGCGTAGCTGTCGAATGCAGGCCCACCGAGTTCCTGGAGAAGCGGGGCGTGGGTTTCGCTGAGTTCCCGGAGATTGCCGAAGCCTGGAATCACGACGCGATCTGCGGCGGGTGAAGACCGGCGCGGCGATCGGTGGACGATTTCGCGCACGAGCGCGCGAAGCCGGGTCGCGTCGGCGCGCGGTTGCGAGGGGGCGAACTCCGCGTGGTCGAAGAACTGCCGGTTGAGGCGTGCCACGACGAAGCAACGCAGGCTGTAGGTCGGCGGCGGATCACGTTTCTCGTGTGTCATGCCGCGGCCGTCCGGGGTGGGGCGGTACATCCACCGCGTTTCGTTCGCGAAGCCGACGGTGTCCTCGGGGAAATGAAACCTCCGCGTCGCGCTATTGGAGATGGCCGGGCCCGGGTCGCGTGAAACCGTTGAACAGGCCGTCAGGACAAGGGCGACGACGACCAGGCACGTGTTCCGGATGGCGTTCAAGGGAACCTGCACTTGCGGACAAACGTAAAGGCGCTGCGCTGGTCGGCGCAATGCATCCCGGTGCATCCACAGGGTGAGGGTAGCGCGTGCACTCCGCTGCGCCGTCGGGTGACGACGATCGCGCGGCGGGCAAGGGACTGCCCGCCCTCCTGACTGGGGCGAAAACCACCGGATGCGCCATTCGGGGGTGGGCAGGGCGTGCACTCCGCTGCGCGCCGTCCTTTGCGGACACACCCAGACGCGGCGCCCTCGGAGAGGCCACCGACAATTCGGGGACGCACCGCACCTCAATCGGGCTTCGGTCCGTCGGCGGCGCGGCTCGCGACCCATGCGGCGATCGCGGCGGCCGCGACCAGGGCCGGTGTCCTGATGTATTTCGATGATGCCATGGGATCTCACTAGAGCGCCACCGGCGATCCGCCGAGCGTGATCTCGGCTTCCATCAGCAACGTCACGCCCGCCGTCGCGCGTACACGCGCCTGTACCAGACCCGCCATCCGCGCCTGGATTTCCGCTTCGATCCGCACGGTCTGGCCCGGACAGATGCTCCCCTTCAGCCGGGCCTGCCGCACGCCCGCGAGCTTGAGCCCGTGCAACGGCGCCTGAGCCGGATCGCTCTGGGCCACCACGCCCGCGAGCTGCGCGCCGGCCTCAATCAACAGGACGCCCGGCATCAACGGGGCGCCGGGGAAATGACCGCGCAGGTACACCTCGTCGCCACGCAGCGTGAACTCGCCTGCGCCGCGCTGCCCGCCTTTCAATTCAAGCAGACGATCCACGAACCGGAACTCCGCCCCGTGCGGCAGCCGCGCCAGAGCCGCTTCGAGTTCGGCGGGTGACGCGGACGGCACCGCGTCAGGCAGGTTGGATTCGCGGGTCATGTCAGGGAATCGTCGCACTCTTGTAGTCCGCAGGAATGTCCGTGGCGAACCAATCGCCCGCGAGTTCGGGATTCGCCTGCGGCCGGGTGAAATCATTTCGCAGCACGGTCCCGTCCGCGAATCGCAACTCGGTCGAGCGCGGCCCCGGTTCGGCGACGGCAAAATCGAGCGTCACCGATTCCATGAAGCGGCGGGCCTCGGCGGATCGCGGCTGAAGAGCGAGTCGCCACCGGCCTTCCTCGAGCGGCGTCAGGCTGCGGATGTTGAAGCGCTCCGTGATCTCGGCGCGGTTGCGAGGAAACCCAGTCTCGAGCAGGGCGAGCGCCTCGCGCAGGGGGCCGCGTTGCGCGCGCAGTGAGATCCGCTCGGCCCGCTTGAGCCGCGGGTACAACACGAGCAGGTCGTTGGCGCCCCGGATCGCGAGGGTCTGCGCGGGTTGCCCGAGTTCCCATCGGAACCGGTTCGGCTCGGCGAACCAGACGCGACCGCTCGCGATGAGGGGTTCCTTCAGGACCGCGAGCGAACGCGTCTGCTTGAATTCCGCGGTCCACGCGCGCAGGCCGGACTGCCGCACAAGCCACTGGTCGAGGGCGTCCTCACCGAAGGCACAGGCGGCCTGCACGAAGACCATCGCCGCCAGCCATCGTGTCGCGATCCTCACGATGCCGCGGGCTTCTCCGGCCACACCGGGACGAAGTGAAACCATTGGTCAGCATGCTGTCGCAGCGCGGGCTCGAAGGCACGCAGGATCTCCCCCGTGAACCGCGCCCGGGCCGCGCCCGATCCGAGTTCACGCCGATCATACGGCAACGCCGGAAGCACCTCCGCGCGATAACCGGGTCCAACCCTCACGATCGTCACCGGCAAAATCTCGCAACCCGAGGCCCGCGCCAACTCGGCCGGCGCGCGGGATCCCGCGAATTCCCTGCCAAACAAGTTGACCGGAACCGCGGTGGACGGTGCTGGCCGGTCGGCGAGCAGGGCGACGAATCCACCTTCCGCAAGCCGGCGGATGACCTCCACGAACGCAAAGGGTTGGTCGCCCACGACGAGGGTGTCGATCCCCTGCACCGCACGAGCGGCCTGGCGACGCTCGGTGAACTTGTCTCCGGGTTCCGCCTGTGTGAGCACGAGCAATCGGCGACCGAATGTAGCCAGGGACACAGCGCCAAGTTCCCAGTTGCCGAGATGAAGGGTCACAAGCAACACCCCGCGTTTCGTGGCCAGCGCCTTCTCGATATGTTCCCGACCGCGAAGATCGATCATCTCCGCCGTGGCCACGAGTCCCGCCTCAAAACGCCAGAGGTCCGCAAGCTTTTCGCCGAATTTGCAAAAAACGCCGCGCGCCGTCCCTCGTGCCTGCCCTCCCACCAGCGGCTCCAGGTTGCGCACCACGATCTCGAATCGCTTGCGATCAAGTCGGCCATAGATCCCCGCCCCGATTCGCATGAGGCCGCGCAACGTTCCCGCCGGAATCCAACGGGCAACGCCCACCGCAAAGACCCAGAGCCGGGGTCCGTAAAGCCGCGAGGGCTTCCCTCGTCCCGAAATGCCTGCGCCCGGACCCGCGGGGCCGCGCCGACCCCAGAGAGCCCACCAGCCCGGGAGCAGGAACTGCGCAGTGGCCAGAACGCAGACGATGCCAACGGCGGACACGCGAGCGAGACCCGCGAGCCCGGCATTGGCAGACCACGCGAGCGAACCAAACCCTGCGACCGTGGTGAGCCCCCCAAGCCACAGGGCGCGACTGGTGCCGCGTCGGACTCGGACGCGATCGCCGTCGTGGCGAACGAGCGCGGTCTGCTGGTGGATGGCGTAATCGACACCGGATCCGAGCAGCAACGGCAGCGCAAGGAGGTTCATCAGGTTCCAACGCCAACCGGCAACGGCCATGAAACCCCACAGGATCAACCCCCCGAACAACAGCACGGCGAGGCTGAGAATGACCGCGCGCACGTCCTTGTAGGTGATCGCCAACGCCGCAGCGATCAGGGCCGTCATGGCGAGGGTCAGCCACGTCGCACGGCTGCCCGCCAGGTCACGCAGGCCCGGCCCGAGCGCTTCCCACGAGCCCGCCGCCACGCCGGACCCGACCGCCAACTCGATGTCCCGGACCACCTGCGTCGCCGACCTGTCCGGTGCGCCATGGACCCTGCCCAGCGCAAACACACCTTCCTGATCGCGTGCAGCAACCTGTTCCCAGGCCCAACTCCCGGTGAGTCCTGGCGGGATCGGGGGGGTGTCGAGCCCGGCGAGACGCGCCATTTCCGCAAGGATGCGACCGGCGAATTCCACGGCGCCGCCTTGGAATCCCGCGGTGTTGAGGGCCGCGATGAGCCCCGCACGACGCGAGGCGATGGCGCCGATGGAATCCCGGTTCGCCGACCAGTTCGATGGGTTGGGCCAGAGCCGGTCGGGGATGTCGAACCCGCCGATCCGGCCGGCATCCTGGAGCCGCTGCAGAACCGGGCCCGCAACGCGCAGCGTGTTGGCAAGCGCCCCTTCGGTCGCTCCGCTGAAAACGAGCCACGTATCACCACCGCGCCGGCCCAACTCCTGCTGAACCTCATCCAGGGCGGCGTAGCTCTCACTGTGCGTCGGCCTCAGTGCGGCGGGAGAGATGTCGAACTGCGGCGGCCGCAGCGCGATGGCGGCGCACGCCGCGAACGCAATGGCGACCGTGGCGGGTATCACCCAGCGAGTATCAAACCCCGCCGATGCGGCGACCTCATCGGTCGGTGAATCGGAATGGGAAACCGCGGTCCTGCGAGTGCGCCGGAGGAAGGGTTGGAGGAACAGGAGCAGCATCACGACCGCAGCCACCGCGGTCCCGAGGGCCACGAGCGTGCCGAGCTGCGCGAGGCCCGGGACGCCCGCGGCATTGAGGAGCAGGAACGCCGCTGCCGTGGTGCCTGCCGACGCCACGATGGGCCGGGTGTGCGCGATGCGGATTTGTTCCAGGCTCTCCCCGGGTTCCGCCAACATCTCCTGGTAGAGCACGAGCCCGTAATCATCCACGAGGCCGAGCAGGATCGAGGCGAAACCGAGGCTCACGACGTTGAGGCCGCCGAGAAGCCAGCCGGCGAGTCCCAGCGTGAGCAGCAGCACGATCGCCAGCAGCGCCTGCATCCAAAGCAGCGGAACAATGCGCCGGTGGACCAGCGCAAACATGCACGCCACCAGCAGCGCCGTGCCACCCACCGAACCGCGCATGTCCTGCTCCATGTCGCGCGACGTCTCCGCCGCGATCGCCGGCCCACCCGTGAACCTCACCCGCACCGCACCCTTCACCGATGATGTCTCCCGGACGCGCTTCACCTCGGCCCGGATGCTGTCCAGCCACCGACCCGCGGCGTCGAACCCGCCCAGGGACTGCGGCGGACGCACCTGCACGATGCGGAACCTCCCTTCCGGCGAAGCGAAAAAAGCGTCGCCCTCCCGGAATTCGGCGGCCAGCCGGGAATCCGCACCGGGCAGCTGCGCGAGTCCCAGCGGGTCGTAGGCGCGCCGCCCGATTTCCTCGGGAGACATCGAGAACTGAAGCGCGGATCGCGTTTCCTCGAGGACGAGAGAAAGGTTTGTCGAGGCGAGGCGGCGTTCGAATCCGGCGACCGCGCGCGGGTCCTGGTTGAGCCATTGCCACGCGAGAAAGCCGGCGCCGTGATCCGGGTCCTCGCGCCACACCGGTTGCCAGTTTACGCGGCTGACGAGGTTCGACCGCTGCCGCAGGGCGAGGGCCAGCTCCCGGGCCGCCGCGGTGGCCTCCGATGCCTCGTCCGCGGCAAGCGTGATCGTGAGTTCGTGGGCTCCGGAGAAATGCCGGTCCCAGATCCGGAGCGCCCGGACACCAGGCACATCCGGCGGGAGCAGCCCGAAGATGTCGGTGGACAACCGGATCCGCGGCAGGCCCGCGAGGATCAGTAGCCCCAGGAGGATCAGGACCACGCCGCGCCACGAGAGTCTCATGGCGACAGATAGCCCTCGATGCGCTCGCCGTTGCGGGGATTCTCAAGCGACCACTGATTCCCCGAGTCGCGCACCTCCCCACGCCATGGCGACGCAAGGGGCGCGCCCGAGAGAAGTTCCCCGAGTTGGAACCACGACCGCTTCGGCGGCTTTCCACCACCCCGGGAGTTGCCGCGACCCGGGGCCGCGATCTCCCAGGTGCCGCCCCGCCGCAGCACGCGGACGAGCGTCATCGCCGGCTTGGAGAATTCGACGAGATATTCGCCCTGGGCACCGGTGGCGACGAGGATGTCGCCGGCCACTTCCCGGGCCTTGTGCGACGGCTTCCAGACCGCCTGCCCCTGTCGCACCTTCCACGAGTCCGTCGCGCCGGGAGTCGGAGGTGGATGGCCCACGCAACCGGTGCACGCGGCCCAAGCCAGCAGAACCGCCAGCGTGGCACCGATCGGGCGCACGCACCCGCCGGGTTTCATTCGCGAAAACGTCATGACACCTCGAGCCTCGGCACGAGTGGCCATCGGGCCTGGAGCCGTACCACCCAGATGAAAAGTTGAAGCCGCCAGCGCATCGCCCAACCGCCCGCGATTTCACCCGCGAGCACCGCGTTCACCGCCGAGGGAAGGTCCAGTCGATGGCGCGGCTGGAGAAACACCTCCATGAACGGGTGCGTGTAGAAAAGCTCCACCATCTGCCAATAGAACCTCATCGACTCCGTCACCCGCTTCTCGTATTCCGCGCGCCGGCGCTCCTCGTCGGCAGGAGCATCGAGAAGGGATCCGACGATCCTCGCCGCAAGCCGGCCCGAACTCATCGCAAGATAGACGCCAGCGGAAAAAATGGGATCCATGAACCCCGCGGCATCTCCCACACGCAGGAGTCGGGGCCCTGTAAGCCGCGTGTTCGAGTAGGAAAAATCGGTTGTGAATTGAAGCGGTGCCAAGGCCTTCGCAGAGGTCATGCGATGTCGCATGACAGGCGAGGAATTCACGAATTCCCAGAACAATTCCTCCGCCGCACCAGCCCCCGCCTGGACGGCCGACTTGTCGATGACCAACCCGACACTCACCCGATCCCTGCCCAGCGGAATGAGCCAGAACCACTTGTCGTCGAGCCTGACGATCACCGTGTCCCCGCCCGTCGACCCTTCGTCCACGTGGACGCCCGAGAAATGACCGAAGACCGCGAGCTTTTGCAGGCGCGGATGGGGCCGCTTCAGCCCCTCCTGATTGCCGGTCAGATTGCCCCGGCCCGAAGCGTCAACAAGCCATCGGGCCCGGAATGTCGCGGCCGATCCGTCCTCCGCCGTCGCATCCACCTCCACGACAGCGTCCGGTCTCCCCGTGTCCCCGTCCGTCGGCCCGCGAAAGCGGTTCACGGTCCAGCCTTCCCGGACTTCAACTCCACATCTCGCCGCGTGACGAAGCAGGATCTCGTCAAACTTGGACCGCTCCACCTGGAAAGCCTCCGGCTCTCGCGTGAACCTCCCCTGGCGGAAGACGAACGAGGTCGCCTTCGAGCCGTTGCCGAGGTGAAACTGCGCCCCGAATTTACGGAGGAACCCGGCACGCTCGAGCTCCGGCAGGACCCCGAGGTCCTCGAACAGGGGACGGCTGTACGGCAGCAGCGATTCCCCGATGTGGAATCGCGGAAAGTGCTCCTTCTCGAGAAGCAACACCCGCCGACCGCCCCGCGCCAGCAGGGTGGATACGGTGCTTCCACCAGGGCCACCTCCAATGACGATCGCGTCGTAGACCGGTTCCATCGCGCCAGCTTCCCTTGGATGATGAGTCTTCATGGGATCCGTCGCACGAAGGTTACGCATCCGCTTTCCCATGGCGACTCATCCCGGCCCGCCAAACCGACCGCCAGCACAGAGATGAGGAAAGAATCGGTCTCAATGTGCGGGACGGACCCCTCCACGATCCCTCACGGCCCGAAGCCCGGGGTGGTTCATGGCCTGGACTTGAGATGGTACCCGGCGAAATCGAGAAGCTGCTGCCAGTCGAACGGCTCGATCGAATGGCCCCCCAACCGATTGTGATATCCCACGTCGGATCTGAGGATCGCCTCGCCCACGGGCGGAGAGACCTCGGATTCCAGCCCTTTCCTGCCCAGCAACCGGTAGACCTCGCTGGCATGATAAGCCGACAGGTATTCGCCCCGCGCATCCGCCCAGGTGTCGTCGACACCGCTCATGACATAGAGCGGCCGCGGAGCGATGCAGGCCAGAAGCATGTGTTGATCCACCGGCAGGTCATCCTCGCGTTCCGCGAATTTCCAGGCGTTGCGGCAAAGCCAATAGGGGAAACGCGTCACCATCTTCTCCAGCGTCTCCCCGAACTTCCGCCGGCTCAGCGCCGCGCCGGGATGGCCGGACTGGGCCGAGATGACCAGCGCGAACCGTTGATCCAGTGCCGCGGTCCAGAGCGCGGCCTTGCCGCACTTGGAATGCCCCATGATCGCCACGCGCCGGGCGTCGATGTCCCGGTCCGCTTCCAGATAGTCCATCGCCCGCGAACCGCCCCAGGCAATGGCGGAGATCACCCCCCACTCGTTGGCCTTCGGAAAACTCTGTCCGGTCCTGTAAAACAAGGGGTGGATTCCGTTCTGGAACTCCACTTCATTGTGCCGCACCAGGTCACCCTGCGGCACCACCACATACCCGAATCCACGCCGGAGAATCTCGCCGAGCGGCGTTCCGTTGCGGAGAAAGCCCGGGCGGTCCGGACTCGGGTCGTGGCCATTGTCCTTGGTGTTGGAGAAACTGTGCTGCAGGAGCGCCGGGACCCGGCCCTTGGCGCCATTCGGCGTGAACACCAGGATCGTCATCTCCGCGGTGCCCTTGGCGTTCTCGAAACGGATCCGCACGTCCTTGCGGGTGGCCTGCCCCTCCATGAAAGCGCTGTTCGTCCTCACCACTTCGAACGTCGTCCGGAGGGGTGACTCCGGGGCGGGAACGACGCCGTAGATCAGGTTGCCGAAGAGCGCCATGATCTGCGGGCGCCGGACCTGGAACCATTCGTCCGCCGTGGTGACCGGCTTTCCTTCGGAGGTCACCAGAATGGGCGGCAAGTCATACGCCGGAACCCGCGCCTCGCCCAGGATGAGGTCTTTGTCGTGGTACTTCGCTTCCTCGGACCAACCCCTGCTGATCGCACCCAGTCCCACCGTCAGGAGGGCAAGGCACGCCACGATTCGTCTCAACAGGACAGCGCGTATCACGGCGCAATCGTTGGCCAGGGAGTCTTCGTGATCGAGGAAGAACGAGCCGAGGCCCACCGCATCCACAGGCTGACGGTAGGGCGTGCACTCCGCTGCGCGCCGCCCTTCGCGGGCACACCCAGACACGGCGCCCTCGAAGAGGTCCGACAACTCAGCAATCCACTGCACCCTCCCCGCGCATCCACAGACTGACGGTAGGGCGTGCACTCCACCCGAGGAGGTGATTGCCCGGCGGGCGGGACCGGGACCATCCTGCGACACCATGCCCACACGCAACGAGCGGTTGAATGCGCCCCCGGTCTCCAGGGGCGCCGGCCAGATCCGCGCTGCGCGCAAACCCAGGACATCCCTCCTGCCCTGCCTGATCCTGGCCATGATTCTCGTCCCCTGGACCGGCCGAGCGCAATCAGCGCAGGACCTGCGGACCACCCTGCGCGAACTCGGCCACGGAAAACACCTGTTCGGGCAGGTGGCCACCTGGGTGCACAACGAGAACCCCGACCCGGATCATCCCAGCAACTGGGTGCGGAAGGTTCGGGATCACACAGGGATCCTCCCCCGTTACGCCTGCACCACCTACGACTTCGAGGACAGCCCTTTTCCCGACGAGGCTTGGAACCGGGGGGTGAAGGCGATCCACGACCGGGGCATGATCCCCGGAGTTTACACCTTCTGGTCCAACCCCTGCGGCGGCGCCTGGAACGCTCCCTGCGACAGCGAGGCCATCCGGGCCCCCGGGGAGAACCCCGTCAAAACCCGTTTCTACGCCCAACTCGACCGGATGGCCGCGAACCTGCAATGGCTGAAGGAACAGGGGGTGGCCGTGGTGTACACCCCCTTCGTGGAGAGCGACGACCGCAACAAGTGGCACGCCAAGCAGGGAGCCGAGAACATCATCGAGCTGTACCGGCTGGTGCACCGCTATTTCACCACCACCAAGGGCCTGGACAACCTCGTCTGGGCCTACCACACCACCCAACGGGACGGGGCGTTGCAGGCCTGTTATCCGGGGGACGACTACGTCGATGTCATCGGCAAGTCCGCGTACGGCAGCGGCCTGGTGTTCGACGAATATGCGTGGGCGGTGGAGAAGAAGCGGACCAAGGGCAAAGTCATCTGGTGGGCCGAGCTCGGGATCCGCGGACAGAAGGAACCACCCCGGGACAGCCTGGACGTGTGGCGCAAGCTTGAGAGCACCTTCCCGGAACTGGCCGGCTTCGTGTTCTGGAGCGACGACGGCTTCTACAACGTCGTCGGCAACCGCAACGGCCGGGAACTGATGACCCATCCCGGGATCCTCACGGGCGTCGGGGTCAAACATTGACAGTCGACACTTGGATCGGACGAGGCTGACGGACGCCGCGGGTGCCAGACGTGGCTCAAGGCCAAACTGTCAATAGTCAATGTTTGACCCCAATTCTCCCAACCTTCCGTTCGCGGCTTGACCTGGGCAGGACCCCCGGGCTCCGCTCGTGGATGGTCCGCTGCATCCTGAGTCGTGTCCCGTTCCTGACCCTCGGCCTCACGCTGGTCACGGCGGCGCAGGCCACCGACTGGCCCCAGTGGCGCGGCCCGGATCGTTCCGGCCATGTCCCCGCGGGAGCCAGGGTTCCCTCCGGTCTCGCGACCGAACCGCACCTCGTTTGGCGGCGGCCGGCCGGCGAGGGGTTCGCCTCCCCGGTGGTGGCTTCGGACAAGGTCCTGGTCTTCGACAACCAGGCCGGCAAGGAAACCCTTCGAGCCCTGGCCGCCTCGGACGGTGCCGAAGTCTGGCGAGCCACCATCGACGAGACGTTTCGCGATGAACAGGGTCCGCCCGGCCCGCGCTGCACCCCCTTGGTGGACGGCGACCGCGTCTACGCGCAGTCGGGCCTGGGCGAGTTGCAGTGCCTCGACCTGCGGGACGGCCAGGTGAAATGGCGGGTGAATTTCCGCAAGGATTTCGGCGCTCCCTTCCTCGGCGAGGACAGCATCATTCCGGGCGCTGCGGAACACGGTTACACCGCGTCGCCGGTGGTCGATGGCAACCGCCTCATCGCCTGCGTGGGGTCCACCAACGGGGCGGGCGTGGTCGCCTTCGACAAGGCCAGCGGCACGGTGCTCTGGAAGTCGCTCAACGACCTCGCCGCCTACGCTGCGCCGCTGGTCACCCCGCTCGCCGGGTCCCCGCAGTGTGTCGCTTTCACCGTCGAAGGCATGGTCGGGCTCCGTCCCACGGACGGCGCGGAGCTCTGGCGCGTCCCCCTGAAGACCTCGTACGGACGCCACTGTGCCACCCCGGTGGTGGTGGATGACACGGTCTTTGGCGGCTCCTATAAGTCCGGACTCTTCGCGGCCCGGATCGCGAAGGCGGGTGCGGGATATACGGCGACGCGCGTTTGGACGAATACGGAAGTCTCGGTGAACTTCTCTAGTCCGGTCGCCATCGGGCGCCATCTCTATGCCCTGGGCACTCAGAAGGACGTGGTCTGCGTGGAACTTGAGACGGGTAAGATCGCCTGGTCGAAGCGTCGGTACATCAATCGGTCCGCGGACGTGGCCCATGCGGGGTTTATGGCCTTTGGCGACAGGGTGTTTCTGCTGACCGATGACGGGGAGGGCATCCTGTTCGCGGCGGATCCCTCGGTCTGCCGTGAACTGGGGCGGGCCCAACTCTGCGGCCTGAACTGGTGCAATCCCGCCTATGCCGACGGCCGTCTCTACCTTCGAGACGGCATCAAGTCCACGGGCACGATCTACTGCTACGACCTGCTCGCTCCCCGCTGAGCCTCCCCAGCACCCAGGGGAGAGCAGTGGGGTCAAACATTGACTATCGACATTTCCGCCTTGGTCCGACGCTCGGATTCCGCCCGTTCCATGCCTTCGACCGACCCCAGGAACGACTGATCCCAAGCGCTTCCGCCACTTGCTTCAAGTCCCGCACACCCTGTCCCATTTACCCAAATGTCGACTGTCAATGTTTGACCCCGATTCCCGATTTACAAGCCTGTCAGGCCCGATAGCGCTCGAGCCAGTGCGCGTAGGGGGCGGGCAGCGTCCACGCCGCCCGGTCCACCCCCAGCTCCAAGGCCGCCCGATACGGCCAGTGCGGATTCGCCAGATGGGCGCGGCCCACCAGGACCTGGTCCAAATGCCCGGAGAGCACCGCCTCGTCCGCGATCCGGGGATTGTCGATGCCCCAGGACGAGGCCACCAGGAGACCCGACTCCCGGCGAACCCGGCCCGCAATGGGCACCAGAAAGCCCGGAGCCCAGGGGATCTTGGCCGCAGGAGTCGAGAACCCGATGGAGACGCTCAGCAGATCGAGCCCGCCCTGCTTGAAGCCCCGGGCCAGTTCAATCGACTCCGCCAACGTCTGCTCGTCGCGTCCATCGAACTCGACCACCCCAAAGCGTGCGGTGAGCGGGAACCGCTCCGGCCAGACCTCGCGCACCGCGGCCAGCGTCTCGAGCAGGAAGCGGCAACGATTCTCCAGGCTGCCCCCATAGGCGTCCTGCCGCTGATTGGAGTGCACCGAGAAAAAGCTCTGACCAAGGTAACCGTGGGCGAAGTGCAGTTCCAACCACCGGAACCCGGCGTCCCGCGCGCGAATGGCGGCAGCGACAAAATCCGACTTCACCCGCGTGATGTCCCCGATGGTCATTTCCCTCGGCACCCGCGGCAGATTCGCCCCGAAGGCGACCGCCGAGGGGGCTATCGTCGGCCAGGCTCGGGGATCCCCGTGCGGGATATGATCGTCGCCTTCCCACGGCCGGTTGGCGCTGGCCTTGCGGCCGGCGTGCGCGATCTGGATGCCCGGAACCGCACCCGCGCGCTCGATCGCGGCCGCGACCGGCGCGAACGCCTCCGCCTGGGCGTCGCTCCATAGGCCCGTGCAGCCGGGCGAAATCCGCCCCTCCGGGGCCACCGCCGTGGCCTCCACCACCACCAGGCCCGCTCCCCCCCTCGCCAAGGCGGCCAAGTGCACCCGGTGCCAGTCGTTGATCATTCCATCGACAGCGGAGTACTGGCACATCGGCGGAATGCCAATGCGGTTCCGGAGGGTCACGTCCTTGACGCGAAGCGGGGAAAAGAGATGGGCGGAGGTGTTGGACATAGTCTGGATCGGCGAGGAAAGCGCTTGCGGGAAGGCTCACCTCATACCCCCCACAAGTCGAACCCCGATCGGAGGGAGCAGAAAAGAATGGGGTCAAACATTGACTGTTGACATTTAACCCTTGGTCCAACACGGACACCCACCGCCGGGCGTCTGAGGCGGTGGATCACAGCCACCTCGGCCGAGGCAGCGTCCGTGAGACACTTCGATCCAAATGTCGACTGTCAATGTTTGACCCCATCGCGTTCACTCCAATCCATGACCACTCCCGCAACCCTCAAGCCCTGGTATCGCGTCCTCTACCTTCAGGTGCTCATCGCGGTCGCCCTCGGGGTCACGGTCGGATATGTCTTTCCCGACTTCGGCAGGTCGCTCAAGCCGCTCGGGGACGGGTTCATCAAGCTCGTGAAGATGATGATTGCGCCGATCATCTTCTGCACCGTGGTCCACGGCATCGCCTCGATGGGCGACCTGAAAAAGCTCGGACGCATCGGGATCAAGTCACTGGTCTATTTTGAAGTCGTCTCCACCCTTGCCCTCATCATCGGACTGGTGGTGGTGAATGTCCTCAAACCGGGCGTCGGCATCACGCCGGCGGGCGAGACCTATCGCGTCGAGGCGAAGGCCGTGGACACCAGCCAGGGCTTCAGCGAGAAGTCGCACTCGCTCAGCACCGCTGATTTCATCCTCAACATCATTCCCAACACCTTCCTCGGTGCCTTCGTCTCGGGCGAACTGCTGCAGGTGCTGCTCATCGCGGTGCTCGTCGCGTTCGCGATCACCTTCATGGGCGAGCGCGGGAAGCCGCACCTGCACGTGATCGAATATGGCTCGCAGGTCTTCTTCGGCGTGATGCACATACTGGTGCAGGTGGCACCGATCGGCGCTTTCGGCGCGATGGGTTACACGGTTGGGGCGCACGGCATCGGGACCCTCAACAAGCTGTTCGCCCTGATGGCGGGGTTCTACATCACGGCGGGGCTGTTCATCGTTGTCGTGCTCGGCGCGATCGCCTGGCATTCAGGCTTCTCGATCTTCCGCCTCCTCAACCACATCAAGGACGAGCTGCTGCTGGTGCTCGGTACCAGCTCCTCGGAGACCGCGCTCCCCGGGCTCATCGAGAAAATGCAGCGCCTCGGCTGCTCCAAATCCACCGTCGGACTGGTGGTGCCGACCGGCTACAGCTTCAATCTCGACGGCACGAACATCTACATGGCGATGGCCGCGGTCTTCCTCGCGCAGGCGACCAACACGCCGTTGACGCTCGGAGCGCAGATCTATCTGCTGCTGATCGCCATGATCACGTCGAAGGGTTCCAGCGGCGTCACCGGCGCGGGCTTCGTCACGCTCGCGGCAACACTGGTCGCAGTGCCCGGCATCCCGCTCGAATCGTTGGCGTTGCTCGTGGGCATCGACCGCTTCATGAGCGAATGCCGCGCGCTCACCAACTTCATCGGCAACAGCGTCGCCACCGTTGTGATCAGCCGTTGGGAGAACGAAATCACCTCCGGAGAGCTTCAAGCGAACTTGCGACATCCTCTCAAGGGGGGAATGGGGTCAAACCTTGACTGTTGACATTTCAACCTTGGTCCATCACGTGGCGCCCACCGCCGGGTACCTGAGGCAGTGAATCACCGACACCTCGGCGGCAGCATCGTCCATGACACTTGGGTGCAAATGCCCACTGTCAATGTTTGACCCCACCGCTTTCTCGATTTCGCCTTGAACACCCTCAGCGCTCGGCTAGCGTCCCGCCACCCTCGAAAATCACGTTCCTGTCATGAAACTCGCCACCGATCAGGCCGCCATGAGTTCCGTCGTTCCTTCCTCTCTCCGTGGTGCAAAGCACCTGACCCAGGCCGCGGTCGCTTGCCTGCTGGGCGTCGCCCCCGCGACGCCGGCCCAGACGATCCTCCAAAACTTCCCCGGTCTGTCGCTCAGCGCCACCGGGCCGCTCAATGGCGGCAGCTACGCACCGCCGGACACCGACGGCGCCATCGGCAACAATGAGTTCGTCGAATTCATCAATGGCGGTTACGCGGTCTACAACAAAACGGGAGGGGCGCCGGTGGCGTTCACGACCGACAGACAGTTCTGGCTGAACGCGGGAGTGTCGTCGACGCTCGTCAACGAGGGCGTATCGGACCCACGGGTGAAGTGGGATGCGGCCAGCCAGCGCTGGTTCGCCAGCGAGATCACTCTTGGAGGAACCGGACGCCTGAACAACTCGGTGCTCGTCGGGGTATCGAACACCGCGAACCCGCTCGATGGCTGGAAGGCGACTTCGTACAACGTGTCCGGGGCCACGCGTTTCACCGACTACGATACGCTGGGGGTCGACGGCAATGCCGTCTACATCGGTTCGAACGACTTCGATGCCGTGAACTTCCTCGGCGTGACGTTGAGCAGCATCCCGAAGAGCAGCCTGCTCGCCGCAACCCCGACGACGACCGGCATGGCCACGTTCACGCAGACGTCCGCCTCACCAACGATGGGCTCCACCCCGCAAGGCGTTTCGAATGGGGGAACCGGCGGCACCGGCGGCATGATTCTCGCGGTCAGCACGTTGCCGGTGAAACAGGTGATTCTCACCCCCATCAACAACACCGCCAGCGCCGGAGCGACCCTCGGCACGAGCCAGACCATCGGCGTCGCCTACGACGGCAACAATACATCGGCGCGGCAGCCGGTCGGGTCGCGCATCATCGACACCCTGGACCATCGCGTCAGCGGCACCGTCTACCAGGTCGGCAACCGCATCTACGCCGCCAACGCCTTCAACAATGGCAACCAGGGGGGTGTCGGCGCGGCGGGGTTCAACAGCGTCCGCTGGCTTGTGCTCGACGCGACCACGGGCACCGTCCTGCAGGAAGGTCTGCTGCAGGACGGATCCCATGACTACTGGCAGCCCTCCATCGCCGCGAACCCGAACGGGGATGTCGTCATCGGCTATAACAAGTCCGGCCTCGACATGAACATCAGTTCCTTTGCCGCCGTCGGCCACACCGTCGGAGGCGTGCTCACCTTCGATAGCGACCTCTTGCTGGCGACCAGCACCGTGAACAACTACTCGGACGGGTTGGGCACCCCCAGCCGCTGGGGCGATTACAGCGCGACGATGGTCGATCCCACGGACCCGAACATGTTCTGGACGATCCAGGAAGTAGCGACCGGCACCCATACCTGGGGCACCCAGATCACGGCCATCTCCATACCGGAACCGGCGAACGGAGGCTGGCTGCTCGCAGGGTTCGCGACCGCCGGCCTCATCACCCGGCGTCGCCGGTCCGCAAAGCAGGCAGTCTCCGTTGCCATGCGTGCGGGCCCGGAGATAGGGGTCAAACCTTGACTGTTGACATTTCAACCTTGGGCCATCACGTGGCGCCCACCGCCGGGTGCCTGAGGCAGTGGATGACCGCCACCCCGGCGGCACCAGCGCCCTCGAGACACTTCAATTTAAATGTCAACTGTCAATGTTTGACCCCATTGCTTCTCTCCTCCGTCGTTCCCGGGGTCGGGCCAAGGTGACAGTGTCAATAGTCAATGTTTGACCCCAGAGATCCCCAGCCGCCCGCCGGGCAGCAAATCCCAGAGCACCTCGCCGATCCCTACGATGTTGCAACTCATGACTTACTCACTCCGATCGGAGGGCAAAGTCCAACCACCTCCCAAAGCCCGGTAGAGTTGGACGACACTCAGCAACTCATTCCTCCGGGCCTGGGCCAACCCGAGCTCAGCCCCGAACAATTCCTGCTCGTTGTACAGAACCTCGAGATAACTCGTGACCCCGCCCTGGTACCGGATCGCGGCCAGCTCAGAAGCCTCGCGATGGGCCTGGGTCCGTTCCTCCTGCCGCCCCCGAAATTCGCGGGTCCGCTGATACGCCACCAGGGCGTCGGACACCTCGCGAAAGGCCGACTGGACCGACTTGCGATAGGTGGCCACCGCCTCCTGGAAGCGCGCTTCCGCCGCCTTCAACCCACCCCGGAGCCGGCCCCCGGTGAACAACGGCACCGCTACCGAAGGCCCGAACTGCCAGGTCCGTGAGCCCCCGGTGAACAGGTCCGACAACGCCACCGACTGGTAGCCCAGCGAACCCGTCAGGGTGAGTTGCGGATAAAAGGCCGCCTTCGCCTGCCCAACGTCGGCGTTGGCGGCCACGAGATGCTTCTCGGCGGCGCGGAGATCCGGACGCTGCTCGAGCAACCGCGACGGCAGACCCGCCGGAACCTCGGTGCGGAACCCGAACGTTGCCAACCCTCCGCCCCGTGCCACCGGGCCGGGGTCCCGCCCCAGCAACAGGCTGATCAGGTTTTCCCCCTGCTCCACCCGGCGCCGCGTGTCCACCATCGAAGCCTCGGCTGTGGACACCAGGATCCGCGCCTGATCCACATCCTGGAGGGACGCCACGCCCCCCTGCTCCCGGGTTCGGGTCAGCTCGAGCGAGTTGGTCCGCACCGCATGCGTCCGCTGCGCGATGGCAAGCTCGAGATCGAGTTCGAGCAGATCCAGGTAGGCCGTGGCCACCTGCGTCACGAGGGTCTGTCGCACGATGCGTTCGGTCTCCACGCTGGCCAGCAACCTGGCCCGGGCCGCCTCACTGGAGCGCCGGATCTTGCCCCAGAGATCCACCTCGTACGCCGGCATCGCGAGGAAGGCATCCCCGAATTCCCGCTGTGGATCCACCCCGGCCGGGATGGTGCCCGCCCCGCGTTGCGAGGCGCGACTGGTGACCAGATCACCCCCGGCACTCACCGTGGGGAAAAACCGCGAACGGACCACCCGCGCCTCCGCCTCGGCCGCCAGCACCCGTGCCGCCGCGGCCTGGACATCCCAATTGTTGGTCAGCGCCTCAGCCATGTACGCGGTGAGCTGGGCGTCCTGGAACACCTGCCACCAACCCAACTCGGCAACCGAGGAGAGATCCGTATTCGTGCTCGTCCCTCCCAAAGGCGGGGTTTCGAGCCCGCGATAAGCCGGGGGCACACTAACGGACGGACGCTGGTAACCCGGGCCCACCGTGCAACCCGCCCAAAACCACCCGACGAGCAGGCACGCGGTCACCGCCTTGATTCGTGCGTTCATCAGTGCCCCTCCCCTTTCCCGCCAGCCGGCGTCGTTCCACCCGCGGTGGCCGCCACGGGCGTCCGCCCACGTTCGGACAAGGTCTGCACAAACACGTAACAGACCGGAATGAGGAAGAGGCCCAGGGCCGTGGCGATGCTCATGCCGAACACCACGCCCGTGCCCATCGTGCTTCGCGAAGCCGCGCCCGAACCCGAGGCAAGCATGAGCGGCACGCACCCCAGGATGAAGGCGAAGGAGGTCATCAGGATGGGCCTCAGCCGCAGCCTGGCCCCCTCCACCGCCGCCTCAAGAATCGGATACCCTTGCTCACGCCGCATTTTCGCAAACTCCACGATGAGGATGGCATTCTTCGCCGCGAGCCCGATCAGCATGATCAGGCCGATCTGCGCATAGACGTTGAGATCGAAGTGCCGGAGCAGCAGCCCCACGAATGTCCCCAGCACCACCGTGGGCGTGGCCAGGAGAACCGAGAACGGCAACGACCAACTCTCGTACTGCGCCGCGAGCAACAGAAACACGAAGAGCATCGCCATCCCGAAAACCATCGGCGCCTGACCCTCGGACTTCTTCTGCTGCAGCGTCATCCCCGACCACTCATAACCGACCTCGGGGGGCATCGCCTTCAGGATCTCCTCGAGCGCCGACAACGCCTGTGCAGAGCTGTAGCCCGGTGCCGGGGCACCCATCACTTCAGCGGCAAGATGGAGGTTGAAGCGCGAGGTGAAATTCGGGCCCGACATCGAGCCCACGGTCACCAAGGTGTTCAATGGCACCATCTGCCCGGTCCCGTTCCGGACATAGAACTTGCCGATATCCGCAGGCAGGCTGGTGAACTTCGGCTCGGCCTGCAGGAACACTTTATAGACCCGGCCAAACCGGGTGAAATCATTGACATACATCCCGCTCAGATAGGCCTGCAGCGTCTGGAACACGCTGTCCACCGGCACGCCCAGCGTCCGCGCCTTCTCCCGGTCCAGGTCCACCTTCACCTGCGGCGTGGTCGCCTGGAACGTGGTAGTGATGTAGCCGATCTCAGGCCGTTGCGCCGCCGCCGCCTGCAGCTGCCGGATGTGCCCAGCCAACGCATCCACGCCGCCGCCCCCGCGATCCTGCAACTGCACCGAGAACCCCGACACAGACCCGTACCCCGGCAGCGGCGGCGGGCCGAACGCGAAGATCCGAGCCCCGGGAATCGCCGAAAACTTCCGATTCAACTGCTGCACAATCGACGCGGCACTCAGCTCCGGCTTCTCGCGTTCCTTCCAGTCGTCGAGCCCGACGAACAGCGCGGCCGCATTCGGGGTGTTCAGCGAGTTCAGGAGGTTGACCCCGGCCAAGGCGATCGCCGAACGCACGCCCGGCGTCTTGCCCACCACCATCTCCAACTCCCTCAGCAAGGCATCGGAACGCTGGAGCGACGCCCCTTCCGGCAACTCCGCCGAGACAAAGATATAACCCTTGTCCTCATCGGGGATGAACCCGCCCGGGACGCCCTTGCCCAGCAGGACGATGCCCCCGACCACCGCCACCAGGAACAGCATCGAACGCGCTGATTTGCGCGCCAACGCCCCCACGACCGTGCCGTACCTCGCGCCCAAGGCGTCGAAGGCCCGGTTGAACGCCGCGAAGAACCTCCCCAAAAGCCCGCGCCCGGGCTCGGGCTTGCGCAACAACAAGGCGGAAAGCGCCGGACTGAGCGTCAGCGCGTTGATCGCCGACAACACCACCGACACCGCGATGGTGATCGCAAACTGCTGGTACAGGCGGCCGGTCACACCCCCGATGAAGGCCACCGGCACGAACACAGCGCAAAGGATCAGCGCGATCGCCACCACCGGACCCGATACTTCCTTCATCGCCTGCCGCGTCGACTCGATCGGGCTGAGCCCATGCTCAAGGTGATGTTGCACCGCCTCGACCACCACGATGGCATCGTCGACCACGATCCCGATCGCCAGCACCAACCCGAACATCGAGAGCGTGTTGACACTGAACCCCAGCAGCGGGAACGCGATGAAGACGCCCACCAGTGAAACCGGCACCGTCAGCATCGGAATGATCGTGGCCCGGAAACTTTGCAGGAACACGTACACCACGAGGAGCACCAGCACGAGCGCCTCGAACAATGTGTGGAGGATCTCCTCGATCGAGGCCTTGATCGGCAGCGTGGAATCCAACGCGATGTCGTAATCCATGTCCCCCGGAAATCGCGACTTCGCGGTCTCGAGGATCCGCTTCACGCTGTCGGCCACTTGGATCGCGTTCGCCCCGGGCGCGAGATACACCGCCAGCGCCGCACCCGCCGCCCCGTTCAAGCGCGCCCGCACCGCGTAGGTCTGCGCCCCCAACTCCGCCCGCCCCACGTCCCGGAGCTTCACCTGCGACCCATCGGGACTCGACCGCACGATGATGTCCTCGAACTCCTTCGCGTCCCGCAGCAGCCCCGACGCACGGACGTTGTACTGCTTCTGCTGCCCCGCCGGCGCCGGCTCCCCACCGATCACACCCGCCGGGGCCTGCGCATTCTGTTCACGCACCGCCGCCGCCACGTCCTGCGGCGTCAGCCCCAACGCCGCCAGCTTGTCCGGTCGCAACCACAGCCGCATGGCGTAATCCTGTGCGGTGAAGTTCTTCACATCCCCCACCCCCGGCACTCGCTTGATCGCGTCCACCAGGTTGATGTCCGCGTAATTCCCCAGGAAAATGCCGTCGTAGGTCCCCTTCGGCGACGACAACCCGATGGCCAACAGGATGTCCGGACTCGACCGCCCCACCACGATGCCCTCGCGCTTCACCACCTCCGGCAGTTGCGCCTCGGCCTGGCCCACCCTGTTCTGCGTGTTCACCTGCATGATGTCCGGATCCGTCCCGACATCGAAGGTCACCCGCAGCGTCATCTTCCCGTCGTTCGAGTTGACCGACTGCAGGTAGAGCAACTTGTCGACGCCGTTGACCTTGGACTCGATGGGCGTGGCGACGGATTCCATCACCGCCTCGGCGGCGGCGCCACGATAGCTCGCCGTGACCTGGATCAGCGTCGGACTGACCAGCGGATACTCGGCGATGGGCAACCGGGATAAGGAGACCAGCCCGACGATCACGGTGACGATGGAGATGACCATCGCCACGATCGGGCGTCGGATGAAGAAGTCGGCCATGGCGCTATTCCTTCCCCGGCTTGCCCGACTTCTCCGCATGGGCCGCCGGCTTCACGATATCCCCGGCCAGCGCCGCCGCGGCCTGAGCCATCTCCGCCGCGGTCATCGGCGTCACCACGGAACCCTCCCGGACCTTCTGCGTTCCCTCGACGATGACCCGATCGCCCACCTTGAGGCCGTCCTCGATCAACCATTGTCCCTCCAGCCGGGCCCCCACCTTCACCGCGCGTTGCGTCGCCTTGTCCTCGGCTCCGAGGGTCCAGACAAAATACCGACCCTGCAACTCGGTGACCGCACGCTCCAGCACGACGATGCAGTCCGGACGCGTCCCCAGGTCGACGCGGATGCGGGCGAACATTCCCGGTCGAAGGAGCTTCCCGGTGTTGGAGAATGGTGAATGGTTGCAGGCCTCGAAGGCGGAGTGGGCGCGCGCGCCACTAGGCCCCCTGCATTCGGTTCCATTGCTTCTTAAGTTCTTCGGGTTGCGTCAACGCGCCGGCACCAGATAACTCCTCGTCCAGTCCGGGCGCGCGGGACGACCGCCCAGCCGGGCCCTCCAATCGGTATCCGTCAGCCGCTTCAAGGTGGGTCCGGGCTCGAGGAACTCATAGTGACTCAGGACCGGCCCGGCATACACCCTGCGGTCGGGACCGTTGTCCACGGCGATGAGCATCAGGTCGATGTCGCCGGTGGCGAGATGAAGGACGCCGCCCACGGGGTCCAGTTGGTCCGGAGCGGCGGTGAAGACGTCGGCGACGACCTGGTCCGGCCGGTTGCAGCCGGTGTCCTGTCCGTCGATCGCCACCTGACCGATCTCGCCGTAGTTGGCAAATGTGACTGAATAATCGTTGTAATAGAGTCCCGGGTACCAGCCGTTGAAGAGCAGTCCGCAGCCTCCCTCGGCGTTCATCAATCCTCGAACAAAGGCGACTTCGTTGGTGGAGAACGCTTCCTGGCGCAACTCCTTGGCGGCCATGGTTTCCAGGGTGGCCATCTGCGCCGCGAAGTAGCGGCAGTAACGGGCACGGGCAAGCTGTCGGCTGCCGCGGCTGAGGAGCAGGGGCGGCCATCCAGGGTGAGTGGTGACGGAAGCCGTCCCGACGCCGTCCTTCATGGCGGCTTCCAGGCCCGTCGCGGCGGCCTCCGCCATCACCCGCATGGCTTGCCAGAACTGGGGCACCGGTTCCACAAAGCCGGCGGGATACTCGCAGACGAAGTTATTCGCGTACGGTTGCTTCCCGTAAAGCAGGGTGTCGTGCTTCAGCTCCGAGTAGGAAGCCATCTGGGTGCCCAGGGTCCGCATCGACCAGGCCCGCGTCCGCATCGCTTCGGGATGACCCGGGTCGGTGGTGGGACGCGACAGGCTTCTCAGGGCCGCCAGCCACCGGGCATAAAGAGAGTCGGTCCAGGCGGCGGGTTCGAGCCGGTCGAAGGTGGCGGCGAGGGCCTCGAGATTGTGGGCGTAGGGAAAGCCGTCGCGGAAGTTGCCGGGCAGGTGTGTTTCCAACATGTGCCGCGCCAGTTCCGGCCCCGCCGCCCGGTTGCCGAGTACCGAATAGGCAACGTCCAGACCGCTCGGTTCCCTTCTCAGAACTTTTCGGAAGAGGGTAAGTCCCGGGATGTCTTCCTGCCAGAGCACGCGGTCGAAGGTCACCTGGGCCATGGCCCAGCCGTCGGCGATGAAGCGTTGGCCGCTGAAGACAAAGGCCCGCGGCAGCTGGGTTTGTTCCGGACCGAACGGCGAAAAATAGACATCCCCGGGGATGGATTGGCGGCCCAATTCCCCCTTCACGATCGAGGATTGCAGGGACGCGATCTGGGCCGGGTCAACCACGGCGCCGAGGGAGCCCAGGCCCGCCGCCGCCAGCAGCGGATCGAGCTGCAGGAAGTTCATCGCGTCGGTGCGCCCGACGAAGAGCCGGAGCAGATCATCGAGGGACCGCCAGGACGCCGTTCTCCCGCTGTCATGGAGGAGCGCGGAGAGCACCAGGGCCGTGCCCAGTTCGCGCCGCGACTGTTCCAGGTTCTCCGGATCAAAGATCCGAAGGTCGGCGCGCGCGGTCCACATGAAAGCCCGGAAATAGTTACTCAGTTCCAGGGACCGGTCGTAGTAACCCCGCACCGCGTACTGCGAGAAGTCGATGTCCCTGGGGCCCCCGAACATGGGAAAGCCGGTCAGATATTTTTGATCCTGGATGGCGCTGAGCGTGGGGCCCAGGCCGGGGTGCGGCCCGAGCACGGGGGCCACGGGTTTGCCGGAGAGCAAGTTGCGTCCGACGGTGAGGAAGTAATCTGCGTCGGAGAGGTTGTCCTTGAGCGGGCCGGTACGAACCGAGGCGGGCAGTTTGCCGAGCGCGCCGGCCATGCCGTCCAGGAGTTCGGTGAGGCGTGGGACGAGTTCCGTCTCCTCCAATTCCGCAAGCATCCGCTGGTAGGAAAAATGCCAGGCGTGCAGGGCGCTGTCGGTGGAGATGAAGACGGGAAGATCGTTGAAGAACACCCGGTAGAAGACGCCCGCGAAGGTCGAGTTGCCGGCCATGTAGTTGACGGCATTCGGCGCTCCCAGTCTCTCGCTGACCACGAAGCCGTGGGTGAGAAAGAGCCCGAGTTCCTCGGGGTTCAGCCGGAAGTCGACCGATCGGTACCCGGGGGTGAAGGGAGTCTTGCCGGCGTTGACCACGGCCGGATCGGCGTTGAAGGCATCCCACGATTTGGCCGAGCGCGGATCGAAGCGGATCCCTTCCAGGTAACCCCCTGTCGAGGCCGCGAGGCTGGCCTGATCGGAGAAGGACTGGGGCGTCAGCCAGCCCACCCGCCGGAGTTCCTCGTCGAAGATGCGGTTGTACCCGTAGACCTCCGCTCCGTCCCCGGCGGCCGGAGTGAGCTCCACCTCGGGCCGCAGCCTGAAGAATCCCTGGGCCAGTCCGTTGGTGGCCGGTGCCTGGGGCTGGCCCTGGCTGCCGAGGGACAATTCGCTGGTGCGCCGCCATTGCTTGAGGTCTGTGGAGGACTCGATGTAGAGGCGGTAAGTGGATCCGGCGACGGGGGCCACCGGGGCGGTGGGGAGTTCCAAACGCGGCGATCCCTGGGTCTGACGGATGTTGAGATCGCCCGGCGCGCGGTCCGCGCGAGCCGGCAGGGGAACGGAGAGCGCGGCGATGAGGGCCAGGCAGCACGCGACCGCGGTAGCGACGGCCGGTCTGGGGTGCGGCGTATCGGTTTCGCGCCGAATTGGAGCACTTGGACACACGTTCCATCCCCGAGTCGATCCGTTGAGGGAATCCATACGAAGGTCCTGGGCCGTCGGTTTGAGTGCGCTGAGGAGGCGCTGCGCCGGGTAACGGCTCCATGGGTAACACCGGAACCGGGATCTGGCAACGGTAGGGAGAGAGGGGTCAAACCTTGACTGTTGACATTTCAACCTTGGGCCATCACGTGGCGCCCACCGCCGGGCGCATGAGGCAGTGAATGACCACCACCTCGGCGGCACCAGCGTTCTCGAGACACTTCAATTTAAATGTCAACTGTCAATGTTTGACCCCATTGCTTCTCGCCCGGCGATCTTCATCTTCATTGCGCGGCGTCGCTGGCTCGGGTCCAATCCTGCTTGTGCGCAGGTTGACCGAAGTTGTGGGACCAGCTCTGTACTACGGGCTACGCCCATGAAGAAACTCGACGCTACCCTTTATTTCATCCTGCTGGTCGCTTCCTTGTTCACCCTCTTGGGTGGTTGGTTGGTGGTGACGACCTGTCGCGATATCGCATTAGGCATCGTCGCGGAAGACTGGCCCCAGACCCCGGGGCGGGTGTTGGAGTTCACTGAAGACAGCGACAATACCGCCGAGGGAGGGAATACCTGGGTGGCTCACGTGCGGTACGGCTACACTGTAGGAGGGCAGGCGTACGAGGGGACGACCATCCACCCCACCTACGGCTCGCCGCCCTCAAGCACGGTCGATCACCGCTTGATATCCCTGCTGAAATCGGCGCGTGAGGTTCGGGTTTTCCATGACCGGGCCGAGCCCGGCAGGAGCACGCTGTCGACTGGGTTTCACTCCGGTTCGCTGGCGGTCTTTTTCGCGGGGTTCACGTTCTTTGCCGCGGGTCTTGCAATGACGTCCTTCCTGTTGGGGACTTTTACGTCCTTCGCGAGGATGACGATGGGATGGGTTGCCATTGGCTCGGTTCTCGCCGTGATGATTTGTTTTGTCCTGGCGATCGTGTTTCTCGTGGCTGGAGGACGTGATTTCGCCAGCGGCATCACGGTGGTGCGGTGATCTACCTGGCAGCCCGTCGAAAAGGATCTATTCCGGTAGCAGCCGACGTAAGGAGACTCCACTGACGGGAGAACGGAGAACGGGGTCAAACCTTGACTGTTGACATTTCAGCCTTGGGCCACCACGTGACTCCCACCGCCGGGCGCCTGAGGCAGTGAATCACCGCCACCTCGGCGGCAGCAGCGTCCTTGAGACACTTCGATCCAAATGTCGACTGTCAATGTTTGACCCCATCGCTCCCCGTATGTCACGCCGGAGTTCGGCGCGGACGACCTTCTCCGCCGCGGTCAGCAGACGGCTGGCCTTTCCCTGTCCGACCAGGAGGACGATCGAGTCTCCCTGGGCCAGATACCTTGGGGAGTGCCGCTGGGAATTCGCCAATACCAAGGCCGCCGCGAGGTCGTCGAGAAACCGCGGCATCTCGACGTCCAGGTTGTCCGGGAGCGTGCGGAATCCGGCGGCGGCTGAATTGAACAAGCGCACGACGACGGCGAGAGCCTCGGTTCCCTCCAAGGTCGAGGACTACTGGCCGGGGAGAACAGATCACTTCCCCAAGGATCCGAGCGCCCTCTCTGCCAGCGATTGCGGCGAACAGATGACTACCCCTCCCAAGGTTCGTCCGTAGAGAGCGCCAAAATGGGCGCGATCCCCGGTCATCAGCGTGTCGCAACCGGTTCGCATCGCGGCCGCCAGCACCGGCCGATCCTTCTCCGGAAGCAAGAGAAGAAGCTCGGCCGGCAATTCGGCGCGAGTCGCGGTGGGCGCCAGCTGAAGGGAACCCAGGAGCACCTCCAACTCGGGAATGGCGGCTGGGAATTTGAGCGTCAGGTTTCGCCGCGCCTCCTCCACTACGAAGGCATCGGCCCACAACTCGTGCTGTTCTTCGAGCAGCAATGCGACCAGTCGACGGACCGCGCCCGCCGACTTGCTCGCGGAGAACAGAATGTTCGCGTCCAGGAAGATTCGCACGGCCAGCCTCTACCGGCGCGTTTTCCTTTTCGTCGGCAGCACGGCTTCAAGCCGCGCTTCTTCCGTGTCGAACTCCTCGATGCGTTCCGGCGTGTAGACCTCCACCGGAAACATGGCAGCAGGCCGCAGCAGGATCCCGTCGGGGGTGGTCTCGACGAACAGTACATCATCAGCCTTCAGGCCGAGTTCGGCCCGCATTCTCGCGGGCAAGGAGATCAGCCCCCGACTGGTCAGCGTCACGGTCGCCTTCATGACCAGCAGCGTTGCAGCAGAGCAGATGATCTGCAAGCCGCCGCATCAGGTCCGCCGGCGGAAGGGTTCTTTGGTCCTGGGCGTTGGCTGCAGTGACGTTTGGAACAACCGAACGGAGCGACTTCCTGACAATTCCTGACAGAAAGTCCGCACTTTCCTTCGCCTGGGTTCGTCACGGGTCTTTTCGTTGAAACGACTGGAGGGGCTGGTGGTGCTGGATGAGGTCCAGCGGCCTTCGCCGATCTGGAGGCGCACCCGAAGCTTGGCGCATCGTGGGAGGGATTCGCCCTCGAACAGGTCTTGAGCGTCACCGGCGACCGCGACGCCTACTTCTGGGCCACCCACGCCGGCGCGGAACTGGATTTGATGGTCCACTGGCGCGGGCGCAGATATGGCTTCGAGTTCAAGTATGGGGACGCCCCGTCGCTGACGAAGTCCATGCACGTGGCGTTGGCCGATCTGAAGCTGGACCGGCTGTTCGTCATCCATCCGGGCGAGGATTCGTACGTCATGAACGACCAGACGGAGGCGGTGTCGATCAAGCAACTGCGGGCGCGGCTGGCGCAGACCGACTTTGGAAGCGGGCGCTGACCTGGGCTGTTCCTACAACACCGAGACGGGTGTGGTGCGGGCCGCTACTTGGGATAGGTCGCGACGGATCCCACGGCCTTCAGCACGAAGTCGTGTCTTTGCTCCACAATCCGTTTCAGGTCGATGACTGCGGCCTCCCAGGTTCTCAGAGCCTCACCGGACCCCATCTCGAGTCGCAGGAGTCTCGCCCACTCGTCGATGCGTTCAGGCCACGGGGCGCCCGCGTAGACGCTCTCGACCGACCGGACGACGGCCTCGCGGTACAGCTTCCGCCCCTCGCTGGTCTCCATGAAGGCATGCGCCACCAGACCCCGCCAGCGTCCAAGCAGGGGCGCGGTCGGATTGTCGAAGATCAAGTCCATGCCGTGCGGAATGAATACGAACCGCCCGGACGTTGGGTCCTGATAAATCCTGAAATTGTTCCGGTCCAGGCTGTAGCCGTCATGGTGGCAGACCAGCACCTCCATGGCTGCGAACGACGCGAAACGACGCACGTCCAGGGACGCATCCAGGAGCCTCCACCGTCGATCGAGGTCAGGCTCGTGGCAGGCCGAGGCGAGCGCCTTCAGGATGTCTGCACTGCCGGGCCCGCGACCGGAATCGAGTTCGAGCGGATCCACGACGTCGTTGTTGCTGCCCTCGTACAAGTTGCCGGCGCTCGACCCGAAACGGTGTTTCAGGAACTGCTTGTCCGTGGGCTCGACCGACAGGTATAGGCCCAGGTCCCGGCCGTTCAGTTCGACTCGTGCGAACCCGATCCGTGCCGCCGGCAGGCCGACTTTGAGGAACATCTCGGACGCCAACTTCCAGCGCAGATAGGTCGGATCCTGGGACGAACCGCTGAGCAGCACCTTCCTGCGGCCGAGGCCCTTGGATTGGATGGCGAAGTTCGGCTTGTCCGTGATCGGGCGGAAGCTGCCGTGGCCCCGCAAGCGGAGATGGACGACGGAGGGAGGGTCTTCAGCGACGGCCAGGGTTCCCGCAACGTATTCGTGAGGGTGGTCAGAGAGGCGTGCCTGGCTGTCGGGGTTCAGGGAGATGCGAACCGGCTTGACCGACGGCGGTTCGGTGAAGAAGTGCTCCGGGGCCGCCAAGGTGCACTCCGTCCAGAACATCAGCACAGCGCCTATCAGGCCGCTGGCGACGAGCCGCCGTTCACGCTTCTCCATACAGCTACGAGGACCACCCATGAATGTTCGAGGATCGTCAGTTTCAAGCGGTTTTCGCCATCCCTTGCGTGCGGACTCGGACCAACAGCGCGTTCAGCGCAGCCCGCGCGGGATCACCGGGAAGCTCGGGCAACCGGCTCGCTTCGTGGGCCGTCTGCAATTCGCCCCTGAGCCGTTGGTACTCGGACTCATGAAAGACGATGTCAGCATCCTCGACCGTTGATCGCTCGGGTCCCGTCAGTTTGCGGTCAATCAGGTCCTTGAGGAACGTCAGCCCAAACTCCTCGTTCAACGTCAGCAGGTTCGCCTCGATCACGCCCGTACGCATCAGGTGGATCCCCGTGAGCAGCACGCGATAGACGTAGAGCAAGGGCTTCACCCGGCGCGGGCGTTCCTTGTCGAACAACTTCCACTGCGTCTCGGCAAATCCAAGGTAGTGGTGCGCGTGGTGGCGGGTGATGCACCCCGGCACGATCTGCTTCAGTTCCCGGTGTTCCTCGGTCGTGTGGACGATGAGCGGCGAGAACACCTGCTCGAGCACGTAGCCGTTCGTCTTGAGCAGAAGGTTGAAGAATTTCCGCAGGTCGTGGCTGACGATGTCCATCTCCAGCCCTTCGGTGACCCGCGAGTCCTCGATCGTTTCGTCCCGGACTTGCAGCCCCACGACATGTTCCAGGGGCAACACGTGCGAGCCGCGCAGATCGAAATCGGAATCGGGCGAAGGAAATCCGTAGAGATGCGCGCCACTGATCGTGGCGAACAGGAGAGGGTAAGGCTGTGCGGCGAGGATCCGTCGAAGGCGAGGGTCAGTATCCATGGCACGTCCTGGGCGAGTCCCGACACGTCAGGCGCTGGCCATCGCGCGGCGCGCCTTGATCAGGAACCGATTCGCTTCCTCGTAATCGGGGCGTTCGGGAAGTCGGGTCTGGGCAAGCGCCCGCTCGAAATCGTGGTGCAACTCCCGCCGCCAGGTCTCCACATCGGCCCAGGGGACGCCCCCGGCCTTGACGGCCAGCAACCGATCGCGGTGCTCCTCAACCCGGACCGGCACGCGGTTCTGTCGCAGCGCGGCGGCACCACTCAGCAGGAGGCGGAGCAGATGCATGGCATGCTTCCAGCGGACCTCGCCCTGGTTACGGCGATCCTGCTCGATCTTCTTGAACTGGCTCATGGCATAGCCGTTGAAGGTCTGGAAGATCATCTGGGACAGGAAGCGCTCGCGAATCCCCAACAGTTCCTTCGCGAGCTCGGTCTGCTTCTCCGGCAGCGGCGAGTAGAGGCATTCCAGGATGTTGGGGTTGGCCTTGAGCGCCATCGCCAGGAACTTCTGCAATTCCCAATAGCAGCTCTGCGCGGCGTTATCCTCGAACTGCTCCGGCGCACCGAACAGGGACCACTGGAGATCGGCGGGCGCCAGGTAGATGCCGCGACGGTCGGTGTCGGAGTCCTCGGTGTCGAGACCGTACGCCCTGGAGCCGACGACGCACCGGTAGATGATGAAGTCCTCCAGATCGAACCCATGCGGAGCACGCGAATCAGGGAGGCGGTCCTTGAAATGCTTGAGAACATCAAGTTGCTCTCGGCTCAGCGAGGCCTCGAAGCCGTCGGGGAAACGCACCAGAAAATGGCTCTCCTCTCCCCCCGATGGCGTCCGTGTGACGACCCCCACCGCCCCACGCGGGTGCACCAGGGAGTTGTGGGTCCCTCGCACTTCGACCAGGGAGACCACCTGGGTTCCAGCAAAGACATTGTTGGGCTGATGGGACATTTCTACGCCGTTCTCTCAAAGACTCCCATTTGCGCCGGAGAACCCACGCCAGCGTCGTCCGGTCCGACAGGCAGGACAGCGCGGACAAGTGGCGGGACACCCGGTGCTCGGAACCGGACATCCCGCCGCTTGCTGTGCAGAGGGGATCGGTTTCCGGCGCTGCGGGCAAGCCTGGTGCATTGCCGTCCGGTGGGCGATGACCCGATCAGCCCTGTGGCGGCCATCGCAGCGCTGGATGCAGGGCTTAGGGACGCGTGTACTCCAGATGGACAACTCTCCGACGGGACGGCTGCGCCGCCCTGCAGGAGGGTGCAGGATGAGGGGAGCCATCAGGAGCCCGTCGCCCGGCTGGAGATCGGGGTCAAACCTTGACAGTCGACATTTGGATCGATGGGCGGAAGAACCCTGCTGGCGCCAGGCGATAGCCGGGGGGCCTGGTCGGCCGGCCCGAACGTCATCGTCATTGGTCCGACCACACCGCAAGCTGATTGCCAGCGGGATCTGCGAACTCAAAGCGTCGGCCACCCGGGAACGGGAAGATCTCCCTCACCACCCGGCCCCCGGCCTTCAGGACGCGCTCCCGGGTCGCCTCCAGATCCGAGGCGAACAGGACAACCAGCGGCGCCTGAGGGCGATGGTCCGGATCGGCGTTGATGCCGGAAGGAATCCCGCTCCCCTGGGTGTCCACGTACTTATCTCCCCAGTCCTGGTACGACCATCCAAACACGTCGCCATAGAAGGCCTTGCCCTCCCGCAAGGCCTCGGCAGTAGGGGCTGGGAATTCCACGTAATCGATCCGGTTCTCCTTCGGGTGTTGGGTCATGGGGAAAATCTGGGCGGCAAAGACGTTCCTACAAGCAAAAGGACCTGGGACTCGTGGAATCGGGGTAGGGACGCCGGTTTCCCGGCTGCCCCTACCCCGATCACCCCTATGCGGGTCAAGACTCCCCGCCGATGCGTCCGCCGGGATCAGTTGCCCTTGACGCGGTAGAACTTCGCGGTGCCGGCCGGAGTCACTTTCAGCGGGCTGGCGCCGGACTCGTTGTTCCAGGTGCCATTGAGGATGGTGGCGCTCTGGAGCGTGCCGCCGGCGTAGGTGACCACGACGTCGGTTCCGCTACGGGCCAGTGACACGGTGGGGGTGACCGTGGCTTTTGAGCCGATGGCGTAAGCCAGCGTATTCAGGAGCAGGTTCTTGCCATCCTCCGTCAGGAAGCCGAGTTCCAGGGTCCAATTGGCGACCAGGCTGGCCGCCTGGCCCAGGAAAAGGCCGATGCGCTTGTTGGGAACCACGGAGCCGTCGACCAGCTTGTCGCCCTTCTCGTAGACGAAGAGAGTGGGAAACGATCCGTCGGCGAGGACACTCGCCACGACGTCGGCATCGGCGGAAGGCTTGCCGTAATTCAAGCTGTAGAGAGAACTGTACACCTTCGGATGGGCGCCCAGGCCGCTGGCGATCGGGTGCGAGGCCTTCTTGATGTACAGCGAGTCGACGCCGTCCTTGAGTTCGGCCGGCTGCGTGTCTTCCGTGCGACCGGTGTTTCCGAAGAAAGAGAATTCGTTCGAGAAATCGGCCGGGTGCGACACCCATTCCGCGTTGTCCCACATGAAGGCCTCCGCGGAAATGACCGGGATGTCGGTGTCGCGGAGGGTGAACTTCTGAACCGCGGGATCGCCGATCGGCTCGAGGACCGAGGTGGAACCGATGGTCTCCGAGATGAAGACGACATCCTGACCCGCGGCCGCCTTGCGCAGGTCGTCCGGCGGGCCGCCGGACTGGAAGACCGTCACCGTGTAACCCCGGGCGCGGAACAGGGCGATGAGAGCCGGGTCCGCGTTAATCGGGGTGTCCGAACTCGAAGTCACAAACAGGATCTTGCCGGTGGCGGGCGTGTCGTAGCCGAAGATGATTTCACCACTGCCACCATGGGAGAGCCGGCCCGTGCCGTCGATGAACAGCGGATGGTTCTCGGTGTCGGCGCGCCAGACCTGGCCGGCGATTTCGTCGGCGGAAAGGGTCGCCAGATATTCGGCGGTGTAACCCTTGTAACGCTGGCGGTTGGCCCAGAAGTACTGGATGTCGAGATCCTGCGAACCCGTCTTGTCGCCGTTCGGGCCGGGACCGTGCTTGTCGTCGTCATCCATCCCGATGTTGAAACCCATGCGGTAGCCGTTCGCGAGTTTGTTCTTGGCGACGGGGTCCTCGAACATCCGCTTCTTGAAGCGCACCTCCATCTGCCAGCCGCCGGCGACCGCTTTGCCGGTGCCGTAGACGTCGCCGTTCGCGCCGTAGGTCCACTCAACACCGCTGGCCCATCCCTGGCTGCCCCTGGCGTTCGCGGCTTCGTCCCACGCCGAGAAGCGGCCCTCGTAATTGAGGTAGGAATGGCCGCCAACGGGATCCTTCGAGCTGTCGGTGTTGTTATCAAACCGATCGGCCAAGGCATCGACCACGATCTCGATCGCGTCGTCCTTCCAGAAATTCCCGTTGGAATCGTCACTGTTGACCACCTCATCCTTCGCGTCTACGCCCACGTAGAAATAGTCATCATCGTGCGCCAGATAGTAGGTGAAGCTCGAGTCAGCAGCGTTGTCCCATTGGCGGTCGGCGGGGAAATCCAGGATCCAGGCATTCACGCCGGGCGTGACAGTGACTCCGACAAACCCACCGTACTCCGCGGAGGAAGCAACGCCGTCGAGCTTGAGCGACCCGTTCGGGACCTTGGGCACGTACAGCGTGGTTTTCGCCGGCGTAGACCACGGACCCTGAGCCGTGGTGTCGAAGGTTGAAAGGTCGAAGCCCTGGCCGAAAGCCAAGGGGGAGGCGAGCGCCGAAGCGCAGAGAATGGGGAGACCAAACGTTCCGTGCATAATTGGTCCTTCTGGTTGTAATTCGAATGGAGCGCCCATCCCTTAGTCGATCTGCGCCGGAGGGTTCAATCCCAAAATCCCGAAAATACGGCAGGGCGCCAGGGCCGTTGAAAAAATCGCGAACAGGCCTGGTGAAGGCGTGATGGGCGACCGGCGGTGAAACGGAAGCGGAGTGAAGTCCGCGCTCCGCCCACAACTCGTGGAGGCACCGGCGGCAGGTCGCCGGTGCCGCGCAAAACCCGCACCTGGATCCTGTCGACGCTCCCGGATGGAGGCTCGTGGAACTCGTCCCTGCGGAAGCCAAGCTTCACCTGGAGTCGACCGTCATAGACCGTGTTCCCGCGGGTATTGGTTTCGAGGAACTGGTGCCGTCCGGCCAGCGCACCTTCACCACGCCGCCCCGGTCCGGCGCGGGAATGCCAAAGTAAAGGGTCGCGCTGGACTGCGAAAGATAGCCACCGCCTGCCCGGACCTCGTTCACTTGTGGCGCCCCGGGTCCGAAGGCCACCTCGACGCGCGCCCCAACACCCGTCGGGTTCCCTTTCGGACCCTGGAGGCGAAGGCTCATCCAGTGGACGTCGGGACGGCGTTGGTTGTGCAACGCGACGAGCGCGCCGTCGTTCCGCGCCGCGAGCAGGTCGGGGGCGTTGTCGCCGTCCAGGTCGATCAGTGCCAGCGCCCGATGGTCCGAGGGCAGGGCGAAGCCACTCACGTTCGGTGGCAACGGGTCGAATCCCGCCCCCTTCCTTCCGCGCAGGAGGAGTCCGAGCCCGCCCGAGAAAGGACCGAACTCCGGGGCCGGGCTGCGGAAGTTACCCGCCGTGGCGAGGTCGGGCACGCCGTCACCGTCGAGGTCCGCGGCGACCACGCCGAAACCGGGCGCGACCTGGGCAAGGCGCGGGAGTGGGCGGAAGGTGAAGTGCCCCTGGCCGTCGTTGAGCCACACCCCGCACTCGAGGGTGTTGATCTCGGACCGCGTCTGACGGGTCCACAAGACCCCTGGGATGAGTTCGGGAATGGTAGCGTGGGAAAAGGATTCGAAAGTAGGGAAGCGGGCGGTCAGCGAAGGCAACCCTGTGGCAAGGGATTCACGTCTCCGCCACGGACGCCAGGCGTCGTGGTCGAGGAAAGCCTGCAGCAGGAGCGGCGGCGCGCCGGGGTCGGCTTCGATCCGCGCGATCGCGGCGGGTCGATCCGGCGCGGCGCGGTAGGAAGTGTTCAGCCCGAGGTTCGAGGCCAGCAGATCGAAGTCGCCATCGCCGTCAATGTCCGCGGCCGCGAGCCCCTGCCACAACCCGGGATGCGTCAGAAACTCACTACCTTCATCACGCCGCTCGAGCCGTCCGCCCCGATTCATGAAGAGTTTCAGCGTGCCCCATTCCGAAGCGGTCACGAGGTCCGGCCAGCCATCGTTGTCGACGTCGATCCAGATCGCGCTCGTGACCATGCCGGCATCGGCCAGGTCGGGCGCGCGAGAGGCGGTGGCATCGACAAACCGCCCGCCTTGGTTCACCAGCAACCGGCTCCGGGGCTGGACGAGATAACTCCCTGGAACGAGTCGCCCCCCCACAAAGAGGTCGAGGTCGCCATCGCGATCGAGGTCCGCCGCGCACACGACGCTGCCGGCATCACGATCCTCGGGCAGGCTGCCGGCGGGAGCCGGGGTGAAGTGACCGTGGCCGTCGTTGAGATACAGCCGGTCCTGCAGTGCCGGAGAATCGGGCTCGAACCCTGCCCCACCCGAAACGACATAGAGGTCGAGATCGCCGTCGCCGTCGGCGTCGAGGAACAAGGCGCCCATGTCCTCGCTCTCGCGATCGTTCTCGAAGGCCGGCAACACGACGGTACGGAAATGGCCCCCGGCCTCCTGCACGCCGATCATTCCCGGCTGGCCGGCCCCACCCCCGAGATAGATGTCGTCGTCGCCGTCGCCGTCGATGTCCCCCACGGCGAGGCCGGGGCCGAGTTGGGACAGCTTCCACGGCAGCAGTGGCTCGCGGGCGAAGTCATCGAACGGGCGTTCGCGATGGACGAGCCCGGCACCCACCTCGGCAGCGCGGAAAAGCGCATGGACCGGGACGACGGGGGTGCCTGTCGGAGCGGCCGGGCTGAAAGGTTCATGGACCGTGTAGAATCGGTCGGCCGCGAGATTGCTGAACGATTGCTCGGCGCCGCCGGGCCAACGGACCGTAAGTCGGGCAACCCGCGCGTCGGGGCCGAGTCCGAAATGGACGAGAGGCTCGTTGACCGACTGGAAACCGCTCGCGAGCTGGAGGCAACGCGTCTGAAGGCCGTGCGATGTCTCAGCCTGGACCACCGCACCGATTCCCCAGGAATTGGCGTGAGAGCCCACCAGCCTCAGGACGATGCGATGCGCCAGGGATTCCCTGTTGCGGTAGAGTCCGAGCGGTTCGCCGAGATTCATCAGGGCGATATCCAGAGTGCCGTCGCCGTCGAAGTCAGCCAGGCACGTGGCGAAACTCGCGGAAACGCGGTCGAGGCCCCAGGCCGATTCCACGCGCTCGAAGCGGCGATCGCCACGGTTGCGGAAGGCGAGATGGGTCTCGCGCAACAGCGGCTGGGTACGCCAACCCGGGGCGCCCGGTTGCGCCATCCGGGCCAGGAGATCCTCGTGGACGTAATCATGGGAAGCCCCGTTGGCGACGAACAAATCAACCCAGCCGTCGTTGTCGAAATCGCCGAACTTGGGCGACCAGGTCCAGTCGGTGGCTTCGACCCCCGCAAGGTGAGCCGCCTCGAGAACATGTTCGCCGCCGGTGCCGAGGAAGAGGGTGTTGCGCGGCAATTGCCGGGGTTGGGCGCTGGCGAGGAAGCCATCACTCCTGGCCGGATCCTGATGAGTGACCATGCGGCGGGCGTAAGTGCTTCCGGCCATCTCGGTGGAGAGGAGATCGATCCAGCCGTCGTTGTCGATGTCGGCCGTGTCGGTGCCCATGGAGGCGAGGGGTACGCAAGGCAGGACCGAGGGGGCGACATCGGTGAAAGTACCGTCGCCGTTGTTACGCCAGAGACGGTCCGGAGTCTTGTGATCGTTGGCGACATAGATATCCGGCCGACCATCCCCGTTGTAATCCCACCAACTGACTCCAAGGCCGATGTCGTTCCCGCGGATTCCCGAGCGCTCGGTGACATTGTGGAAGACACCGTTGGCTTCCTGGTGGAACAACAGGTCCGGCTGACCGGCGATGGCGAGTTCCATGCGGCCGCCGCCCTTGTCGAGCAGGGAAAACAAATCCCGGAACGGAGCAGCGACCTCCAGGCGCCCGGCGGCATCCCGGCGGAGGATACCGCGGTCGGCGGCATTGCGCGTATTGGCAGGCAGCCGTTGTTCGGCCCTCGCGCCGTCGCGGTGGGTGAGGAGGAACACATCCAACCGTCCGTCCAGGTCGTAATCGGCGAAGGCCGCCATGATCGAGGCTCCCGTCCAATCGAGGCCGAATTCGCGGGCTCGTTCCACAAACAGGCCGTTTCCCTGGTTGATGAAGAGTAGGTTGGGCGCGTTGTAACAGCAGACATAGATATCCAGGTCACCATCCCCGTCGACGTCCACGAAGGTCACGCCGGTGCACCACCGTCCGGCTGCACGGACCCCGGCGCTCCCGGTCACGTCCGCGAAGCGCCACCCGCCGAGGTTGCGGTAGAGCCGGCAGCCGCGGTCGTAATTTGTCACGAAAAGATCCGGCAGTCCGTCGCCGTCGAAGTCCCCGGCCGCGAGCCCCGCGCCCGAACCTTGTTCCTGCATCAGGACCAGGGGCGCGTTGGGGGGGAATTCGTGGACAAGATCGATGCCGGACTGGGCCGGCAGGATGGATTCGAAAAGCGGGCCCGGGGTGGCGGCTCGGGTCGGCAGGGGGCGCGACTCGATGAGTTCCGGGGGCGCGATGGCCGCGCACGCGGAAGCCGTGAGCCAGCAGGCGAGGTGGGCGCAAAACCGGGCCATGACTGAGGCTGCGTCTCGAAGCCACCCGGGACAATCCTGGTTTGCCATCCGATCCAGGCAGTCGAGTGTGGGGTAGAAGGATCGACGCCAAGAAAGCACGACGCCGGGAGGTGGCATCGCCCAGGGTGGCGAGAGCGTGGCAACGCGACGCCAACCGCCGACGCCCAGGCGGACGGGTTTATCCACCGGGTGGCATCAGCACCGGTATGGGCCGACGCTCGAACCGTCGGTAGATGGTGAAGTGCCCATCCAGAGTGAAGATCAGGCTGCTCTCACGGAGTTCGGAAAGTCGCACGAGCGTGGCGTCCGCGAGGGACATGGGCAGATCGCGGTAGCGGCGAATCAGTCGGCGGATCGGCCGGACTTCCTCCCCCAACCGGAAAGGGACGGCCAGTGCCCCGTTCTCGACCAACTCCATCAGATGATCGGGGTCCACCCGGGCCCTTCGCAGGAGGTGCGACACTTCGACCAGGACCGCCTCGGAGGTCAACCAACCCGGAGCCAGCCGAAGCGCCTGTTGCCGAACCCAGTCGTGGTGTTCGGAGTCGCGGTCGAAGTAGGCCACCAGCGGACCGGTATCGACGATGACCGCCTGGTTCATCGACCGAGATCGTCCAAGTGTCGCGGGTTCGTGGCCAGATCGCGGCACTTGCTACGACCCATGCCGCATTTGTCGCCCGCCAGGGCGTGAAACGAGGGCTTCACGGGATCACCGCCATCCAACCCTTGCTCGATGAATTCCCGAACCAGCTCGGACTTAGGCCGCTGGTGGGCGCGGGCGCGGGACTCGAGGCGCGCAGCCAAAGATGCCGGAAGCTTCAATGAGAGCGTCGTCACGAACGCCACAGTAATACCCGGCCGCCGGCCCGGCAATACCCGCGGCGAATCCTATGCATCCCGAAGTTGTGGGCGGAGCGCGGACTTCAGTCCGCGTCCGGCGGGGGCGGGCCACGCGCGTCCGGACCTCTCCCTATGGCGGGCGTGGTTTCACTGAAGCGGCACCAATGCCGCGCTCCGGCTCGGTCCATCGAGGACGACCCACAACTTCGGGATGCACCGCGGCGAATCAGGGAGGCATGTTTACCGTCGTCGCCGGAGGCCGTGTCCGGTAGCTTCGCACCACGATGCCGCCGTCCGGACAACCGCCCTTCCCCGCCGCATCGACGGCGGCAGGCCGGCCCGCGATTCCCGACTACGCACGGATCCGGTGCATCGGGCGCGGAGCGTACGGCGAGGTCTGGCTGGCGCGCAGCACGACCACTGGGGCACTGCGCGCGGTGAAGCTGGTCTATCGGGCGAACTTCACGGACGAACGCCCGTTCCTTCGCGAGTTCGAGGGGATCCGGAAGTTCGAGGCGATCTCGCGTTCTCATCCGACCCAACTCGCGCTCTTCCACGTCGGTCGCGACGACGCGGCGGGCTGTTTCTATTACGTGATGGAACTGGCTGATCCGGTGGCGCCGGCGACGGGGCTGGAATCGGCAACACCGGCGCTGGGGGAGGACCCCTATGAACCGCGCACCTTGCGTTCGGATCTCGCGGATGGCCGTCTGCCGGCGGCGCGGGTGCTGGAACTCGGAGTGGCGCTGAGTGAAGCCCTGGCGCACCTGCACGGGCACGGCCTGGTGCACCGCGATGTGAAACCCTCCAACATCATCTTCGTGGGCGGGCGTCCGAAGCTGGCCGACATCGGATTGGTGACCGACGCGAGCGACCAGGCGTCCCTGGTGGGCACGGAGGGCTATCTCCCACCGGAAGGCCCGGGCACGCCCGCGGCGGACGTCTTCGCGCTGGGCAAGGTCCTGTACGAGGCGCTCACCGGTCTCGATCGAAGGCGCTACCCCGAGTTGCCGGCGGATCTGCGGGCGTGGCCCGACGCCAGGCTGGCCTTCGAGTTGAACAGCGTCCTCGTAAGGGCATGCGCGGCGTCCGGCGGTGACCGTTACGCGGGCGCGGCGACGATGCACGAGGACCTGAAGCGGTTGGCGGATGGACACTCCGTACGCAGGCGGTGGGCGTGGCGGCATCGCCGCCGGGCGGCGGTACGCGGGGCCATGAGCGTCGCGGTGCTGTTGCTCGCGGCTTGGGGACTTCGCTGGTACGCAGACCGCGGCGGCGGGGCGAGGAAGGAGAGCAATGCCGACGTTTTTGAAATCTCGGGCACGACGAACCACGCCGCTTGGGAGGCCTATCGGATCGGCGCCTATCACGGGAGTGGTTTCACCCAGCGCGAGCATTTGCTGAAGGCGACGCCGCTGCTGGAAAAGGCCACCGAACTCGACCCGAACTGGGCGGCAGCCCACGAGGCGCTGGCATGGCATTATCAGGATCTGGTGCATCACGGTCCATGGCTGGGCCGCGACGGGTATCCGAAGTCGAAAGCCGCGGCGATGAAAGCGCTCGCCCTCGATGCCACCCGCAACGACGCCCGCATGGTTCTCGCCCGCGCCATGGCGTACGGGGATCACGACTGGACGGGAGCGGAGCGGGAGTTTCGGCTTCTGCTGGCACGTTCGCCTCGGAGCGCCGACTACCACGCGTCTTTCGGTTTGTCGGTCTTGTTGAGCCTTGGCCGGATCGACGAGGCCGTCCGGGAAATCCAACGCGCGATCGAACTCGATCCGCCTCAGAAGATGCATCTCGCCGCCCTGGCGGGTTGCTACTTCTATTCCGAACGGTACGGGGAGGCGCTGGACTTGTACCAACAGGCGAAGGACCTGGATCCGGACTGGGAATGGCCCCGGGTCGGCCACGCGGAAACGCTGGGGATGATGAACCGCGCCGCCGAGGCCATCGCGGAGTTGGAATCCGACACCGCCCGCGATCCGACCAGCAAGACGGCGTTGGGCCCCCTGGGATTCCTTTACGCCGTCGAGGGCCGGACCGACCGCGCCCGGGAAATCCTCGGCCGGCTGTTGGCGGATCCAGGCCACGGGACAGCGTTTCCAACTGCCCTTGTCTGCGCGGGTCTCGGGGACGCAGATGCCGCCCTCACGAACCTCGAAAGAATCGAGCAGGAGGGCGGCAACCTCATCGCCCGGCTTCGCCCCGACCCCCGTTTCAAGGCCCTCCGGTCGCATCCTCGATTCCGGGCCCTTCTGCAACGGGTGCGGCTCGATTTTCCGGAGCGATCTCCCTGAATCGAGGCCCCACCCCAGTTCCTATTCGACCCGTACTTCAGATGGGAAACGGAAGAAATCCGGACCGCGAGCTTCAGCTCGCTTCGACCGTGGCCCGCAGGCTGGGCGCCGGCCCCAGTCCCGCGTCCCTCCCGTGTCCAAGCCTGAAGCGGCGTAAACGCCGCGCTCCGGACCGGACCGCGAGCCTCGACTCGCCTCAATCACGGCAGGACCCTCGCGCGGAAGAACCGGGCCGGACCCGCGGTGGCCGACTGGAACGCTCCCGACCCCGTGTCGTCGGTTTCCAGGGTCCCGACGGGAGTCCAGATTCCGAAATCGGGGCTGGCTTCGAGAGAGTACCGGGTATGCGGGGTTGAGGTCAGAGTTACTCGAGTCCCGACCCCTTCGCGAGAGATCCCCAACCGCGGACGCCCGCCGGGTTCGGTGACGGTCAGGAACTGGCGGGCGGCCACGTTCTTCAATTCCGTGACCTGCCCGCTGGGCCATTCAATGCGTACTGCCTCGGCCACCGCCGCGTCGCCCAGACCGAAATGGGGCCGGGGGTCGTTCTGACTGGTCCATCCCTCGCCGCCTGAAACCTGGCGGAGCTGCCAAAACGTCTGCCCGCGGATCGTGGCCTTGACCCGCACTTTCGTGCCGATGGCGGAGCGGTTTGAGACGGTAGGCACCAGGTTGATGGCCAGCCAGTGGTTGGTGTTGCCGTTGTTGAGATACAGACCCGACCGGCCTTCGAGATTGGCGACGAAGAGATCAGGGAACCCATCGTCATTGAAATCGCCCCACGCGGCGCCGTCGTTGTTCTGGCCCTCGAAGGAGTAGCTCCCGCGGTTGACTCGCGTGAACGTGCCATCGCCGTTGTTGTGATAGAGCCCGTCGTTGTTGTCAGCGCCTCGCTTGTCGTACTGGCTCGAATGCGGGATGAAGAAATCGAGCCAGCCATCGTTGTCGAAGTCGGCCCAGGCACAGCCGACGGCGCGCCGATTGTCACCGTCTGGTGTGGCGATCGCGGCATCGTCGATCGGCACGAGTCAACCGTTTCCGTCGTTGCGGAAAAGGGTCGCCGTGTCGAAGGCCCGCACGCGCATCAGATCCAGGAACCCATCGTTGTCGAAGTCCCCGAAGGCGGCGCCGACGGCGGTGCCCCCACCCATCCCCAGGCTCTCGAACTCACCGCCACCCTTGTTCTCGTAGAGCGCGGACTGGGCGCTCGTCGAAACAAAGAGGTCCAAGCGCCCGTCGTTGTTGAAGTCACCCCAGGTCGCCGCGTTGGAGTAGGTGGCAAGTTCCGCCAGGATTCCATTGGTAATCCGCGTGAAGGTGCCGTCGCCACGGTTGTGATAAAGAAAGCTGACCACCGGCTTGCTGTTGCCGCCCGGGCCACCCTCAGGGCTCTCCACGGGCACGAAGAGATCGAGCCAGCCGTCGCCGTCGTAATCGCCCCA
>CAIMTB010000064.1 GCA_903844265.1 uncultured Verrucomicrobiota bacterium
GCAGACCTTGTCGCCGGTCGAAAAGGCCGCGCCAGCATCGCGGCGTTGTCGTTCGCGGCCCGTCGCGTGACAGCGCTCCCGAAGCTGGAGGCGTGGGACGCAGGGAGCGCCGTGGCTTCCATCGGCGACGCGGTGGATGTCTCCACGATTGCACAGGTGAACGAGGAGGTTGCGCCAGCAACCCTGGCCCAGGTTCCGGGTGTCCGCGCCTCGGAGGCTGTCAGTGCCGATGACGTGGCCCGGCCGCTCGTTGATGCGTTGCTCGGGGACACGTGGATCGTGGCTGACCTCGCCGTTGCTGCCGAGGCGTGGCGGGCAGGTGGAGATCGGTTCGAGTTCGTCACCGAGACAGGCGAGTTGCTTACGCGTCAGGGCATTTTCACCGGTGGCACCGGGACCGGAAAGCCGGCGGCGTCGATCCTCGCCCGGAAGAACCAGATCGCGGAATTGCGGGTCCAGCGTGCGGAATTGCAGGATCAGGTTGCGACTGCGAGCCGTGAGCGGGGCGCGCTGCAGGCCGAGCAGACCGAGCTGCAGGCGGGGTTGCAGGAGGCCCAGAACGAGCTTCGCGCGCAGGAGGTCGCGGTCGCAACCCACCAGGGCGAGTTCAACGCGCTCGGCAATTCCCGGCGTGTCCTCCACCAGCGCATCGATGCCGTCGTCTACGAGATCGAGAGCCTGGCCGAGCAGGACCACGAGGGAACCCTGAAGCGCGCGGCGTTGTCCGCGCGGCTCGTCGAATCCGAGACGGCCGAGGCCAGCGCCCAGCAGCGGGTGGAGACATTCACGGCGGAGTTGGAGGCGCTCCGGTCCGATCGTGATGAGGCCAACGGCGCACTCACGGAGACCAAGGTCGCCTTCGCCTCCGAGGAACAGGCGCTGACCGGCCTCGCCCGCCAGAAGTCACCGCTCGAGATGCGCATCCTCGAACTTGAGGATCTCGTGGAGCAGCGCCAAAACGAGTGCGCCGGTTTCCTCCAGCGCCGCGGGCAGAGCGAGTCGGAGATCATCTCTGCGCGCGCGGCCATCGAGCGACTGGCGCACGAGCGTGAAATCGTCAGCAACTCGATCGCTGATCTGATCGGCCGGCGGGAGGTCCAGGAATCCGACATCATCGGCCGCGAGACGTCCTTGCGCGACCAACGCAACCGGCTCACCGATCTCCAAAACCGTCGGTCCCAACTCGAACTCGAGCTCGCCCAGCGGCAGATGTCCGCGCAGAACCTGCGCGAACGGATCCAGCAGAAATACCAGGTGATCCTGGACGAGATACGCAGCGAGTGCATCACCATCACCATCGCCGACGAAGGCCCGGCGCGTGTCCGGACCCTGTCGCCCGACGAGATGGCAGCGACCGGTGCCGCGACCGACTGGGGGGTCGTTGCCGAGCAGGTGACCTCCATGCAGAAGCGCCTCGACGAAATCGGGCCCGTGAACCTCGTCGCCATCGAGGAATATGAGGAAGCCGAGCAGCGGCATTCGTTCCTGTCGACGCAGCACGACGACCTCGCCAAGGCCAAGGACCAGTTGCTCGAGGTGATCAACCGGATCAACTCCGAGACCCGGACGATGTTCGTGGAGACGTTCGAGAAGATCCGCGAGAATTTCCGGCTGATGTTCGCCGAGATCTTCGGTGGCGGTCAGGCCGACCTGCAGCTCGAGGACGCTTCCGACGTGCTGGAGAGCGGCATCATCATCATGGCGCGCCCGCCGGGTAAGCAGTTGCGCGCGATCTCGCTGCTCTCAGGTGGTGAGCAGACAATGACCGCGGTGGCGCTGCTGTTCGCCATCTATCAGGTGAAGCCCTCCCCGTTTGCAGTCCTGGATGAGCTGGATGCGCCGCTCGACGAGTCCAACATCAACCGCTTCATCCGGATTCTCCAGCGGTTCATCGAGAAGTCACAGTTCGTCATCATCACCCACAACAAACGCACCATCGGCATGGCCGACGTGCTGTACGGGGTGACGATGCAGGAGCAGGGCGTGAGCCGCATCGTCAGCGTCAAGTTCCACAAGGTGGACGACAAGGTGGACGTGGCGAACACCACGCCGCTCGTGCCCCCAGCCAAAGGACCGGACGTTGAAGTCGAGGAGGACGCCGAGCATTCCCGCGAGGACACCGTCGAGGTGGTCATGGCCAAATAGGTCCTCCACGACAAACAGATGCCGTGGCCACCCGGGCTTTTCCCGTCCCGCGGTCGTCTGGATCCAGCATGGCCTTGCCCACGTACCTTGAGGTTGTTCCAGGCGGAGTCCGGATCCGGCTCAAGGTTCAGCCGCGGGCCAGTCGGAACGAGATCGCCGGAATCGCGGGAGATGAGCTGAAGATTCGGGTCACGGCACCGCCGGTGGATGCCGCTGCGAATCATGCCGTGCTGGAGTTCCTGGCGGGAGTGCTCGGTTGTCGACGGGGCGGGGTGCAACTCATCCGCGGGCTGACGGCGCGGCACAAGGTGGTTCTGGTGTCCGAACCCGGGCTCGATGCGGAGGCGATTGGTGCCCGGATCGGATCGCACCTGTGATGGAGGAGGGCGTGAATGTCAGCGTCCGGAACGCGCAGGGGCGCGGATTGGCGGCGTTGATCTCCGGGGCTGTGTGCATTGGTTTCGCGCCCGTGTGGGTTCGGTGGAGCGAGGTTGGCCCGATCCCGACGGCCTTCCATCGGATCATGCTCGCGCTTCCTGCATTGGCTCTTTGGGCCTGGTGGGAGCGGCCGCGAAATCTTGTGGAGGCAGGGCGGGAACAGGTCGGGCCCCGGCGCCAGCTGTTGACGCGCGAAACGGCATGGATCATCGCTGCAGGGGTGTTCTTCGCCCTCGATCTTGCCGCGTGGCACAGCTCGATTCATCTGACCTCGGTGGCGAATGCGACCTTGCTCGCCAACTTTGCGCCGGTCTTCGTGATGCTCGGGGCGTGGGTGTTCCTGGGCGAGCGGGTCGGAATTCGGTTTCTCGCCGGGATGGTCATCGCCCTTGCCGGGGCGTGGCTTCTGACCGGCGCCCGGTTCGGGACCAGCCCGCTTCCGCAGTTCCGCGGTGACATGATCGCCCTGCTGACCGCGGTGTTCTATGGCGGCTACCAACTCTGTGTTGCGCGCCTCAGGCGAGGGCTGCCGCCGGGGCGGACCCTCTTCTTCAGTTCACTCGTCACCGCTCCTGTTCTCGGAGTCATGGCCTGGGTTGCGGGGGATTCCCTGGTTCCGTCGACCCTGCGGGCCTGGTTGATTCTTGCGGCCCTTGCGATCAGCGCCCAGGTGATGGGCCAGGGGCTCATCACCTACGGATTCGCACATCTGCCTGCGGGATATTCTTCTCTCACGCTCCTCGTTCAGCCCGCGGTGGCGACGCTTACAGGTTGGTGGCTTTTCGGAGAGCGTGTGGACCTTGCCCGGGCGTTGGGTGCTGTCGTGCTTCTCGCGGGCCTCTTCGTCGCCCGCCGGCGTGTCTGAGGGGCGGTTCGTGCAAACCTGGGAGATGTTGTTCCGGGGTCTGGACACGACCAGGACAGCGGATGCGACAGGGCTCGACGGCCATTGCCCGTCCGGGGACGCTCAACCCGATGAAACTCTCGGTGAAGAGCGATTACGCCGCGCGGGCGGTCCTTGGGTTGGTGCGCCGTGCCCACCTGGGGGTTCCGACCCCCGTGGAGGTGATTGCTACCGAGAATGGCATTCCGCCGGGCTACCTCGTCCAGATTCTGATTGAACTCAAGGCGCAGCGCATCGTCCGTAGTCAGCGAGGGAAGGAGGGTGGCTACGAATTGGCGAGGGCCGCATCGGAGATCACGCTCGGCGACATTGTTCGTTGTGTTCATGGCCTCGGCTTTGACACCCCTGCCATTCACGATCCGCGATGCCCGCCTGAGCTGCAGGCCGCCTGGCTGCGAATCCAGTCGCTCACCCATGCCGCACTCGATGCCGTCAATTTCCAGACGCTTGCAGACGAGGGACGCGACAAGGACAAAATGTATTACATCTGAAGTCCCGAGCCTGACGGGCGCAATGCTGCCTGCGCGGGCCGCGGCAAGCGCGACCGGCCATCTCAAATCCGTCTCAGATGGACACGGACCTTCGATTCCTGGGGACGCGGAGGGCCTGACGGGCGGAGGAGGAACGCGAACACGGAACAGGCAGCGCCTGCCAGCACCGCGATGGCGGCAAGGATCAGCGACAACGGTCGCTCGACCAGGTCTGTGAAGGCGAGGAGCCCTGCGGCGCCAAGCAGGATGAGATCGAGACCGAGCAACACGTAGAACGTGGTGGCGGGTCCGGGCGGGGGTTCGGATGGTGACGGCGTCGCTGGGGGCCGTTCGGGGGAGAAGGGGCGGCGTTGTCGCGCCTGCGGGCTTTGGATTGCGGATGGCGGCACATCAGGCCGTGCATTCGCCTCGGCCGCGGGCAGGGGCGGGGTCGCTGCTGACGGGAGCGAGAGGGGCAGTTCCAAGGCGGCGGCGGGGGGCTGGGTGGATGGGGCGGGCTCGGTGGTCAGCGGCGGTGTGGGGGCCGCAGCGCGAGCAACAAGGCGCGCCGGGCGAGCCCGCGAAAGCAGGTCGCCGAGGTCGCGTCCTAAGGCTTTATGGGCCACGGGATGCCGTGAGGCGGGAGGGGCGCGTGTGCGTCTAGGAAATGAAGGCCTGGTGCAGGGCTCGGACGGCCTGCTCGCCCTGGGCCAATTGGACTACAACGGAAATCTTGATTTCGCTGGTGGAGATCATGTCGATGTTGATGCCCTGGGTGCCGAGGATTTCGAACATGCGCCCGGCGATGCCGGTGTGGGATCGCATCCCGACACCGACGATGGACACCTTGCCGATGTCGTCCTCGGTGAGGATGTCCCGGAAGCTGAGGTCGGGCTTGAGGGCGTCGAGGACTTTGCGGGCCTTGAGCAGGTCGGGTTTGTCGACGGTGAACGAGATGTCCGTGGCGCGCGAGGCGTTGGCGGCGCCGTGGCTGGCGCTTTGGACGATCATGTCGACGTTGATGGTGGCGTCGCCGAGGGAGCGGAAAATGCGGGCGGCGCGGCCGGGTTGGTCGGGGATGCCGACGACCGTGAGTTTGGCCTGGTTCTTGTCGAGGGAGACGCCGCGGATGACGACGTCTTCCATGGAGCGGGTTTCTTCCTTCACGATGGTTCCCGGGTTGTCATTGAGGCTGGAGCGGACTTCGAAGACGACGCCGAATTTCTTGGCGAATTCGACGGAACGGAGCTGCATGACCTTGGCGCCCGCGCCGGCGAGCTCGAGCATCTCGTCGTAGGCGATTTCGTCGAGTTTACGGGCATCCGGCACGATGCGCGGATCTGCGGTGTAGACGCCGTCGACGTCGGTGTAGATCTGGCAGAGGTCGGCCTTGAGGGCTGCGGCGAGGGCGATGGCCGTGAGGTCGGAGCCGCCGCGGCCGAGCGTCGTGATTTCGCCATCGGCGGTCTGGCCCTGGAATCCGGCGACGATGACGACGTTCCCCTCGTTGAGGAAGCCGTGGACCTGCTTGGGGGTGATGTTGCGGATTTTCGCCTTGGTATGGACGCCGTCGGTGACGATGCCGGCCTGGGCTCCGGTCATGGAGACGGCGGGGATATCGCGGGCGTGGAGGGCGATGGCGGTGAGGGCGATGGTCTGCTGTTCGCCGGTGGCGAGGAGCATGTCCATCTCGCGCTCGCTGGGCAGGGGCGTGATATCCTTGGCGAGCTTGATGAGCCCGTCGGTGACGCCGCTCATCGCGGAGACGACGACGACGAGCTTGTCGCCACGGGCGCGGTACTCGGCGACGCGACGGGCGACATTCTTGATCCGGTCGGTGTTTCCGACGGAGGTGCCGCCGAATTTCTGGACGATCAGGGCCATGACGTGACTGGGTCCGCGTCCGCCGCGATGTTTCCGAATCCGGCGGCCGAAGCGGACGGGGATCGTGCCGTGGCGGGCCCCCGGGCGGAAAGAGGAAAGATGCGGACTGCGAGGGAACAGTGCATCCACAGGTTGACGGTAGGGCGCGCACTCCGCTGCGCGCCGTCCTTTGCGGACACAACAAGGCACGGCGCCCTCGGAGAGGCCGCCCTACCGCCGAGGGATCGAGGATGCAGAGCACCCTCCCCGGTGCGATCGACTTGTCTCATGCTCGCCTTGGCGTCGAGGGGTGGGATGTCCCAGACTCCGTGCATGCGCTGGGTGATGGTCATGTTGGGGATGTTGGGTTGTTGGATGGGGGGCGGCTGTATGTCGGGGAATCCGGCCCACAAGCTGGTGTGGCGAACCCTTGCCAAGGGGTTGGTGAGCGGGTTGACGGAGCCGGGTCGGCTGGTGATCCGGGACGAGGGTGAGTACCTGCGGACCTGGATGCGGCATGTGTCGAATCTGAATCGGATCGGTCTTCCGCCAGCGGTTGATTTCTCGAAGGAAATGGTGTTGGTGATCGCCATGGGGCGCCGGCCCACCGGGGGCTACGTGACGGATGTGGTCGACGTTGAGCTGCGTGGTCGAACGTTGCGGGTGCTGGTCGGCGAGCGGGATCCGTTCCTCGGCTCGCTGCAGATCCAGCAAGTGACGGAGCCGTTCGTCTTCGTGGCGTTGCCGGCGATGGTGGCGAGGGTTGATTTCAGGACCGTACGGGAGGAGGGCCTGGGCCCTGGGGGGCGGATCACCCGTCCGGGTTCGGAGGCAGCGGGTGGACAAGCGCGGGGTGGGTCGCCCGCGGCGGGGGCGCCGTCGACCGGGGCTGAACCGTCGCGTCCGGTGATCCGGACGGCGCCGGTGCAGTCGCCGCGCGGTGCGAATCGTTGACGCAGGGTTGCGTGCGGAGCCTACGAGTCATGGCCAAGGCAGGTACCATCCGATTGAAGCTGACGTCCCTGGCGGATTGCGCAGGTTGCGCGGCGAAGCTTGCGCAACCGGAGCTCTCCAAGCTGCTGCGGCGCTTGAACCTGGGGAAGGATCCGAGATTGCTCGTCGGGGCTGGGACGGCGGATGACGCCGGAATTTTCCGGCTCGATGAGGGTCGGGCGCTGGTGCAGACCGTCGATTTTTTCCCGCCGGTCGTGGACGACCCGTATCGCTACGGGCAGATCGCGGCGGCGAACGCGATGTCGGACGTGTACGCGATGGGGGGGCGTCCGTTGACGGCGCTGAACATTTTGGGGATGCCGGACGACGTGGTGCCGGTTTCGGTGGTGGCGGAGATTCTGCGGGGTGGTGCGGCGAAGGTGCGTGAGGCGGGGTGTGTCGTTGTGGGCGGTCACACCATCCGCAATCCGCAGCCGATTTTCGGCCTGAGCGTCACGGGCCTGGTCGATCCGCGTCGCATGCTGACGAACGCCGGGGCGGTGCCGGGCGACCTGCTGATCCTGACGAAGCCATTGGGCACGGGCATCGTCACCACGGGCATCAAGCGCGGGCTTGCCTCGGCGACGGTCACGAGGCGTGCGATTGCGAGCATGTCGTGGCTGAATGACGTGGGTGCGGAGATTGCGGAGCGGGGGTGGGTGCGGGCGGCGACGGACATCACGGGGTTTGGTCTGCTGGGGCATCTGGGATCGATGTGCCGGGCGAGCGGCGTGGGGGCGGAGTTGAAGGCCTCGGTGTTGCCACTGTTGCCGGGGGTCGAGGAACTTATCGGGTGTGATGCGATACCGGGTGGGACGCGGCGCAACCTGGAAGCGGCCCTGGAGTGGACTGATTTCGCGGGAGCGGTTGACGTCCTGATGCGCTGGGTGGCGGCGGATGCGCAGACGAGCGGCGGGTTGCTGTTGTGCGTGTCGGAGTCGCGGGTGACCTCGGTGATGAAGCTTCTGCGTCTGCGGCGGTCATTGGCTGCGGCGGTCATTGGGCGCATTGTGAAGTCGCCGCGGAGGAGGATTCGGGTCGTGGCGTGAGAATCTGCATTCGTTGGTGAACCTCATGAAACCTCGATTATTCAAGGTGATCGCGTGCGAGATTGCGTTTCGCGAGATCTGCCATTGTGCGGCGACGTGCCCGCACCTGCTGGACCTGGAATTCGTGACGCAGGGACTGCACGACCAGCCGTTGCGCGGCGTGGGGAAGATCCAGGAGCGGATCGACGCGGTTCCCTCGGGGCGCTACGAGGCGATCCTGCTGGGCTATGCGCTGTGCGGGCATCTGATCCGGGGCCTGGTGGCGCGGGACACGCCGCTGGTGATTCCGCGGGCGCACGATTGCATTGCGTTCTTCCTGGGCTCGAAGGAGCGCCACGCGAAGATCACGGAGGAGCGGCCGGGCACGTATTTCTATTCGTCGGGTTGGCTGGAGTGCCTGCGGAAACGGGGGGAGCAGACCGTGCCCGGGGAGGCGGTGTACCTCGCGACGCCGGCTGGGATGACGTCCGCGGCGACGGAGCAATTCGAGAAGTGGGTTGCGAAATATGGGGAGGAGAAGGCGCGTTATCTCATGACCCAGCTGGACCACTGGTCCGATCACTACCGGACCGGCGCGCTGATCGAGTATGACTTCACACGGGCGCTCGGGCTGGAGGTCAAGGTGAAGGACATCTGCAGCCGGCGCGGCTGGAATTTCGAGGAGATCCCGGGCGACCTGGGGCTTTTTCGGCGTTGGCTCGGGGGGGAGTGGAGCGAGTCGGAATTCCTGATCGTGCCGCCGGGGGCGACGGTGGTGCCGAGCTACGATGACGCGATCATGGTGGCGGAGGGAGGGGCTGCGGCAGCGGGGCAAATCGCGAACGGCGTCAGGGAAGGCTGAGCGGGCCGTTGGTGCTGATCACCGGGAGCAGCACGTGCGAGGGATGTTTTCCGTCGATGTGAATGGAATTGCGGGCCGCCCGGGTCTCGGTTCCTGTGCGGAACGGTGCCCCGGTGTTGGGGTTTGGGTCGAAGCCCGGGGCGCAGCTCGAGGTGACCTGCACGCGGACACGGTGGTCGCGGTTGAAGATGATGCTGGTGGACCACGCGTCGATATCGAGCGGGACGATTTCGCCGGGCTTGAGGAGTTGCTCGCGGTCGGGGCCTCGGCGGAAGCGTGCGCGGAGCATCCCTTCGCAGACGTTGAAGGAGCGTCCATCCGGATAGACATCGCAGAGGCGCATGAAGAAATCGGTGTCGGGTGCGTCGCTTGAAATCCAGAGCCGGGCCTTCACCCGGCCGGTGACTTCGAGCGGGGCTGTGAGCGGATCGGAGCTGAAGATGAGGACATCCTCGCGACCTTCGATTTTTCGTTGGTCCATCGGGCCTGCGGGAAGGGTGAGCTGGATGCCGCCGACCGTGGGGACGGGGTTGGTTGGATTATAGGTGTAAGCCAGGGATTCGGTGTTGGCCGTCGAGCCATGGTGGGAGGAGAGGTGGTGCCCGGCGAGCAGGTAGAACGGGGTGGGCTTGACGTGGAATGGCGGCCAGTGGTTGGCGGTTCGCCAGGTGTTGCCGGGGGCCTGTGGATCGGACACATCTCCGACCACGTAGTAGCGGACGGCGGGGTCGTGGTCGGCTCCGTTGGGCGTGCCTTTGAGCCAGCGGTCGAACCAGCGCCAGGCGTCCTCGGTTTCGCCGGGCGGATTTTTCGCGTTGGGAAAAGTCAGTTCGCCCGCCTTTTCCGAAAGGACGCCGTGGGTCCAGGGGCCCATGATCAACTTCTGGTTTCCGCGTGCGGCGCGGCCGCCCGAGGTCTGGTAGCCGTTGAAGGCGTCGATCGTCGGCTGGGCGAAGATATCCCACCATCCGCCGATGTGGACCGACGGGGCGTTGACCTCCCGGTATTTGCGGGAGGCGTCGCGGGCCCGCCAGTAGTCGTCGTAGTCGGGGTGGCTTTCCCAGACCGGCAGGGCGTTGGTCGCAAACTTGGTGAGGCGCAGCCAGTCCTCGACGAGCGACTTGCGGAAGACGCCACCGGTGTAGACGACCTCCTGCAGGTTCGGGGCGCCGACGATGAGGAACTGCGCGTCGAGTGGTTCGACCCCGGTGAGCGCGAGTTGGAATTGGGTGATGGCTCCGGCCGAACCGCCCCAGGTCCCGATGTGCCCGTCACACCACGGTTGCCTGGCAATCCACCGGACGGTGTCCTCGCCATCCGGTCCGTCGAGGTGGAAGGGGAGGTTCTCTCCTTCGGACGCGAAGCGGCCGCGGGTGTCCTGGGCCACGACGGCGTAGCCGCGTCTGGTGCCGTCGCGCGCGAAGCCGGCGACGCCGTCCTTGTTGTAGGGTGTGCGGGCGAGGATGACGGGGAACCTTCCGGTTTCTGCGGGCAGGTGGATGTCGGTGGCGAGGGCGATGCCGTCGCGGGCGATGATTTTTTCGGCGTGACGGATGGAGTTGGTGGAAGGCGGGGCGTCGGCGGCGTGGCAGCGATTCCACTGGAACTGCGGGGGGGCGAACAGGGCGAGGGCGAGGGCGAGCGTAGCGGGATTGGAGCGGGATCGGGATGGGGATGTCTGCGCCCGGCGGGATTGCATGGGGCCCGGATACGGGGTGTGGGGCGCCGGGTCAAGTCGGAGGCGGGGCATTGACAGGAGGGAGGCGACTCCTGCCACTCTCCCCGGCACGATGAGTTTGTTGACGGGCAAGATTGCGGTGGTGACAGGCGCGGGGCGTGGCATTGGCCGGGGCATTGCGCTACGATTCGCGGCCGAGGGTGCGGATGTGGTCTGCGTGTCGCGGACCGTGGAGAATTCGGAGAGGGTGGCGGCGGAGGTTCGGATGGCGGGGCGTCAGGCGTGGGCGCATGCGGTGGATGTGGGGGATGGGGCGGCGGTGGGAGTGATGGCGGAGAAGATTCTTTCGGAGGTCCAGCGGGTGGACGTGCTGGTGAACAACGCCGGGGTCACGCGGGATGGGTTGCTGATGCGGATGAGCGAGGCGGACTGGGACACGGTGGTGAACACGAACCTGCGTGGGGCGTTTCACGTCACGCGGTCGTTCACGCGGTCGATGCTCAAGCAGCGGGCCGGGCGGATCATCAACATCGCGTCGGTGGTCGGGTTGATGGGGAACGCGGGCCAGTGCAATTACGCGGCGAGCAAGGCGGGGTTGATTGGTTTCACGAAGTCGGTGGCACGGGAGCTGGCGTCGCGGGGGATCACCAGCAACGCGATTGCGCCCGGGTTTGTGACCACGGACATGACCTCGGCACTGACCGAGGAGATGCGGGCGAACCTGTTGAAGCAGATCCCGCTGAATGCTTTTGGCGAGGCGGAAGACATCGCGCAGGCTGCGCTTTACCTGGCCGGGCCGGGGGGGCGATACGTGACTGGCCAGGTGCTGGTTGTGGACGGCGGGATGGTCATGTGACGCCTCGATAAGATTTGCGGGCGGGGGTCTGGCCAGATTTCGGGGCTTGACCAACCCCGACCCGCCACCTAACAGACACGCGCTAACAACAACACGGCTCCAATGGCGGACCAAAACACAACCATCGAACAACGGGTCAGGAAAATCATCGTCGACCAGCTCGGCGTCAAAGATGACCAGGTGACCCCTGATGCCAAATTCATCGAGGATCTTGGCGCTGATTCCCTCGACACCGTCGAACTCGTGATGGCCCTCGAGGAAGAATTCGGCCAGGAGATTCCCGACGAGGAGGCCGAGAAACTCCAGAGCGTGTCTGACGTCATCAAGTACGTCGAAGAACGCGAGAAGTAATCCTGGACCTCCAGCAGTTTCGCGAATCGCTTTCCGCGGGGCAGTCGGAACGGCATCCGGCCGTCGCTGCTCCGTTTTTTTCATCATGAGTGGCCATTGGTCGGATCGTCGGGTGGTCGTCACCGGGATGGGCGTGGTCACCGCGCTCGGCCATGATGTGACGACATTCTGGAACAACATCCTTGCCGGCAAGTGCGGCATTGGACCCATCACCCGCTTCGATGTCGCGGCGTATGATTGCCGCATCGCAGCGGAGGTGCGGGACTTCGATCCGGTACCGGCGTTCCCGTCCCCCAAGGAATTGCGGCGCACGGACCGATTCGTGCATTACGCGGTCCACGCGGGTTGGCAGGCGCTCAAGGATTCGGGACTGGATTTGGACAAGTGCGACCGTGACCGGATTGGGACATTCATTGGTTCCGGGATTGGTGGGCTGGAGACGACGGGGATCCAGCACGGGATTTTGCTGGCGAAGGGACCGGCGCGCGTATCGCCGTTCATGATCCCGATGCTTATCCTGAACATGGGTACCGGGATGTTCTCGATCTACCATAACCTGCGTGGCCCGAGCGTTGCCACCTGCTCGGCCTGTGCGACCTCGACGCACGCCCTGGGCGAGGCGTGGCGCACGATCAAGATGGGCGATGCCGACGCCATTTTCGCAGGCGGCGCCGAGGCGACCATCGTCCCGCTTGGCATCGCCGGCTTCTGCGCCATGAAGGCGATGAGCACCCGGAATGCGGATCCGCAGCGAGCCTCCCGCCCGTTCGACTCAGGCCGGGATGGCTTCGTCATGGGCGAAGGGGCCGGGGTCCTGGTCCTGGAAGAACTTGAGCACGCGAAAAAGCGCGGGGCCCGGATCCTTGCGGAAATCGTCGGGTACGGCTCGACGGCGGATGCGCATCATCTCACGGCGCCTGCTCCGGATGGCGAAGGTGCTGCCCGTTGCATGCGCGTGGCGCTGAGGTCCGCGGGGCTCAATCCGTCGGACATCTCCTACATCAACGCCCACGGCACTTCGACGCCGCAGGGCGACATCTGCGAGACGCAGGCCGTGAAGACGGTCTTCGGCGAGCACGCCCGTCGCGTGGCGGTCAGTTCCACCAAGGGCGCGACCGGTCACATGCTCGGCGCCGCGGGGGCGGTCGAGATGGCGCTCTGCTGCAAGGCGATCGAGACCGGGATGGTTCCGCCGACGATCAATTACGAGACGCCGGACGCGGCGTGCGATCTGGATTACGTGCCGAATACCGCGCGCGAGATGAAGGTCGAGGCCGTCCTGAACAATTCCTTCGGGTTCGGCGGCCACAACGCGACTGTTGCTGCGCGGCGTTTCGTCGGCTGATCCTCGCCGGTTATTCGTCGCCGGCTGCCTTGGGCATTTATTCCTCGGTCAACTTCGCCGGCGTTTCCCGGTCCGACTGGATCATCTCGTCGAGCACCCTGCGCAGGTCCTCGAGGCCGGTGGCCGGGATGATGATGTGGTCCCGGCGGCCTCCAACGTCCTCGGTGATCCGGAGAAAGCGGCCCCGGGGATTTTCCTTGAGGCTGACGATGAAGACTTTCCTCTCCACCTGAAACTTCTCGGACCGGATCGATTCTTCCGGTGGCGATGGGTGGGGGGCACCACTGTTCCTGAAGCCATTCGAGGCATAGTTCCGATCGTGCGAGATCATACCCTTGGAGTTCCTTGGACTTCCTGAGTTGTCTGAGACGCGCAAACAATTCCGTCGGGATCGCGTTTGTCAAATCCGCCGGCGATTCCGCGAGAAGAGCCGGGAACCGCCTTCGGAGGGGGCGGCCGACTGGAGGAAGAAGACGAACGTTCCTGAGAGCACGACGATGTTGAGGAAGACGGTCACGCCGGACCAGACCGCCAGGGAGTTTTCAGCCTGTCGCTGCTCGGGAGTGGTCGGCTGACGGAGGATTTGGCGGCCGGGTCCGAGGTAGGTCTGGAGGTTGAGGTCGCGGCATTTGGGCACGAGCCAGAGTCGGCCCAGGCTGCCGAGGGCCAGGAGGACGACCAGCAGCGCGATCACGCGGCGGTCGAGGGCGCGTCCGCTGTAGAGCCAGTCTGCGAGGGTGGTCATGATCGCCACGCTGGCGCAGATCACCTGGAACATCTGGAAGCGTTCGGCGGCGAGAAAACCGGTCTCGCCGGCGTGCAGTGGCCCGAGCAGGCGCACGAATTCCGCCCGCCCGAACAGCGGGTCCACGATGAAAATGAAGAGCACAGTGCCCCCGAGCCACACGGCCGCGGTGGCGAGGCCGGCCAGGCGCAAGAACGCAATCACCACCGGAAGCCTAGAAAACCGCGCCAATCCAAGCCAAGCCTTGAATCCCGTTCGGGCGAGGCTTCCGGCAACCGGGGGCGTCCCGTGGAGCGCTCACAGGGATTCCGTCACGCGCCCGGGAGGCGCAGGACGGAAGGAATTCCCTCGACGCTGTTTGGCCTGCGTCGGAAACATCGGTGCCGGTGCCCTTCGCCATCTGCAACGAAATCTACGCCTCCGATCCGTCGGGACGTGTCTGGTCGCAGGACGACGTTTTCGCGCATGCCGCGAAGACCGGGTACGAGGCGGTCGAGTTGAGCCCGTTCACGGTCTGTGATCGTGTCACGGATGTTTCAGCAGGCGAGCGGGTTGCCTTGAGGGATGCGGCGGGTCGGGCTGGGATTGGGATCTGTGGGATCCATTGGTTGCTGGCGCGGACGGAGGGTTTTCACGTCACGCATCCGGACGGTGGGGTGCGTGAGAGGACGGCGCGGTACCTTGGGGAGTTGGTGGATTTTGGAGCCGACGTGGGGGCGGGGATCCTCGTGTTCGGATCTCCGAAGCAGCGGAATCTGCTGCCGGGTGTGGGTGTGTTGCAGGCGTGGGACCATGCGGTCTCGACGTTTCGCGACGTGGTGAGGCGGGCCGAGGACCGGGGGGTCACGATTTGTTTCGAGCCGCTGTCGCCTGCGGAGACTGATTTCATCAACACGGCCGCCGAGGCGTTGCGGTTTGCGGACCAGTTCGCGAGTCCGGCGATGAAGATCATTCTTGATGTGAAGGCGATGAGTTCGGAGGCGGTGTCGATTCCCGAGATCATCCGCTTGTGTGCGGGGAAGTTCGCGCACTTCCACGCGAACGACCGGAATCTGAAGGGGCCTGGATTCGGCGACGTGGATTTCCGTCCGATTGCCGGGGCGCTTCGGGAGGTGGGATATGCGGGTCAGGTATCGGTCGAGGTTTTCAACTTCGACGATGGACCCGACGTGATTGCGGGAAAAAGTCTTTCGACCCTGCGCGCCGCCTTTGCGGGACCGTGATGCCCTCCGGAGTTCCAACCTGAGACCCTCGACCCCAGAGCCCATTGTCCTCCCACCCACAGCCTCCCTCGACGCCGGCCAACGATCTGTTGGATCCGCAGGCATTGGCGCAGGCCGAGTTGCTGGGGTTGCACGCCCGGCAGGTGGTGGAGGGATATCTTGCGGGCGAGCATCGTTCGCCGTTTTTCGGGTTCGCGACGGAATTCGCGCAGCATCGGGAGTATTCGCAGGGGGACGACCTGCGGCATCTGGATTGGAAGGTGCTGGGCAGGACGGATCGGTATTTCGTGAAGCAGTACGAGCAGGAGACGAATTTCGTCGCCCAGATCCTGCTCGATGGAAGCGAGTCGATGGCCTACGGGTCGGGGTCTCTGAGCAAGCTGCAGTTCGGGAAGCAGCTGGCGGCCTGTCTCTCGTATCTGATCCTGCTCCAGCGTGACGCGGTCGCGGTGGGATTGTTTGACTCGGCGCTGCGGCGTTACCTGCCGCGGAGCAACAACCGCTCGAACATCCATGTCATCATGGGGCAGTTGGCGGCGTGCGAGCCGATGGCGGGAACCCGGGTCGGAGCGGTCCTCCACGAGCTTGCGACCCAGACGCCGCGCAAGGGGATCACGATTGTGATCAGCGACTTGTTCGACGACGAGGAGCAGATCCTGGGTGGGGTGCAGCACCTGAGGTACGTGGGGCATGAGGTGGTTGTGTTCCATGTGATGGACCGTGCGGAGCTCGAGTTTCCGTTCGAGGGCAACGTGGAGTTCGTGGGGCTTGAGGGGGTTCCGCCGTTGCTGGTGCGGGCGCACGAGATCCGGCGGAGTTATCGGGAAGAGGTGGAGGGGTTTTGTGCGCGGCTTCGGGAAGGGTGTGAGCGGAACCAGTCGCATTATGTCCTGGTGAACACGGGGGATTCGCTGCGCGACACGTTGAGCGGTTATCTGGCGTTCCGACGGAAGACGGGCCGGAACCGGAGGCCTGGGTTGTAGGCTGAGGCACGCATGTCGTTCCTGAATCCAGCGCTGCTCGCGTTCGCCTCGGCCGTCGCGGTGCCGATCCTGATCCACCTCCTCAACCGGCGGCGGTTTCAACGGGTGACCTGGGCTGCGATGCGCTTCGTGCGGGCGAGTCTTGAGCGGAACCGGCGCCGCATGCAGTTCGAGGATCTGCTGCTGCTGGCGTTGCGTTGCCTGGTGGTGGGGCTTTTCGCGCTGGCCCTCGCGCGGCCGGCATTGCGCTCGGCCTCGTCGTTCTTTGGCGGTTCGCGGGTGGCTGCGGTGGTCGTGGTGGATCAATCCGGCAGCATGAGCGCGACCGATGGGACGCGGTCGCGGTTTGTGCTGGCCCGGCAGGCGGCTGAGGCGGCTGTGGACGCCATTCCCCAGGGTTCCGCCGTGGCGCTGCTCCTTGCGGGTGATCGCGTCGCCGCGCCGGTTCCCGAGCCCAGCTACGACCTGAATCTTGTCCGCAAATCGATCCGCGACGCGGCGCCGAGTGACCTGGGGTCGGATCACGCGGTGGCGATTTCCGCGGCTTTGGAAATTCTCCGCGCCCAGACGGTGCTCCGCAAAGAGATCATTCTCGTGACCGATCGGCAGGCGGTGGCGTGGCGGCGACTGCCGGAAATCGGGAACGCCTTGGAACGGGCCGGGGCCGAGACGCGGTTGCGGGTGGTTTTTGTCGGCGAACCGCTCGAGGACAATCTCGCCGTGGTTTCCCTGACCCGGTCCGCGGGATTTGCGTCGGTGCGTGAGCCGCTGCGATTCGAGGCGGAGGTTGTGAACGCGGGGGGGCAGCCGGTCCGCCAGGTCCGCGTGACGCTGCACCTCGATGGGGGAGCGCCTGTCGACGAATCGGTCCTGGACGCCCTGGCGCCTGGCGAGACGCGGCGGGTCACGTTTTTCGCGAAGTTCCCCGACGAGGGGTTCCATTCGGTGACGGCGCGCGTTCCCCAGGATCGGATGCCCGCGGATGACGAGCGGACGATCGTGGTGCCCGTCGTTGGCGAAGTCCGGGTGCTGGTCGTCGATGGCGATCCCGAGTCGAACTCGGCGTTTTTCCTGCGGCACGGCCTGCAGCCCGTCGCGCCCGATGCGGCGTCGCGCTATTTTCTCCAGCCGCGTGTCATCAATGCCGGTCAGTTGGCCGTGACGCGGCTGGCGGACTACGGTGCGGTGATCCTTGCCGATCCGCCGGTGCTGGCGGCGCCCGTGCTCGAGTTGTTGGAGCATTATGTCGTCGATGGAGGTGCGCTGATCGTGTTTCCGGGGCCGAAGGCGAACGCGGAATTCTACAATCGCGAATGGCTTGGGCGGGCGGCATTGCTACCCGGCGGTCTGGGTCGGCTTCGAAGCGGGGGGGACATGGAGGACAACCCGCTGCATCTCCAGGGCTCGGGGTACAAGCATCCGGTCTTTGCCTTGTGGAACGATGCGGGCTCGGGATCGCTGGCTACGCCGCGCTTTCGTGCGGCGTGGGAATTGGAGCCGGCGCCGTCGCGGACCAATTCGAATGGGGGCCTCGAGGTGACCGAGCCGATGGTGTTGTTTTCCGACGGGACGCCTGCCGCGCTGGAGCGGACGGTGGGTCGTGGTCGGGTGATGTTGTTTGCGAGCACGGCGGGGACGGCATGGAACGATCTCGCTGTTCGTCCGGTGTTTGTTCCGTTGCTGCATCGTTCGGTTGCGTCGCTGACCGACGCCCGGGAGAGGCGGTACAACATTCATGCCGGGGCACGTGCGGCGCTTCGGTTGTCCTCGGAGCTTGCGGGACGCGAGGCTGTGGTCATGGGGCCAGGCCGGCCCGGGAGACGCACGACGCACCTGTTGAAGGCTTCCGGCGGCGCGGCCCTGTTGGAGTTCGAGGAAACGGACAAGGCCGGTCTCCATCGCGTCAATCTTGGCGGCAACGGCGCCCCGCTCGCGGTGTTCGCGGCGCAGCCGGATCCCGGCGAGTCCGCGCTTGCCGACATCTCGGGCGAGCGTCGATCGGAGATCGGGCGGCTGGCGCAGGTGATCGACTGGACGTCGGACCAGGATCTGCGCGCCTCGTTCGAGCGGGAGCGGATGGGGCTCGAGTTGTGGTTGCCGCTCGTGCTCGGGGTGCTGTTGCTGGGTGTCACCGAGTCCTGGCTCGCGCAGCGGTTCAGTCGCCCCAAATAGAAGGCCCGACATCCCATGCGCGATTTTCTTTTCAAGCTGTTGGGTGCGGGCGGCCCGGATGCCGGGGACGTGATGGGTTGGCATCTGCAGTTCCAGCCGGTGCTCGGGTGGCCGGTGGGGGTGCTTGTCGTGTTGGGGGCGGCGGGGTTGGGGCTGTGGTCCTATCTGCGGCCGGGCGTTTCGCTTTCGCCGGTGCGTCGTCGTTGGTTGGCGGTGCTGCGGGTCGCGGCGCTCGGTGGGATTTCACTGGTCCTCCTGAGGCCCTCGCTGGGGCTGGTGATCGAGGGTACCGTCCGGCAATCGCTGGCGTTGTTGTTCGATGAAAGCGCGAGCCTCGCGCTGCGTGACCCGCGCAACCTCGCCGCCGACCAGGTTCGTGCTGCGATCGCGGGGGGTGGGGTGCCGGTGGCGGGTGGGATTTTGCAGAAGGCGCCGGCGATGGGGCGCGTGGCGCCGATGCGCGTGGACCTGCTGCGTGCGGTGTTGACCAATCGCGAACTCGCGCTGATCGACAATCTGCAGCGGCATTTCGATCTCAAGGCGGCGGGGTTTGCGGGTGAATTGCTCCCCCTGGACGTCGGTGGGGAATCCTCCACGAACCGGGACCCGACGAGGGCGGATGTCCCCGTGATCTCGGGGGCCGCGATTGCGCGCGCCCTGAAATCGGACGGGCGGGAGTCGGCACCGGGATCGGCGTTGCGCGAGGTTCTCGAGCGGGAGCGCGGGCGTCGTCTGGGTGGCGTGGTCGTGTTTACCGATGGCATTCGCAACGCCGGTGCGGATCCGCGTGAGGCGATAGCGATGGCGCGTGAGGTCGGTGTTCCGGTCCATTTCGTCGGGTTGGGCACCCCTGCGCCCCGCGATCTGCAGGTTGCTGAAATCTCGGCGCAGGACGTGGCGTTCGTGCGCGACGAGGTGGCGGTGACGGTGCGGCTTCGAGCCCGGGGCATGACGGGCGAGACCGCCCGGGTCACGCTCAGCCTTGCTGGGACCACGATCGAGAGCCGGGACGTGAAGCTCGAGTCCGATGGCGAGGTCGTCTTGTCGATGAAGGTGACGCCGGAGATCACGGGTGATTTCGAGTTGGCGGCGGAGGTTCCCGCGAGGACCGATGAAATCCTGGCCGAGAACAACCGGAGCGCGCGGCGCCTGCGGGTGATGGACGACCGGATTCGGGTGCTGCTGCTGGAGCAATCCGCGCGCTGGGAATTCCGATATCTTCAGGCGTTGCTGCTGCGGGATCGTCGGGTGGACTTGAAGTGCCTCCTGTTCGATGGCGACCCTGCGATCGCGCGCGACCCGGGTTCGCCGTATCTGGATTCATTTCCGTCGCGCCGCGAGGACCTGTTTGGCTATGACCTCGTTGTTTTTGGGGATGTCGATCCGAAGCATTTCACGCCGGCGCAGCTCGAGTTGCTGGCGGAGTTTGTATCGCGGTCGGGCGGTTCGTTTCTGATGTTGGCGGGGCGACGGTTCAGCCCGTGGAATTATCGGGACACGGCGCTCGAGCGATTGTTGCCCGTGGAGTTCGACCGGCTGGCCGGCGAGGCGCCGGGGGCTGCCGTGCATGATCGTCCGGTGACGTTGGTGCTCACCGCCGAGGGTCGGGCCAGCCCGCTCCTGAAGCTGTCGGAGAACCCCACGGAGGGACTGCAGCGCTGGGAACAGCTGCCTCCGCTCTACTGGATCGCGCCGGTGCGGCGGGCCAAGCCGGCGGCCGAGGTGCTGGTGACGGGTGTCGCGGCGGCCGAGGGGGCCGTTCCGATCCCGGTGGTGGCGATGCAGCAATACGGCGTCGGGCAGAGCATGTTCATCGGGACCGACAACACGTGGCGCTGGCGACGCAACGAAGGAGAGAAATTCTTCACTTCGTTCTGGGGACGCGTGGTTCAAAGGCTCGCGATCCAGCACCTCCTCAGTGGAAGCCGTCGCACCCAGATCTCCCTCGACCGCGCCGCCGTGATGAAGGGCGAGCGCCTGGGAGTCACCGTCCGTGTCTTCAACAACGCCTTCGAACCCGTGGTGGATCCCCTGGTGGTCGCACGGATCGAATCGGACACGGTCGCGGCCCGGACGAACCTGTCGGGCGCGGGGCGTGAGCTCCTGCTTCGCGCGGTTCCCGATCAGCCGGGCGTGTTTCGCGGCGAACTCGTGGGAGGATTGCCTGGACGCTATCGTCTCGTCGTCGGTGGCGAGGCGGCCGCGGCGGCGGATTTCAGCGTGGAAGACCGCTGGGTTGAGGTCGGTGAAACCGCGCTGCAAGAAGCCACGATGCGCGAGTGGGCTGGAGCTGCGGGCGGGTCCTTCTTCCGCGAGGAAGATCTGCACAGGTTGGCCGAGGCGGTCCAGGGCCGGGCGCAGCGCGTGCAGTCGCGGCTGGTGGTCGAGTTCTGGTCCTCCCCGATCTACTTCCTGCTCATCCTCACGATGCTCGGGGCGGAGTGGGCATTGCGGAAGATGTGGCAGTTGAAGTGAGCGAGGCAGCTTGGAAGTCGCGAAGGCCGACGATATGCTGGCCGCATGAATGTCGCTTCGCTTCGGGTGGGCATGCGGGTGCGCCATCCCAGTTACGGAACCGGAACCGTCAGGGCCATCGACGAGGTGTCTGCCACCGTCCTTTTCGATGACACCGTCCGGCGGCAGCTGTCGCCTGAATCCAGCGACCTGCAGCCCGCCGAGCCTCACGCCGCGGTGGCCGGCTTGGACGTGCCGCTCGCGCAGTTCATCCGGGACACCGTCGAGGCCGTCGCTGATCTGATCGGGCTCGAGGATCCGTCGATTTTTCGACAGGACCTTGCGGTGCGTTGGCACGGCGGCAAGGTGGTGCTGCATCCCGCGGACCCGACCTTGTCGACGAAGGAACTTCCGATCGATGTGTTCTTCCACAAGATCGTGATGATGCGGAACAACCTCCGGACCTTGGAGCAGCGCGTCAACGCGAGTGAGCGTCTCACGGACACCGAGAAGTTCGACTGGCAGGGCTACATCACGCGCTGCTACGGGTCGATGACCACCTTCAACGTCCTCTTCCGACGCAAGGAGGACCAGTTCAACGCGAAGGGCGGCGAGGAATGAGCCCGGGTCGGATCATGGTCTTCCTCAAGGCTCCGCGCCCCGGGTGGGTCAAGACACGGATTGCCGCGAGCCTCGACGACGATGCGGCGGCTGCGATTTGCAGGGTCCTGATGGACCGGACGGTCGCGGCACTCGCCGGTTTCGACCGCGTGCAACTCCGGGTCGATCCGGATGACGCGGTGAAGGACGTCGGGCGTTGGTGTCGGGTTGGATGGGAGGTTTGTCCGCAAGGACCCGGCGATTTCGGCGCGCGGCTGGCTCGAGGTTTCCGGGAGGCCTTCGAGGCGGGATCGGCCTGGGTGGTCGCGGTCGGAGCGGATTGTCCCGGCCTGGAAGGGGAAGACCTCAATCAGGCGATGTCGGCGCTGGACCACGAGGATCTTGTTCTTGGTCCCGCGGAGGATGGCGGTTGTTGGCTCATCGGCATGCGGGCTTCGCATCCTTCTGTTTTCGAGGGGGTTCCGTGGAATTCATCGCAGGCATTCGAGGTGGGCTGCGGGCGGGCTCAGGCGCTTGGCTGGAAGGTGCGCACGCTCCGGCGGTTGGCGGCTGTCGATACGCTTGCCGACTGGCGTCAGTGGCTTCGCACGCAGCCGATCTGAGGCGGCCTTGCTTGAGGGCGGACGGTGGAGGGCGCATCCTCCCGTGGATGTCGGGCATTTTTCGTCATCCGCTCCGCGTGGCCTGGCGCCTCGCGAAATTTCTTGCGGTCAACACGCGTGGATTGGCCGAGCACGCGGGCAGCCTTCGGAGGCGCGGATTGGCCGCTGATCCGGCTGCCTGCTCGGTTTGGCTCCACAAGTACGCCGCCGCGAACCTCGCCGCGATCGGGTTCCGGTTTGACCAGACCGGAGAGGTGCCCACGCGCGGGATGATCGTCTCCAATCACCTCAGCTACCTCGACATCGCGGTGCTCGCCGCGACGGGCCGGATGGTGTTCGTCTCGAAGGCCGAGGTGGAGCGCTGGCCGTTGCTGGGGTCCCTGGCACGCTGTGGCGGCACCCTGTTCCTGAAGCGGGAGCAACGGTCGCATGTTGCCGAAATTGCTGGTGCGTTCCGGCCGATCATCGAGGGCGGAACGGTCGTGACCATTTTCCCCGAGGGAACCAGCTCGGGGGGTGGCGAGGTGCTCCCGTTCAAGCCGTCGCTTCTCGAGCCCGCCGCATCGAATGGATGGCCGGTCACGCCTGCGTGGCTTACGTATGAAATCGATCCGGACGAGGGGACGCTGTCGGACGACGTGGCCTATTGGCGGGACATGACGTTTGCCCCGCATTTCCTGAACCTGCTTGCGAAGCGTTCCATCCGGGCGCGGGTGTTCTACGGCGATCCGGTGGCTGGCATTTCCGACCGCAAGGAACTGGCGCGGCGGCTGCACGCGGGGGTCTGCGCGCTGCGGTCGAGGCATGGCGGGGCGGGGCGGTCGGCAGCACCCGGCCTTACGAATCTGTAATGATCGGGAAAGGTCGGGCCAAGGAGAGCGTTGCAGGTTGGCCGCGTGCTACGAATGAAACTTGGAATCGCAAGGAAGGGAATCGACATGGTCCTGTATCGCAAACCCACCGTCCGGACACGCCTGGCCCTGCTCGCCGGCGTCCTTCTCCTCGCCTCGGCGGGAATTGTCACCACCCAGAACGCCTCGGCCCGCGAAGGAGCGAAGGCCAAGGACCTCAAGCTTCGCGTGGATGAACAGGCCGTGAAGCGCGACGTGAATCTTCGCGCCAGCTTCTCGCCGATCATCAAGGACGTCACACCCAGCGTCGTCAACGTCTTCACCTCCACCAAGCCGAAGCGCATCGAGGGCATGCCCGGTGGTCCGGGTGGACCCTTCGGAAACAACCCGTTCTTCCGCGAGTTCTTCGGCGAGCAAGGCCAGGGCCGCCCCATGATGACCCCGCGCCAGGAAGGCCTCGGTTCCGGCGTCATCGTGACCGAGGACGGCTATATCCTGACCAACAACCACGTGATCGAGGGAGCCGACGCGATCAAGGTCGCGCTGAATCCCGAGGGCAAGGAGTACGACGCGAAGCTCGTCGGCCGTGACCCCAAGTCCGACATTGCGGTCCTCAAGATCGAGGCCGACGGCTTGAGTGCGATCCGGCTCGGGAACAGCGATGGGGTCGAAGTGGGCGATGTGGTGTTGGCGATCGGCAATCCGTTCGGCGTCGGCCAATCCGTCACCATGGGCATCGTCGGGGCCATCAGTCGCGCGGTGTTCGGCCGCCCCTCCGGGCTTGAGTACGAGGACTTCATCCAGACCGATGCCGCGATCAACCCCGGGAATTCAGGCGGCCCGCTCATCGACTCGCAGGGGCGCCTCATCGGCATCAACACCGCCATCCTCAGCCGGTCCGGCGGCAACAACGGCATCGGCTTCGCCGTCCCGGTGAACCTCGCAAAGTCCGTCATGGAAAGCATCGTCGAGCACGGACGCGTGGTGCGTGGATTCCTCGGTGTGAACATCCAGGATGTCACGCCTGGTCTGGCCAAGGAATTCGGCCTCAAGGAGCCGAGCGGCGCCCTCGTGGCGGAAGTCACGGCGCGCAGTCCTGCGGAAAAGGCCGGCGTGAAGAGCGGAGACGTCATCACTCAATTCGACGGCCACGAGGTCCGGGATAGCCGCCACCTCAAACTCATGGTCGGTCAGGTCGCCCCCGACAAGCAGATCGCCCTCGCACTCCTTCGCGACGGGAAATCGAAGAATCTCGAGGTCGTCCTCAAGGAGACTCCCGAGAATTCCAACCCTGGCGTGCGACGTGGCGGACCCCGCGGTGGTGGCGGATCGCCTGCGCCGGACTCAGGAGGGCTTCAGGGCGTGGTGGTCGGCGACATCAACCCGCAGGCCCGCCAGCAGTACGACATACCCCGGGACGTCCAGGGCGCGCTCGTCACCGAGGTCGAGGAGGATTCGGTGGCGTGGTCCGCGTCGCTGCGGCCCGGCGATGTGGTCCGCGAGATCAACCGCAAGCCGGTGCGCGATGCCGAGGAGGCGATCGAGGCCGCGCAGGAGCTCGAAAATGCGCGCATCCTGCTCAAGGTCTGGCGCGGTGGAGGCAATCGCTTCGTGGTGGTGGATGAAACGAAGCGGAAGTAGGACAAACCGCTTGGCCGCCTTCGGGCGCGAGGCGTAGGGTTGCCGCTTCCGGGCGTGATGCATGTCCCGGGGATCCCAACACCACCAGCAGCGAAACCTGTGAAGATTTTCAGCGGCAACTCCAATCGTCCGCTCGCCGAGTCCATCTGCTCGAGCATTGGCGCCGAGCTGGGTCAGACGGTGTGCACCCAGTTTCCGGACGGCGAGACGTTCGTGAAGATCGAGGAGAACGTCCGGGGCGAGGACGTTTTTGTGGTGCAGTCGACGTGCCCGCCGACGAACCACAACCTGATGGAGATGTTCATCATGATGGACGCGCTGCGCCGGGCCAGCGCCTGGCGGATTACGGCGAGGACGGCAATCTATCCGGTGACGACGCGTTTTTCGACGAACTCAACAAGGAACTCGAAAACGACCCCAGGGACGAAAGCAGCAATGAACGGCTGGCGTTTTATTACACCGCCCTGGGCCTCGGC
>CAIMTB010000065.1 GCA_903844265.1 uncultured Verrucomicrobiota bacterium
CCAGCTCGATCACCGCCGCGGAAACACCCAGATTCTTCACTCCGGGTTGGTCCAAGGACTGGCGCAGCGCGGCATCAAAACGAAGGTCCATCCCCACGAAACCCAGAAGCTTCCCAGAAGAACTCGCCTTCTCAAACACAGGCTGGAGCGCCAGCAGACTCGCGTGCCCCCCTCCCACCGCCCCGGTCCAAATGGGTCGCGCCGCACTCACCAACCGCGTCCCAGCTGCATCCAGGAACGTCTCGCGACGCGCCGGATCCGCCCCGAGATCGATCCCTCGCAGGTTCCGCCCGTATTCGTCCGGCGCCGTATAAAGCACCGGGTAGTACGCATCGCGACGCCCGACGGGACGCCGGTGGTCCGACGCATCCACCTCGAACATCGAATAATCAACGAAACCACCTTCCCGGACCCGACGCTCAAAATCAGCCACCGACTCCCGGGGCACCCACGGTATCCAATGCCACGCATACGCAACGTCCCCCCGGATCAACGGCTCGGCGTGAATCATGAAATCCGCCCAATTCACCCTCTCCCCGGTCGCGAACAGCCGACCGACCGAATCCATGTGCGTCCGCAGATCGCGCAACCTTGCCGTGACACTGCCCGCCTCGGACCCAGCCAGAATGGTGAAGGCATCCTCGCGGGACCCCAGCTCGATCTCACGCACCCAGAGGGCGGATCCGAAGGTCAGAGCCACGCCGAGCGCGGCGCAAAAACCCGCCTCCACATGACGCATCCGCCATTGGACTTCGAGAGGCAGCCGAGTGCGCCATTCCAGCAGGCCGTGTGCCGCAAGGGCGACGGACAGGAGCACCATGGCAAACAGGATGACCAACCGCCGCGCCCGCGCTATCTCGGGCCTCCATCGCCCGGCATCCTGATCAATCCCAAGGGTCATCGAATACTCACCCGTCCGCGGGTCGACGATGGGCACCCAGACACTCGCGAGGGACTCCTGCCCATCCTGATAGGGGTCAAACAATTTCAACAATTGGAAGTCGAAACCCCCGAGCAACCCCAGGAGAGGCCCTTGGTAGACCGTCCCCGGAATCGCCGGCTTGCCGCCGCCCGAGGCATGACTCTCCGGCCCGAGAGTGAGGATCCCGTCACGGCGCTTCAGCAGGTAGACTCTTCGAAGCTGCGTCTCGTAGGTGACAGCTCGAAGCTGGGCAGTGAGTCGCTTGAACTCCGGCTTGCTTTCGTCAGCAGCCGTGAAATCAAGCGCCTTGAGCCGCTCGAAGTAGATGGCCTGGGCAATACCCTTCGCCTGATCCGCAAGCACTTTCTGAAGATCCGACTGCTTCTCCCCACCAAACCAACCGGCACCGAGATACGCACTGCCGAAGATGATCGGCAGCATCGCAGGAATCGCCCGGCGCTGAAACCACCGCGACGGATCCCCCTCACCCGATCGGTCCCGGTAAGCCAACCAGATACCAAAAGCCCCCGCCGCGGTGCAAACAGCCCGCACCAACGCAACATCAAACCCCGTCATCGCAGAAAATGTCTCCTCGTTCAGAATCGAGGCCGGAAAAAAATCGGCCTTGGGCAGGATCCACCCGGTGCTGGCGCCGTACGCAAAAAAACCGAGACTCGCCAACTGCAGCGGCCGTCGCTGCATATCCCCAGCCCGACGGGATTCCCTCAAAAAGAGCAATGCCGTCATCCAGGCACCCGGCGTGCCCATCGCGTACCGGCACCCCGCCTCAAGGCCATTGCGCCCAGCCAACCCACCCAACCCCGCAAACGCCAACAGCACCAAAGCCATCGTCCGCCCGGGAACCGGCACCCCCTGGACCTTCAACCCACGCCTGCCAAAGGAAATCAGGCAAACGAAGGAGACGATCATCCCAACCATTCGCACGCCCTGAAGGACCCACGTGTCCCCGCCACCTTCCGAGAGGAACTCCACCCAGACCCCTGCACCCCGAATGAGCCCGAACAAAGCCAACCAGTTCCAGGGCAAACCCTTCTCCCCACGCCGGTCCAGCATCCCCACGGTCGAGGCGAGCGCGAGCAGCGAAAAGCCTTGAACCAGCAGGCTGAAATCCATGGAACTCCTCCACCCATGGGACGGGAACCAGGCGAACCCGGCAAGGACGAAACCGCCAATTGACGAAACCGCCAATCCACCCCGTGCATCCCCAGGTAGGGCGGGCAGTCCCTTGCCCGCCGCCCTCCCAAGGCACCCCGAACCTGAGCCCCTAAATGCCGGCGCGCAGCGGAGTGCGCGCCCTACCAACAACGCGTGGATGCACGGCATCCATCCACGTTCGCGCCAAGATTATGCTGTTGCCCGACGTCCGGGCTATGCTAGAAGCCCCGTCCCCGTAGGGTCGGACCCGGCGGGCCAACACCCTTTCGCAAGTCTATGTCACAGCATCCCAGCCTCCGCGCGTCGTCCACCACGGGCACCAAGCGCAATGTCATGAAGCGCTTCGAGCGCGTCGAAATCCTCAAGAAACGCGGCCAATGGAAAGAAGGCGACCGCGTCACCGGTCTCCGCAAGACGAAGGCCGGAGAGTAGTCACAACACCTGGCCCGGTCCCGGGAGCCCGCCTCCCGTCCACCCTCCAGGTCGACGCGCCGGCGGAATCCCGCCCGGCGCGTTTTCCATTTCCTACAATGCCGGTCCGACTCCAAAAATTCCTCGCCGATGCCGGGATCGCCTCCCGCCGCGCCTCCGAACAAATCATCGTCGCGGGTCGCGTGACGGTGAACGGCAAGGTGGTCACCGAACTCGGCACCCGCGTCGAGCCCGGATCCGACCGCGTGCAGCTGGACGGCCAACCCGTGGCGACCCTCAAGAAGCTGTACGTCGCCCTCAACAAACCCGTCGGCTACACCTGCACCCGCAAGGACCCCCACGCTGCCAACGTCGTCGGTCAACTTCTCCCGGCCGATTGGACCAGCCTCTATTCCGTGGGCCGTCTCGACCGCGAAAGCGAGGGACTCCTCTTCCTCACGAATGATGGCGATTTCTGCCTTCGCATCACCCACCCACGCTACGGAATCCGCAAGAAATACCTGGTCACCGTCGAAGGACGCCTCAGGCCGGGCCTCATCGAGCGCTTTCGAGCCGGCGTTGAGATCGAGGGCGAAAGACTCCGCATCGAGGGCGGCCGCATCGTGTCCTCCGGCCACGGCGCCACCATCCTGGAACTTGACCTGGCCGAAGGGCGCTACCGCGAAATCCGCCGCCTCTTCGAGTCCGAGGAACTCGAGGTTCTCCGCCTCGTCCGCATGCAGATCGGCCCCATCAAACTGGGTGAACTGAGGCCGGGACGTTGGCGGACATTGACACCCGCGGAACTCAAAACTTTATTGCCCCCGCTATGATCCATCGCTCGTGGCACCGCCTCGCCGCAGTGACGCTGTCCGCACTCGGGCTCCTCACCCTGTCCCAGTCCGCCACAGCGGCCGCGGGCCAACCGCTACCGACCTCATCGAAGGCCTCCACCAACGCCTCCCCCGCCAAGGCTCCCACCGCCCTCCTCCCCTCCTCCGTCCCCGGCCTCAACGACGCAGAGGCCCGACACGTCCGCCGTGAAGGCCGCGTCGTCCGCGCCAGCAACATCCAGGCTCCAGGCTACTACGCCCTCGAAGCCCGCGATTCCGGCAAAATCATCAACTTCCTCATGACCAGCCGCGCCGAACCCCTCAACTGGCGCCAGTACCGCGGCAAAGTCGTCATCATCACCGGCCGCGAATACCTCGACCGACGATACCTCTGGAACGACACCCCGCTCCTGAACGTGGAAATGATCGAAGCCGTCCGCTGATCCCCCGGCCACGCCACCCCACGCGTCCGCCATGGAAAACCTCATTGATGGCCGCGCCCTCGCCGCCCAGATCCACGCCGAAACCCGACAGAACGCCGACGCTCTCCGCAGCCGCGGCATCCAACCCCACATCGTCTTCATCCGCGTCGGCGAAGACCCCGCCTCCCGCGTCTATGTCGGCATGAAGGAACGTACCAGCGCCGAACTCGGACTTCGCTCCAGTACCCGCGTCCTTCCCGATTCCACGGCCCAGCCAGACCTTCTCCGACTCATCGCCGAACTCAACGCCGATCGGGACGTCCACGGAATTCTCGTCCAGGCCCCGCTTCCAGCACACATCGATTCCCCCACCGTTTTCGCAGGAGTCGACCCGCGCAAGGACGTCGACGGCTTCCACCCGGTCAACGTCGGCAAACTGATGCTCGGCGACGACACGGGCTTCGTCCCCTGCACGCCCGGCGGCGTCCATGAACTGTTGATCCGTTCCAATACCCGGATCGCCGGCGCCGAAGTGGTCGTGCTCGGCCGCGGCAACATCGTTGGCAAGCCGATGGCCGCCATCCTGATCCAGAAAGCGAAGCACGCCGACGCCACCGTCACCGTCTGCCACTCGCGCACCACGGACATCGCCGCCCATTGCCGGCGCGCCGACATCCTCATCGCCGCCATCGGCGTCCCTCATTTCGTCAAGGCCCACATGGTCCGTCCCGGCGCCGTGGTCATCGATGTCGGCGTCAACCGCATTCCCGATCCTTCCGCCAAGACCGGCTCGCGCCTGGTCGGCGACGTCGACTTCGCCGCGGTACAACCTATTGCCGGACGGATCACCCCCAACCCCGGCGGTGTGGGGCCCATGACCATCGCGATGCTCATGCGCAACACGGTCCGCGCGGCCCAGATCCAGACCGCCTGATCGGACGCCCCGCGGACTGCGACGACCCGGCGCCGCTCTGAATCACGGACCTTCGGGCCTTGAGGACATCCCCCTCTTCGTCCTTCGCGACCTGCAGCTCATCCTGTCCGGTGAGTGCCCGCCCTCTTTCCTCATCCGTTCCTCTCCGAAAATCAGAGCCCCCACGGCGATTCTTCCCCGGCATTTCGGCTTGCACTCGAGCGTTCCGTCCGAAGGTTTCACCCATGCCCGACGACGAGGCTTTTCTTGAACTGATTGCAGTGGTCAAACACTACGCCGGATCCGAAGGCGGAGCGCCGCTGGCCATCCTGCGCAACGTCAACCTCCGCGTCCCGCGCGGCGCCGCCATCTCCATCGTCGGCCCCTCGGGCTCCGGCAAGACGACACTGCTCAACCTCCTCGGCACCCTCGATCGCCCCGATTCAGGACGGGTCCTCATCGACGGCATCGACCTTTCCCAACTCGACGAGGTCGGCCTCGCGCGTGTCCGCAATCGCTCGATCGGGTTCATCTTCCAGTCCCACCACCTGCTCCCCCACCTCGACGTGCTCGAGAACATCCTCGTGCCGACCCTCGCCTGCGACGACCCCGCATCGCGACGCGACGCCCCGGACCGGGCCAGACGACTGCTCGGCCGTGTCGGCCTCGGCGAACGATTGCATCATCTCCCCAGCCAGCTTTCCGGCGGCGAACGCCAGCGCGCCGCCGTCGTCCGCGCCCTCATCAACACCCCTCCCCTCCTGCTCGCCGACGAACCCACCGGGGCCCTCGACCAACGTTCAGCCCGTGATCTCGGCCAACTCCTCCGCGATCTCAATCGCGAGGAGGGCGTCACGCTCATCGTGGTCACCCATTCCCTCGAACTCGCCAACGACATGGGCCGCGTCTTCGAACTGTCCGACGGCCAACTCGCCGAAAGGACCGCTCCCGCCCACCCATGACGCTGCTCCACCTCATCCGCCGTTCCCTCCGGTTCCATTGGCGCTCACACCTTGGCGTCGTCCTGGGCGCCTGGGTCGGAAGCGCCGCACTCATCGGCGCCCTGGTCGTCGGCGATTCCATCCGCGAAAGCCTCCTCGACCACGCTCGGGCACGCCTCGGTGAAGTCGAGTTCGCCGTCGACGCCGGTGACCGCCTGTTCACCACGGACCTCCGCCAGGCCCATCCTTCGAGGGCGACAAATGCAGGCGTTTCCGCCTCGGGCCCGATGTTCTCCTGGAACAACTCCAGGCGTTCACCCACAAGCTCGAGCGTCCTCCAACTCCGCGGCACCGCAACACGCGAGGACGGCACCGCTCGCGCCCTCGAGGTTCGAATCCTCGGAATCACCCCGAACTTCTGGGGATTCTCGGCACGCGAAACCGCACTCCGCGCCCGGACCCGCACCCCATGGTCCACCATCGACGACAACCAGGCCTACCGGCAGGCCACGGACGTCGCGGACCAGCAACCCGCCCCGGGCTGGGTCCGGCTCAACCGGGCTCTCGCCGCCCAACTCAAGGCCCGTCGTGGCGACACTCTCATCCTGCGATTCCCCAAGCCCTCCGCCCTCTCACCTGACGCCGTCCTGAGCCCGCAGAACGAATCCGGAACAGCCCTCCGCGTGACGGTCGACGACGTGGTTGACGCAGCCGGCGGCGGTGATTTCGGACTCACCGCCGGCGCGCGCCCCACGCTCAACGCGTTCCTCAGCATCGACGAACTCTGGCGCGTCAGCGGACTTACCAACCGGGCGAACCTCCTCGTCGCCCAGGGCGGGGTCCTCACCCACCCCACAGGCAACTGGCGAAACCGCCTCCATCTCTACCTCGGATCCAAACCCCGCTGGCTGTCCCCCTCCGTCGCGAGCGGGCTGTACCCGATCACCACCCGCCTCGCCGCAGGCCCCGCGCCATCCGCACTCAGCCAACGCGAACTGGACACGTTCCTCGACGGGAATTGGTCCCTCGACGACGCCCAGATCTCCGTCCGCATCGTCGCACCCCAACCCGCCGCAGATGTTCGCGCCCCGTCCCAACCGCAGGCGGGACTGCCGACCGAGGATCAGGCGACAGGGTTCCCCAAGGGCCGTGTCGAGGGACCGCCGCCCTCCTCTCCGATGATCGAAATCACCACGCCCCGCATCTTCCTCGATCGCCCCGTGGTCGCCGCAGCCCAACGCACCGCACAATCAGGGATCACAAAGGGAATCCCCATCGTCACGTACCTCGCCAACAGCCTCCGCCACGGCGACAAACTCGCGCCCTACTCGATGGTCACCGGCGCGGGCGCACCCTGGACACCCGCGGACATGGCCGACGACGAGATCGTGGTGAACGACTGGTTGGCGGACGATCTCGGCGTCAAGCGTGGCGACCGCGTCGAGCTTGCCTACTTCGACCCCGAGGCCGGCGCGCGCCTGGTGGAGCGGACCAACTCATTCACCGTGCGCGACGTCGTCCCGCTGCGTGGCTGGCATGCCGACCGCTCGCTGATGCCGGAATTCCCGGGCCTCGCCAAGGCCGAGAGCACGCGCGACTGGGACGCCGGATTCCCCCTCCGTCACAAGATCCGCCCGCAGGACGAGGCGTACTGGAAAAAATTCCGCGGCACGCCCAAGGCCTTCGTCACTTCGAAGGCGGGATTACAGATGTGGGCCAATCGCTTCGGTGAATTCACGGCGGTGCGATTTCCCCTGGGTCCCGGCGAGAACGCGGAGGCGCTGCGGGAAAAGGTCGCGGGCCATCTCCGCGCGGGCCTGCGTCCGGACGACGTCGGGCTCATGTTCCAACCGGTGCGTGAACAGGCCCTCCGGGCCGCCACGTCGGGACAGGATTTCGGCGGGCTCTTCATCGGGTTCAGCTTCTTCCTCGTCCTCGCAGCCCTGCTGCTCATGGCGCTCCTGTTCCAGTTCGGGCTCGAGCAGCGATTAGTGGAAGTCGGCACGCTGCTCGCGATCGGGTTCCGGCCCGCCGTCGTGCGGCGTCTCTGGATGGGCGAGGCGCTGGCGCTGGCTTCGATGGGTGCAGCTGGAGGCATGGCGGGCGGCACTGCCTACGCCCGCGCGATCATCCACGGCCTCACCACGCGGTGGCGCGATGCCATCGGCGGTGCAGCCCTCGACTTCCACGCCACGGCCTCAAGCCTCGCGCTCGGATTCGCGCTCTCCGTCCTGGCCTGTACGCTCGCCATTTTCCTCACGCTCCGACGTCAGTTCCGCCGGCCCGCCCGGGAACTTCTCGCGGGCGGCATCGACGCGCCGACGCGCCACCCACGTAGCCGCGCCCTTTGGATCGGCGCGACCTCCACCCTTGGCGCCCTCGGCCTGACCGCATGGACGCTTGGGAGCGGGGACACCACCAACGCCGAGAATTTTTTCAGCGCCGGCAGCCTCCTGCTGATCGGAGGGCTGGGTCTCGCCACAGCCTGGCTTGGCCGGCAAGGCAGCCGCGCGAGAGCCGAGGGCCAGCTTCCGACACGACTTTCCCTCGCGCTCCGCGGCATTGCACGCCGACGCTCGCGAAGCCTCGCCACCGCAGCGTTGCTTGCCTCCGGCACGTTCCTCGTGACCTCGCTCGGCGTGTTTCACATCGATGCCAGGCATGGCGCATGGGAACGCGGATCAGGCACCGGCGGCTTCGCCTGCGTCGGCGAATCCTCCCTGCCCGTCACCCAGGACCTCGACACCCCGGCCGGCCTCGAATCCTTCGGGTTGTCCGCCCAGGAAACCGCAGGAGCACACGTTGTCTCGTTCCGGCTCCGCGACGGCGACGACGCCAGCTGCCTCAACCTGAACCGCGCCCAACGACCCCGGATCCTCGGTGTCGATCCAGCCCAACTCGCGCGCCGCGGCGCGTTCACATTCACGCAGGTCGCGAAGAACCTCGCCGTCACGAACGGCTGGGATGCACTCCGATCCCGGGGGAATTCTGCGTCGACCACGGACGGCGTCCTGGAAATCCCCGCGATCGGTGACGCCGCATCGATCCAGTGGGCGCTCGGCAAGAAGATCGGCGACACCCTCGAGATGACCGACGAACGCGGCAGGCCCTTCCGCCTGCGGCTCGTGGGGGCGGTCGCCAACTCGATCCTTCAGGGCAACCTCATCATCGACGAGACCGCCTTCAACCAACTCTTCCCGGGCAACGGCGGCTACCGCTGGTTCCTCGTCGACGCCCCCCCGTCGAAGGTCGACGAACTCTCCTCCCTCCTCACCCGCGCCCTCCAGAACAACGGCCTCGCTCTCACCCCTGCGGCCGTGCGCCTCGACCAGTTCAACGCCGTCCAAAACACCTATCTCTCCACCTTCCAGGTCCTTGGTGGACTCGGCCTGCTGCTCGGCAGCGCGGGCCTCGGCGTGGTTGTCCTCCGCAACGTCCTCGAACGAAGACCGGAACTCGCGCTGCTCTCAGCGGTCGGCTTCCGACGACTACAACTGCAATCCTCCATCCTGCTCGAGCATGCCCTCCTGCTCGCAGCCGGACTCGGCATCGGGCTTGCCAGCGCGGCGATCGCGGTCCTCCCCGCGCTCATGGCCTCCGACGGTTCGCTGCCGTTCCGCTCGCTCGCGTGGACCCTCGGGGGCGTGGTGCTGCTTGGACTGGGGACAACCTGGACGGCCACACGCGCCTCGTTGCGCGCACCGCTGTTGCCCGCGTTGCGCGGGGAATGAGCGACCCGCTCACCCACCGACCTCGAGCCCAGCCAATTCGCTCCACACCACGCGACCGCGACAGATCGTCGCGACCGCCTTGCCTTTGAGCTTCCAGCCGTGGAACGGCGAATTGACCGACCTGCTCGCCGTCTTGCGAACGTCATAGATCCACTCCAGATCGGGATCCAGGATTGTCACGTCCGCTGCGTACCCGGGCTCGAGAGTGCCCAGACGACGTCCATTTTCCTCGGCCACGATCGGGATCAGCGCAGCGGGACGGCGCGTATAAAGATCGATGATGCGCGCCAGGGAAAGGTGGCCGGCGTGGTATAATTCGGTCAGGGCCAGGCCAAGCTCGGTCTCCAATCCCATGATTCCGAAGGGCGCAAAATCGAACTCCACGTCCTTCTCGTAATTGCAGTGCGGAGCGTGGTCGCTGGCCAGGATGTCGAGGGTTCCGTCCTTCAGCCCATCCACGATCGCCGCGCGATCCTCCGCCGATCGAAGCGGCGGGTTCATCTTGAAGTTCGTGTCGTACGAGGGCCAGCGAGGGCGATGGTCGGCGGGCATCAGGCGGGCCGCGAACAACGACGCCCCATCGGCCGACCAGAACTTGTCGCTCCCGGCCACCGCGGAATCCGTCAGCGTGAAATGGTGCGGGCACGCCTCGCCCGAGATCGGGACGCCCTCCGCGCGGGCGGCGCGGAGCAATTCAACACTCCGACCCGAGCTGATGTGCTGGCAATGGATAGGTGTGCCCGTGAGGCGCGCGAGCAGGATGTTGCGCGCCACGATGGCATCCTCGCCCACTGCCGGCCAACCCCGCAACCCAAGCACCGCGCTCCAAAAACCCTCGTGCATCACACCCTCCGTCACCAACGTGTAGTCCTGACAGTGGTCCATCACCGTCAGACCGAACATCCGCGCATACTCAAGCGCACGCCGCATGACCTCGTTGCTTTGGATGCAACGTCCATCGTCCGTGATCGCCACGACTCCCGCCTTGGCCAACGCCCCGATGGGCGCAAGCTCCGCACCCTCGAGATCCTTGGTGATGGCCCCGGCGACGAACACACGCACACAGGCTTGCGAGCGGGCCAGATCGCGCACCAACCCGACCGCGGCCGGGTCGTCGATGGCCGGACGGGTGTTGGGCATGCAGACCAGCGACGTGAACCCGCCTCGGGCGCCGCACATCGCGCCCGAGGCGATGTTCTCCTTCGACGTCTGCCCCGGCTCGCGAAGGTGGACATGAAGATCGATCAGGCCGGGGGTGACGACCTTGCCAGAGACATCAACCCGCCGGGCGCCGGCCGCCTCGGGATGCAGGCCAAGGCTCGCGCCCACCGCTGTCACGCGGCCGTCACGGATCAAAACGTCGAGAGTCGCGTCGATCTGCCGGGACGGATCAATCACGCGACCGCCGCACAGCAGCAGGTCGGACATGGACGAAAGGTTACGGGGCTGTGAATTGACAACGCAAGCGCGGGCGTTCAACGTCGACCCGGTTCCGTGATGCGGGCGTAGCTTAGTGGTAAAGCTCCAGCCTTCCAAGCTGGTCATGAGGGTTCGATTCCCTTCGCCCGCTCCAACTTCACCTCACTTCTCACGATCCCGAACCATTCCAAGGGTTCCCCACGCCATACCGAGGTCGAGACGCGGACCCCGCCGGGGCGTGGCCCACGCGGACCACCGATAAGATGGACATCACCGCACAACCCACGTCGAGCCACCGCACCCTTCACCTCACGAGCCGCCGCGCTGTCAGTGTATGATTGCAGCACCGCCTGCAACGGCATGGCCGTGACTCGCAGACTGAGTCGATGAACCTCACCCGGCCGGCATACCCCGGATAGATCCAACTCACCATCGGGGAATCGCACCTCACCGACGCGCGTACCATGCGGCGGAAGGTCCACCCAGTCGCACGTTGCGCCATTCCGGGGGCTGAGTACGGACTGCGAATCGTTCTGCATGCAATCCGTAATGCCAGACCAGGCGCCGGGCACTTTGCAGTAACCCCAGCGCCGTTCGGGCACCGACTCATTCACCGGCCCGGCGCGTTGCCATCGCCAAGGCCCATCCAACAGATTCTCTCCCGCGTCGACGTGGCTTCGCGCTCCCCGTGGACGATGCCCCACACCGCTCGGACTCCCTCGGGAAGCGGGAGGACGAAATCAGGACTCGGGACTTGGGCGAAAGCGGGCGCAGGCAGAACTCCTTGACTCCATAATCCTTCGCATGTTACGCCCTAATCATCAAGTTTCCACCCGCTGATCCCATAATCCGGGAGCCTTTGTTCACAGAATGCCCCGGGTAACCGGCGACATTCCCGAGGAGAATCATCGCTTCGCCCCGACCCGATCCCTACTCCACCACGCGCCCATGTCCCTCCCTACTCCGAAGAGTCCGACCCGGTATCAACGGGTGATGATCATCCTCGATCAGGCCGCCGGCACCTCATCGTCCTCGTACCAAGGGCACGGTCGCTTCTGGAAGCTACCCCTTCCGCAACTTCTGGAATTAAGCCTCTACGGGGTGCGCTTGATTGCCCCTGCGGGCAACCCTGCGGCTGTCGGGGCCACTCCTGTATGCTCCGGGGTTCCACCCCAGGCCCGACCTGCGGGCGGATGTTGTCATGCACCGGCACCCGCACCGGCAACAGCAGCGCCGGCGGTGAGCTTCTCCCTCGTCGGCGATCGCTCGCGGAAGGTGCGGTACCAATTCGCAGAAACTCAGGGCGAGCACGGTTACGACGCCGCTCATCCGCTGCGCAACCCCGATATCACCGAGCCCAGCGCACGCCAGAAGCTCATCATTGATCCAGGTCCCCAGTCCGTGTCCTGTTCCCCAGCCGCAATCCGCATCGCACAGTTCGCTGCCGGCGCGAACCCAACCGTCGCTCAGACGTTCCCCCCGCCGCTACAACCGTCCTCCATCGAGACCCTCGGGGAGATCAAGGTCCACCAGGACGGGAAGACCCCAAATCCGAACATATACGGACCGCCTCCGCTGAAAACAAACGTCAGTGTCCAGGTGCCCTCGTGGGTGATCGTGGGGTACCCACGCTACGCCCCTCAGGTCACCGACATGGTCACTCTCGATGACGTCGCCTATGACGTTGCGGTCCGCCAGTTCGCCTTCAACCCGGCCATGTTCAGCCCGCCACCTTTCAACCCGTCGACTCCGTCGCCCAACACCACCGACGACTGGGCGAACTGGCGGGACTTGGCCTCCTGGAATCCTGACTACCACCCCTACTTCGAGCGGGATATCTGGCCCATCCTGAAACGGCCTTCGGCTTATGGGGGCCTCATGGTCTTTGACGGCAATCTGGGTGGGGATCCCCACAACACCGGGGCACGGGGCAACTTTGACAGGAAGGAACTCTCCATCCCACCCCACGAAGGCGAAACACCCGGGGAGCGCAGGAGCCGAAATACGAAGCGCATGACTCTTTATCGGATGTTGCGCCAACCCGGGCAGGAGAACGATTTCACACTCCATCCAGGCGCTGGCTATTCCGGACCGCACCCCATCGGGATGCCCTGGCTGTGCGGTGACAACCCCCTGAGCAATACGGCGGCTTCAAAATTCCTGAGGCTCACCGACACCATGCTCTTCATCCTCCACCAGTGGGCCTGTGGAAAGTTCATCAGTGCGGACCTCGAAGGATTTCAGGCTCCCGCTGACGGCCCCGGAGTCCAATTGGATCGCGCCGCCCTCGCGAATGGCCTCGGCGGCTCCTTCTGTCCCGGTGCCGAGGTCTCGTGGATCATCCGGAATCCCGGCATCTATTCGGCTCCTTATCGGATCCTCCCAGGCAAGTCCTATTCGGCAGGCAATCTCAGCCAGGCCTCCGACATGTCCGCCGGCCTGGAACCCGGGGACATCACCAAATACTCGGCGCTCCCGTGGCAGAGCGATTTCAATGAGTGCTCCACTCAGCCCATTGAGATCACCTATCGCGATTGGAACTCAATCGACCCCTCCAGCACCGGTGACCCGATCGTGTCGAATATGCAGACAACATTCTGGTGGCCCGCCCACCGACCGATGCAGATCACCACTCCCGCCGGCGCGACTTACGCATGGTCTGGCTCCATCCCGCAAACCCCAATCGGCGACCTGCAGATGGTGACGGCTTGGAGCACTTTGGATTTCATCGTCGATGGTGCTCCCGCTCCCAAGTGAACGATGTCCGGCGAAAATGACTCGTGTCTGAGCGACCTCCATCCAGGGTAATCATCGTCGGCGCCGGGCCGGCTGGCATGGCGACGGCGTTGTTATTGAAGGATGCCGATCCCAACCTGCCGGTCGTAGTCCTGAACCGCACGCGGCCCAGACCCTTCCGCACCGCCGAGACCCTTCCTCCCTGCGCCGAACCGTTGCTCAAACGCCTTCAGGTGTGGGAGGCCTTCCTACTCGGAGCCCACCGAACCCTCACTGATCGACTTGTCGGGGTCGTGAGAATGTTCGAATGGGAGCGCCCGGACGAGGGAGCAAAATCGGGAAGCTATGTCGAGTCATGCGAGCATGGGTGGTGGTCGCTGGGCTGGGCCCCGGGAGGAAAGGCCATCGTGGCTTTCATGACGGACGACGATCTGGCCATCGATCTCGGGCTTCGCTCCGAGATTCAATGGGATGCGTGGCTGGGTGCGACCACCCACCTCAAGGACAAAGCTCCTTCTATCAAGAGGAGCAACGCTGGCCCGAATCCGTGTTCTGGCGGCGGCGCCATAGAGCTCCTCCCACGGGCCAGGCACCCGGCACGATCCGGCGTGAACCCTCGATGGCTACAGCCGAGTTCCCATGAAGCGTCCTTTGGAGTGCGGTGACTTGTCACCGCTTGTCCCCCCGTGGAGCGAAACCCCCGCACGGGAATCAACCCCGGGCCTCCCTCGGCGTCAGGGTCCAGGGATGAGAGTCGAAAAGCGGCGACGAGTCGCGGCACTCCATACCCCCCCGGTGGCTTATGGCCCCACTGCGTGTCCTATTTCTGGAAAAATTGCCTTCCCATGAAAACCCCACCCTTCCGAATGTTCAGACACGCTCCGGGCACGCCGGGAGCCTCGTCACGCGCTGGAGGCTCGTCGTTGCCTGTCGTCTTACTCCTCGCCTTCACGGTTGCGAACCCTACCTTCGCCCACCCGTCCTCCCCGAGCGCGACAGCAGGCGACGGGGAAATCCCGGCCGACGCTGTAACCCAACAACTGACGATCGAACTGCCGCCCTTTCGTGATGCGCTGCCGATGCCTCAGGTCGCGAAGCCTTCCCGCACGATCAGCGGATACTGCGTCCCTGTCCTGCCCTCCCTCTGTTATCCGGGCGCCCTGGATGTCTATGACATGCCGATGCTTGTCATCACGAACCACTTCTTCCACACAAACCTCCCGCCCATCGAAGTCTGGGGCTACGACGGCAAGTACCCGGGTCCGACCATCGAAGCCAAGGTTGGAACACCCGTTCTCGTCAACTGGATCAACAGGCTGACCAACAACGGAGGCATGTATCCGTACTGGTTGCCCGCCGACACCAACCTGTTTCACGGAGGCCATGACAGCGGCCTTTCACCCCAAACCATCCGCACGGTCGTGCACCTCCATGGAGCGGCTGTCCTGCCACGTTACGACGGTTATCCCACCAATTGGTTCAGGCCGGGAGAATCCGACCAGTATTTCTACGGCAACATGGACCTCAACGGGGATGGGGAAACGCTTTGGTACCACGACCACGCCATCGGCGTGACTGCCAACAACGTCTACGCCGGCTTGGCGGGCTTCTATCTCCTCCGCGCCGAAGACTACGATCGCGAGCATGGGATCAGCCTGCCGTCAGGACTGCCCTACGAAGTCCCGCTGGTTTTTCAGGACCGGGACTTTGGCGCCACCACCTGGACCGCGAACGGAATCAGTCACTCGGTCACCAATCTCTTCCTCGCAGGTCCACCGTGGCACCAGTACGCCGTGGTCAACGGCAAGGTGACCCCGTACCTCGAGGTTGAGCCTCGTCCTTACCGCTTTCGGATCCTGAATGGCACGAGCTTCCGCGCACTGGCCCTGAAAATGTATATGACCGACGCCGGCGGCAAGGATCTGAAGGGAACGAACGTACCGGCGGCTCCGTCGTTTCTGGTGGTCGGTGACGAGGATGGCTATTTGCAGAGCGCGACCAACGTTTCACGCATAGCCACCATGCCGGGTGAACGCTTCGATGTGGTGATCGATTTCTCCCCCTTCGCCAACTCGAGTTACACCCATATCACCATCAAGAACGCCTTTGGCCTCGCAGGGGCCGGAGGTGGCGGCGCCAACGCCGACATCGTCGGTCCCCCTTACATCACCAACCTCATGCAATTCCGCGTCAGCCTGCCCCTCTCGACGAACGGCAATCGGGACATCCGGATTCCCACACCGCTCACCCAGAATTGGGTCACCACCGAAAGCATGGTCAACGCCGCGATGACGAACCGGCCGGTGACCCTGGATCTCACGGATAGTACCGGGACCCTCCCGTTCCAGGGTCCGCCGTTCAATGTCGCGAACCTCAGTCATCCCTTCGCCCTGATCAACATGGCGCACTTTGACGAGCCCATCACCGATTTTCCCCACGCCGGGGACATCGAGGTCTGGGATATCATCAACCTCTCCAACGAGGCCCACCCCGTGCATGTGCACCTCCTGGATTTCCGGGTGATCAACCGGCAAAGGTTCGCGTCCGACACAAGCAGCCTGACTACGCCCTGGGGTAACGACCCCAGCTTCCCACCGGTCATGGTCGGGAAATACATCATCGACCGGCTTGCCGGAACCCTGAAGCCGCTCGCTGCCTATCTCAGCCTCAATCCCAGCGACCTTCAACCGGCTCAATCCTATGAAACGGGCCCCAAGGATGTCGTCCGAGCCGCGCCGTTCGCAGTCACACGCATTGTCATGCAGTGGCCAACCAACGTCATGTTTTACACCGCGCCCAGCGCCGTTTCAGGGGACCTTGCGACCGCGGGACGCTTCGTCCTTCATTGTCACATCCTGGACCACGAGGACAATGATATGATGCGCCCGCTTCAGTTGCGCCCCCCGTGGGAACCCAGCCTCGCCTTTGCGGACTCCAGAAATGCCAGTCCGAATGGACCGAAGCCGCTCCTCCTCGCCTATCCCTACCGCCTGAATCAGGTGTACTCACTGGAGACCACCACGAATCTCACCCACTCCAACTGGCAGCAGCTCTATCCAACTAATCCGCCCAAGCCTTTCCTGGATATCCCGGCGATGAGGTGGATCCAGCCAGCACCGCCGTCGAAAGACACGGACAGGTTTTACCGGGTTCAGGCAGTCCTGCCGAATCCGTGATCCATCGCCCAGCCCGCGGCGGCCCCACCCTCAAAGGAAATTGACGCGCATGGACTCGATTAGACGGCCTTTTCTCTTCCTTGGCATCCTGCTCATAGCCTTGGCGGGGGGGCTTGAGTTCGGATCGCACTGGTTCCTGAAGCCCCTGGCGATGGATCTGGATTCCCCAGCCTGCGCGGAGATGAAAGATCGGGTGACCCGGGGCGAGATCAGCGTGGAGGAAGTTAATAAACTGAGTCGCGAGGCGCCGCCAGGCATGGCGATTCCGCGGGCGGCCCTGTTGGACGGTCTCCTGATTTTCACGGTGGCACTCATCGGCGCCGCGTTCGTCCTCACTGATGCTCTCCAAGGAAAGGTCCAGGGGATCATCACCCTGCTGGTCGCGCTGACCGTGCTTCTGGCGGCGGGGATGCGGCTCCTGGTGACCGTACAGGAGGTCCTGATCATGGTGGGCCTGTTCCTCGCGCCCCCTTTCGGAACGATTGCCTATCTGGCCATCTGGGGATTCTTCAACCGCGAAGCCGCCGCGGCGATACTCGGCATTTCCCTACTCTTGAAACTCGGCCTGGTGGTGTGCCTGCTCCTCGCTCATCCAGGATTTCTCAAGAACAAGGGCCTGATGATGCTGATCGCCTCGTCCTTGCTGGCAAACCTCCTGACAAGCTTCCTGCACGGCCTGGTCCCCGGGTTCCTGGTGAGCATCACCGATGGCATCGCTTCGATAGTCATACTCATCATCGTGATCGTTTGGAGCGCCCTGATGCTGATCATGTCTCTCGTGTCGATGGTCAAGACCCTCGTTCACCGGTCGGCGTCGCAAAAGACCCGCTGGTCATCGCCCGCGACGCGCGCGAACAGTTCATAGGTCAACAACAGTGCCGCCGCACTCAGCACATGCCAGACCGCGTGCGCCTGCAACCAGGAGCCCGGCGCCGATAGAAACCGCCCGGCCCCATCACCCAACCGGCACAGAAGGCCAACCCCGACCGCCAACAGGAGGAACCCGGTCACCACCCAGACATGGTCGAACACCACGCCGCACCCGTGGATGAAGTCCACGTGCCTTCCAGGGCGACGATGAGTCACCACGAAGGTGATCACGATGAGCACCAGTAGGACCCCGACGATGATCACGAAGCCGATCGTCGAATCGAAAAGGATGAATTTCGTCCTCAAACAGGCCATCAGAAGGGCCAACCCCGCCGTGGCTGGAACTAGGGACCACACGAGCACAGGCCGACCCGGCAGGCCAAGGAACCCCTTCGCCATGGAATCGATGCAGAAGGCCAGCAGAGAGATCAACGCCCCGTAGACACCCGCTATATCAAGGGTCTGCCAGGGTTCAAGAACGGAGGCGTGATACAGCCCGCTGGTCAATGACAAGGCACAAAGTTGTCCTCCGAAGGCAAAAGGAAGGGGCTTGCGAGCCCGAAAAAGAACCAGAAGCCCGGCCAGGAGATAGGCGGAGTTGGACCAGGTGTTCTCCGGCTCCCGAATGAAACTGCCGCGCCGCAGTGTCTCCGACTGATCCTCCCGCCAGTCGTCGACGGCCCAATTCTTCGTGCCCGATGAGTCTGCAGGCGGCAGCCCCCACTCGGTGCCCGAGAAGGCAAAGGCCAGGACGACACACACCAGCACAAGGCCGGCCCAGACGGAAAGCGCGGTGAGGGCGGCTCGCTTGGCGCTCATGATAAGGAAGTCATTCGATCTTGAATGAAGCATCCGCCCTGGAGCTCTTCCGCCGCAGGGCGAGATGTCCGCCATGCTCGAGAACCAGAAGGCTGTTTGTCTTTCCAGGCTCAAAGGATCCCACCTGGGTCGGCACAGCGCGGGGATCGAGGCGCACACCGTTCGACGAGGCGGGCTCGTAAGTCAGTTGGAAGGTGTCGATGCCGGAAAGCACGAGGCGGAGCGTCCGGACCGACGGCAGGAAGCCATGGGGCGCCGGCTCTATCTCCGCGCTCAGCGCCGGAGCAAGCTTCGGCAGGACGATGACGGACCCGCGCTTCTCCGGGCACCTGACCTGACCCGGATCGAAGCCACCTCGGGCCCCAACTTTTCCTCGGGCCCAGGCCGTCCACTCCTCCACCGAGGATTCGTTCTTACGAAGGCTCCATGCCAGGCACAGTCCAATCAGGACCAGGACAAGCAGAAGCAGGACTAACTGCAGGCGGGAGAGCTTCATTTCATCCAATTGGACCGGTTGATCCTCCCGCGATTTCGCCCCATCGGCTTGAATCCCAGGAGGGTCGGCGTGGATTGAGGTCGGAGTTATCGGGCCCGCGTCCAGATCATGTACGAGAACTTCATTTCATCCGGATCGGGGCCTTGCTGGCGTTCCGCGCGCAGGAGAACATGGTGGCCACCGTTGGTGGTGAAGTAATAGAGTTCACCCGGCAATAGCACGACGTGGGTCGATTCGAAAACCGCAGAGGTGACCGCCCCATGCAACACCTCGTCGATGGACCAACCCTTGCCGAATTCCTCATCGGGGCTTCCATCGGCGTTCAGGCGTACCAGGGACCAGCGCTCCCGAATCAATCCGCAAATGACGTATTTGCCCGTGGATTGCCGGGCGGCTCCGCCCAACATGGTGGTTAACCCAGGAAGCTCGGATCCGATCGCTACGGTCCCCTGATCGCCAAAGGTCCGATCCACGCTCCCATTGGCCTCGAGGCGAATGACTCGAAGGCTGGTCCCAAAATGCCTATCCTTGGAGAAGACGCAACTCGCGGCGACCAGGATCTTCCCGTCGGGATCCAGAACCAGCCCGACACGGCTCAGAGAGGTCAAATTGGTTACAGTGACTATCTGTGCGAGGCCCTTCTCGCCGAACCTGGGGTCCGGCGATCCGTCGCTGAGGAATCGCCACAGGGCGAGTTGGTGTTCCTTCCCATGGAACATCACCGAACCCGCGACCACGCACTTCCCGTCGGGCTGCGGGACGATCGCATACGCTGCAGCCTCCTCATAAGTCCACGGCCTCCTGGGGTTGGCCATGACCATGTTCTCGCTCTTCCCGTCCTCGGAGAATCTCACCAAGGAGATATCGCGCAGGGCCGCGGGAGGGCCGCCAGCTGGAGGAACCGTCTCGCCGGCAACAAGGATGTGGCCGTCAGGCTCGACGGCTACGACCGGCGCACCGCGCGAGGGAGATACCCGGAACGGAGTCATCAGTCTGCCTCGCAGGCCAAAAGTCCCATCCGACGCCCCATTCGTCGTCATTCGAACCAATTCCAGTGTGTCCTTGCCGGCGCCCACGAGGAACTTGTCGCCCCTGACGGCGGCCAGGGCGGTGACCGGCCCGGCCTGCACGCGGACGCGGGTCGTTCCCACCCCCCGGCCGAGAGTAGGATCGGGCCGCAACGCAGCCGTGAACCGGGTCGCTTCGGTGTCGGTCTCCGAGCCGTCGGCGATCAGGACCCGGTTCTGGGAATCGATGGCCAGCCTATCGCCAGCGGCGTCAAATGCGGACCCGAGGATACCGACTAGGCCGCCGTTCTGCCCCGGTATGACCCGGAGATTTTCAACCCGGCCCTCCTTGTCATAGCGGGCCAGAACCCGGCTCTGGAGGAAATTCGTGGTCATCAGATTCCCAGTTGGGATGTCCGCCGCGTCGACGCTCCATCCGCGCACGACCAGGCTGTCGTCGTCCTGGCGGGCGACAATCGCCGACGCGGCAGAGGCGATGCCGCCGACCGTGGAATGAACGATCCCGCCGGTGCTTGTCTTTCCGCTGTCGACAAGCGCCACCGCGGTCCCCTTGGCCAGGGAGAGGAGCAATCTCGCGCTGCCATGGCCGAAGGGAACGGAGTTGGTGAGCATCTCCAGCGTGAAGTCCGGACCCGAGACGGCTGGTCCGGAGGCCTCCACGCCCTGGTCAAGGTCCACCTGGTTGTGAAGCCGGACTGTGATGTGGCGCCAGACACTGAGTTTCACCTGGCTGCCCCGCGATGCGGACTGCATCGCGGGAGGCGCCTGATCCTGAACGAAGAGGCCGACGTCCTTGGGGAGATCCTTCAAGGCTTCATCCCCGACGACGACCTCCAACCGGTTCGTGCGCGCCCAATCCTGTGCGGCGTTCACTGTGCGGCCGGCGAAGTTCTCCATCTTGACGCTCCGGGGGACCAACTTCCAGACCGCGAACCCAACCAGGCCGAGAACGAGCACGCCGAGTAGGATCAAGATCCATTTCAGCGGCCCGGGACCTTCACCACCACCCATGACCTGGGTCTCGGTGACCTCGAAGGTGATGTCGGGGCCGCAGGCCGATTCCTCGTCTCCCGTTCCCTTCGTGCCACTGGCGATGGTGAGACGGAAGGAATACTTGCCTGGAGGAGACTCGGGCGGTACGGCGATCTCAACGACATAGGGATGGGATCCCTTCGGAGGGAGGCGTCGTTCGGCAGCTTCGCTGAGGGTAAGCCACGTCCTCGGAGCCGGCTTCGGATCCCTGGGCTCGACTTCGGGCAAGGCCTTGAGTTCCTTGTCCGTGACATTGGTTACTGTAAACTCGATCTTGGCGCGGCCCTTGACACTGAGCTTAAGGGGCTCGACCTGCGCTGAAGTGACGGAAAATGCGGTGGACATGGTGCTATTCCTGGACCTTGGGGCCAATGACCAGTTCGTAAGTGACGTAGGCGGGCTTCTCAGACTCGACGATGCGTTCGAGAAGGGACCGATGCATTCTCAGGGTGCCTGGTGCCCGGACCACCAGATGAAAGAGTCTTGGCTCTCCCGTGCTATCTTGATTCTCGATCACCTCGAAACCCGACTCACCCGTGGCGGCCTGGAGAAACCGGATCAGTCCGTACCGCGTGCCGCGCCACTTTGAAAGCCGCGCAGCGCAGGCGACCAACTCACGCAGGTTACCCAGGCCCGTCGAGAGGACTTCACTGGGCAGGTTGGTTTTCGATCTCTGGCCCGGGACGGCCCGCTCGAGAATGCGCTCGAGGTCCACCCATCGGGCGAGAAAGGGAACGAAGGCATCGGGGGTGCGCCTGGGGTTGAACTTCGTGTCAAGATCCTCCAAGGCGGCCTCGGAGGGACCGTGCAGGGCCTCCATGACTTGCAGCAAGGCATACAACGGACTGCCCATGCGGGCGGTCCGCTGGAAAATGCCCGGCAAGAGCTGTTCAATCCCTTGATGCTTCATCTTCGCCTAAGATGGTAAGTTCATGTTCCCCGGAGCAGAACAGCCACGTGCCCGGAAGGGTGATCTCATCGACAAATTCCCTGCCGGACACCCCGACGTATTTGGTTCCGCCGTCCTCACTGCGAAAGATGCCTTCGGGCCCGCCAACCAGGAGGGGTTTCCCCGCGGGAGAAACGGCCAGGGTGCTGACCCTCTGGAAACGTTCCAGGTCCCGCATCGGCAAATCTGATTTCACTTCGGGGCCGACCCAGCGCACTGCGGAGACACTCTGGGTGGAGTCGATGCGCAGCGCCCCCGCGTGGTGAGTCGCCGCGAACACATGGGACTCGGAGAAGGCAAGCGCCAGGCAACTCCCACCTTTCCAACCTTGATCCATGCGGTCCCAATCATCCTTGGACGTCGGCACTTCCTTCCGAAAGCATCCCTTGCCCACTTCGCTGCTGGTCGCGGTGGCGCCACCCCAGAGGAATCGACGTATCCCATCGCGTTGGGCTTCGAGGACACGGACGTCCTCCCCCACAAGTCCGATCAGCTTGAAGGTATTGGGCCGATTTTCGTAGTCTGAAAGGTAAACCCCCCTCTTGGAGGTCGCGGCGGCGGCAACGTGGATGATGCCGCGGACATCGACCACGGTGACCGCATAGAACCCGAGTAACTGGTCGGGTGGACCGACGAGTATCTTGAGGGGTACCGAACCGGCAGTGAGGCTAAGTTCGTAGAGACCCGCGTCGGTGGCCAACACGACGGTCGGCGCCGGCCGGTGGAACAACCAGGCCGCGTCGTCCACGGAAAAAGTGGTGTGCGCGATCGACTCCCATTTCTCACCGCAGTTCCGGGTCACATAGATGCGGTATCCTGGCGCTTCCCCCGCCTGTTCGGTGACCAGCACGAGGACCCCAGGTTGGACCGGGTGCGAGCGCATGAACTTGACGGTCTGTGCCGGGAACGCGGACAGCCGTTCCCATCCATCTCCGTCGTTGATCGTACGGAAGAGAGTTTCGCCTGATGCGGCGTACCAGGCGGAAGGATGAAAAGGATCGTCAGCGATCGAAGTCACCTGGGAGGAAGGCGCCTCGTCAACGAGAAGACGCACATGTTCAATGTATTTCACCCCGGGTTCGGCCAGTACGATCTCGTACACTTGGAAGGCGCGCAGGCCCTGACCAAACCGCCAACCGGTCGAGCCTGGATCACCCGACGGGAGCGGGCTGATGACACGATGCAGTTGGCGCAGAACTCTTGCCGCGACCTGTGAACGGTCTTCCTCGCGGTGGATGACGATACGAGCCCGCACCCGGACAACCTTGTACCGGACCCAATCGACGACACAGACGGTACCCAAGGGCCGGCGAAGGTCGAGGGCTGCCTGGATGTGAGTCAGGGTGCTGGCGGCCTGGTGTTCCTGCAACTGGTCGGGGGTTACGCGGTCACGGTTGCGGGCCTCGCTCGGGATGGAGGGCACCAAGAGGACCTCGACCGTGCCGGGCGACGCATACTTCCAGAGAGTGGCCTTGGTGAACGCCATCGCCCGCGCCACAGCCCCGGTCTCCCGCCGGGCGATCATCTCGAAATCCTTGGCAGTGACAGCCCGATGGAGGGAATGGATCTCGAGAGGTCCCCGGATGAGCGCATTCTCGAGTGACTCAGCAGCCAGGCCGCCCACCGCTGGTTGCGGATTGGTAACCGATACGCCGGGCAGGCCATCCTTGGCCAGTGTCAGTGAATGGGCGGAGACGTTTCCCTGGCTGCCCCCACCGCGGCAGTACCAGGCCAGGATCTCACGCCCAGCGGTCGGAACCGCGGCGAGTGCTTTGGGCCGTTCCGAGGGTGGCTCTGCCGAAATGGAAGGGTCCATCTCCGCCCGGCTCAGAAGCGCCGGAGCAAAGCTGATCGAACCCGCCAACCGATCCACCACATACACAAATCGCTCCGCGCCAAGATCCACGAAATCCTCCACCTCAGTCCAGATACGGTACGACTTGCCGAGGTGGCTGACAGCCCGCATCCGCTCATCGAGTTCCCCCGGCGCCGCCTCGACCCCCACCCTGAGATCCAGGCTCTTGGGCAGGGACGCGACGATAGGCGGCCGCTTGACTTGAAGGCATAACCCGGGCAACCCGGTGCCCAGGCCGAGCCATTCGGCGTCCACCGCCTCGCAGTGATAGGCCCCGATCTCGATCTCCATCTGGCCCGGCTCCAAGACGCCAGGCGCCTCGGTAAGAAACACGGGCGGCTCCGATTGAGGCATGACCTTCCCCATCGTCACCCGCGTTCTCTCAGGTATCTCCACCGCCTGGGACTGACTCCGGTTCAGGCTGAAGCGCAGCGTGGCACGGGCGGAAGTCGGCGGGGTAAGTTTGACACCCAACAGACGCAGGAACTCGATGAAGGCCTTCTCCGGCAGACGATTCAACCGGTAGATCATCACCTCGGTAAGGTGAGCAAAGAGTTCGAGCAGAACCATCCCCGGGTCGCTCGGGGTGAGATCCGTCCACGCCGGACATGAGTTCCGTACGATCGTCTTGCATTCCTCCACCAGCTGGTGGAAGTCGCGATCGTCGAGATTTGGCGATGAGAAGGACACGGTCTTAGTCCTGGGTGAGATCCAAGCCCAGGCGGATACGGTCGCTATTCCCGGAGGCTCTGACCCGGTACTGGAGGTCAATGACCAGCGAGGTCGGGTTGGCCTCCTGCGGTCCGGCGTCCAGCTCCAGGACATCGACCCTGGGTTCCCAGCGCTGAATGGCTTCCCGAACGTAGTGAATGGCCAGACCGGCCGTCGTCTGGTCGTTGAGTGAAAACACCAGACTGCGGAGGTTGCATCCGTACTTGGGCCGCATGACCCGCTCGCCGGGGGACGTGGAGAGAAGGAGCAGGATGGCCTGCCTCACCGAGGCATCACCCTCGATCATCGCCAGGGCACCGGTGTGCGAGACGCACAACCCTACCGTGGTCGGATCCGCCGCGGAAAGATCGGGGTGGAAGAACCGCAACGCGTTATGACGGGAGGTTCTCATGGACGCTCGGAGACGAGGGTCTGCCCGGGATCACGCACCTCATAGCGGACCGTGCCGGGCGGTGTGCCATCGGTAAGACCCCAGAGAGTGCTCACGCAGATACGCCGGCCCTGAATGCGCAGCAGGCTCGAATAGCCTTCGTGCACCAGCAGCGTGGCACGGCACGGCTTGATGGCAGGCCCGATGTTGGGACAACCCTGGATCACACGGCCCTCCGGGTTCTTCTCAACCAGAATGCGGCGGCTGCCGATGCTGACCAACTCCTGGGTCGGGGCTATCTCTACTCTTCCAGCGAGATGACCGCAGGTGATCAGGGCGTCTTCAGTGAGGAGCTGCATGTCAGGCCTCTTCAAAATCAATGGCTTTGCCGCGGATCGCCACGGTCTGCCCCGGCGCCTGGATGTGAAGTGGGACGCTGGAGTGAAAGAGAGATTTCTCGGGCCCAAGTTCCACGTAACTCCCGTGGCCGTTTTCAAAACGAATGGACTTACCGTCGGCATCCAACTGAACACGCTGCCCCCCGGCCGTCACCAGGGAAAAGCAGCGGGGGTGATTGTCCCTGGTGTCGATGGGCGGACCGTGCGCGCCGTATAACCCGCCGACGACAACCCCCTGGCATGGATCCTCGTCAGCGCACAGGACGAGCACGTTGTCGCCGGTGTCCGGGATTGTGACGAGGCCTTTGTTTGCGCCGGCCCCGCTGGCCGCCACTTGCATCCAATCGGTTTCCACACCGCCATAGCCAGGCAGGGAGGCCCTGACCCGGCCGAGATGATCAGGATCGTCCGCGCGAGTCACCACCCCCAGAGTCATCGAGGCGCCGCCAGGCCGTCGACCGGGGGGCGCCGGGGCGGTTGATATCTCGGAGAAAAAACCCCGCCCCCCTTCAAGGGTATGGGTGACCTCGGTAAGAATGTACCTTCCGTTCAGGGCCTGCGACAACCCCCCGGCACAGATCACTCCGCCCGGACGAAGGGCGGGATTCCCTTGGGTCAGTCCACGGAAGGTGACCTCCCGGGCCACCCGGGCGTCCAGTTCGGCCTGAGCGAGAGCTTCTGCCTGCCTCACGCTTTGCAGGGCGCGACCGGGCAGTTTCCGTTCCTGGCGGCCTCCGACGACACCGGGCTGGACTTCAGCCGCTATCTCGCGCCCGGTTCGAGCCGTCCCGGCGCCTCCGGAAAAACTTGAGACCCCCAGCGGATCCCAACCCTCCGCCGAGACGGACCGACACGAAGCGTCGCCGTTGATCTCAACGCGGGCTTCGAGCAGGGACTCGCCGAGCGTGAGTGTTACGGGCTCCCCGAAGCCGGCCAAGGACGTGAATCGAAGTTCCCCCCCGTAGAGGACAAAGTACAAACCGCATCGCTCGGCACGCTCAGCGAGCAGTTCGAAATCAGTCTGACCGTGCTGTATGATCCGCTGCCAGACAACGTCCGAGCCGGCGTCTCTGACCGACAACCCGAGGTCCGACACCAGATCGCGCGCCAGGTGAGTCAACCCTATCTGGGACCACCCACGGCTGGTCTGGCGCTTCCGGAGGCGATGGAGGCGATCGTAGCCCCGGATACGGAGGCGACTGGCGCGATCCGTTTCGAACTCGAATTCCACCGCGGTGACTTCACCCTCGAACAAGGGTTGAGCTGCGTTGGCCACAGTAACTCGCAGACTGACTCCAGCGACAGAGAGTGAAGCCATTTCATCCCCTCCGGCCTGATTCAGAAAGGTGAGCTCACAGAGCGATGGGAGCGACAGACGCTCCTGAATGCGAATCCCGGAGAGACAGGATAACTCGCTTTCCCCGAGCCGTCGGCCGGCAACCTCAACCGTGACGGGAAGCAACGAAATCGCGGTTCTCATCCCGGGGCCCGGCGGTTGAGGGTAGGAACCCGCAGTTGTGTCCCGATCGGCAGGCGGAACGGATCGTCGATGTCATTGAACGAGGCAACCAGGCGCCACAACGAAGGATCCCCGTACTGGCTCTCGGCAACCTGGTCCAGGCGGTCCACGAACGGAGCCCCCTGATCCGCCCGGGAGCCACCTCCACCCACCACTTCCTGCATCCCATGATCCTCCGACTGGACCTCTCCGGATCGAAGTCCACTGACCAGCCCGGGGATCTCCTCCGCAGTCGCCAAGGGTTTCGAAGAGGGCGGTTCCTCCGTTGAACTCACACGGACAAACCGAATC